>QNFE01000008.1 GCA_003645455.1 Gammaproteobacteria bacterium | reverse complement strand
CTCACAGGTTAACTGGATATATTGTTTCATATAATCACTCCTTAATTTTGATAGGTTAAAAAGTGATTTATTATATCCTTTTAACCTATTGGAGTGTTGCACTTATGATGGGGATCCGCCTTTGATTTTTCTTAATTCATCACTAAAATCACTTGTTTCTATTTTGATGTTTAGTGTGTCGTTTTTTATTGCAAAAACCTGTCTATCTAATAGTTTTTGTTTTTCCGCTACAATAGCTTCTTTGTAGTTGTTGCAATCTACTGACTTAATATGTTTTTTAATGCTTTCATCGTTAAGTATAGAATAATTTTTCGCATTATCTGCAAACAATTGTTTGAAACTGTTGCCTATTTTATTTTGTTTTGCCTCTGTAAATTGTTCTATTGCATGAAAGTAAAAACAGACAACAGAATTAATTGTTTTATCAATAAACTCTTCATTTTCTTGAGCGTACTCAATTTGCTCCATTACTTTATTAAAAATCTCGTGGTATCCTGTTCTGACATCATTTATATTAAAATATAATACTGATGCTTTTAGTCTATTTAATACTGGTGTTGTTTTTGGCAGATAACTAATTATTTCTTTGATGGGTGCTTTTAGTTGTAAAAATTCAAACTTTTCTGCCAACAAAATTAAAAGAGAGTTTATAAATTTTGAATTATGTTGTTCTGATATTAACTCGTTGTCAATTAAGTCATAAAACATGGTCTCAATTTCTTGTTTGTTTTTTTCAAGTTCTGTGCAACTGATGTTATCAAAATAATCCAAGATGTGCAACCAATTTGTTCCTACATATTGCTCTAATTGTTGAATGGTTGTTTTGCTACAAAGTTCATTTTTTATAGTATCTATATCTGTCATATTATATTGTCAGCTTTAAGTATGTAGATTAGTTCACAAGGTTTTTTGTTGTAGTTTTCCTCTTGTATTTTTGTCTGTAATTCATTTTTGTTGCAATACAAACAATTAGTCTTAGCCCTGTATTTTATCAGATTGGGGTAATGTCGTTTTGTGTAGGTTACAATATAGTCTTTTCCATCAATCAATTCGTCTTTGTATTTTTTAGATTCTTTTATTTTATCAGATAAATAGTTGCCCCATTCTTTTTGTGTAATTTTTAAGTCTACAATATCATGATAAGTTTTTTTATCCACAATATTTGGTTCTTCAACATTTAAATTTTTATTAATTTTCTTTGGCGGAAAAAGATAATCTATAAAATCTAATTCTGAATTTTCTGCACCATTATTTTTCTTTAATGAATACTGGTAAATAGCTTCTATTAAATAATAATCAAACTTGGAATCTAATTTAAATTTTATACTATATTCATCATTGTTGCCGTTAATTTTTTTAAAATGATCATTGTCCAGTTTTATTTCTTCATATGTTTTAAGTTTTGAATAGCCATAGTATAAACCAAATAATGCAAGTGCATTTTCAATTTTATCATATGGAACCTCATCAATGATATTGTTTTTTAGTACATTTTTATCATTTGATTCTTTTCTACGATACAAGTATAATAAACAAATATAATAGTAAGCATCATATTGCTCCAATTCTTTTAATGTTTTTTTGTTTGATTCTCCTTCCAACAATTCACTAAGATGGTTTTTGATTGTGCCATTATCTGTTTTGCTAATAACATTTTTTATAAAATCACTGTCAATAATTTCTGTTGACTTCAATTTGTCAATTAGTAGTTTAAAGATTTCACTAAATTTGCTATCATTTTTTAAATCACCAAGCCACTGTGTGACTTTAATTTCATTTGTAGTATTGTCAAATATTTTAAAATACATGGTTGGATAATTTTTATAGATCTTATTTTTGTTCGTGTAATATAGATGAGCATTTTTAGCAAAAGCAAACATTCCCATAATTTTGTCATAGGTTTTGCAGAACTCTATATTTTCATATTCTCTGTTTTCTGGTTTTTTAATATTGTTATCAAGAGTAGACATTTTTTTTAAATCATTTTTTTTGATCGTTTTAAATAGTCGCTCAGGCATAAAACCAAAATTTCTTTGTTTTAATTTTTTTACAATATCTTTTTTGTTTTTTGTGCAATTTTCACAATAAATTGCTTTGATTCTTGTAATAGGCAAAGGCTTGTCAATAAAAAAAATATTATTGTCATTTTGTATGTATTTATTGCATTCATCTGGTGTTAGTGTTAGTTCCAAATACATTTGATCTTGTTGCTTTTTTTCAATCGGTGCATCTGTATGTTTTGTTGTTTTGGTGGTTGGTAAGGTTAATAATTCGTTGTTTGGTGGCTGTATATGTTTTGGTTGATTTGAATATTTTATTGCTTTGGTGGTTGATAATGTTAATAACTCACAGTTTATTGATTGTATGTCTTTTTCAATATCGCCAATTAAATATTTATCAGGACAAATAAGTCCGCAAGATACATAATGCCCCAATTTGAGGTGATGAATTTGTAGATATAGTTTTTTTTGTTTATCGCTCATTTTAACACCTTTTTTAGTTCATAAGTGTTTTTGTCCATTTTTTCTAACATTTCTGGTAATTTTTTTATAGCCAGCAAATACAAACTGCTTTTTGCCCTGGTTGCTCCTACATAATACTCTTTTGCATGTTCTTCGTTGAGTCTTTGAAAATGAGGCATGATAACAATATCAAACTCCAATCCTTTTGCTGACTTAAATGTTGTTATAATGATATTTTGTAAATTATTAATTTGATTATTTTCGCTTGTGTAGATTGTAGTTTCATGTTCATCTGGTATTTTTTTTGCATATGTTTCAACAGAAAGAATGTTATCACACAATATGCCAATATTGTATCCTTTGTTGTCTTTTAATATGTTTGCAACAGTATCAAATGTATCGTTTAGTTCATTTTCTACATATATTGTCGGTATATCAGAATTTTTTTGATTTTGTTTTAATTTTTCCAGCATATTTTTATCATTTGCTCTTGGATTGTTTGGAACAAATTGTCTAGCAAAGTTATATATTTCGTAACCATTTCTGTAATTTTCTGTTAGTTCAATTTTATATAAGTTTGGCAATATTTCTAAAATTTGTTGCTCAGTTCCTCTATCTCTATAAACTTGCTGAGCATCATCGGCACTTACAGAGAGGTTACCTGTTATCTTGTCCAGTAACTTAAAAAAGATAGGTTTAAAGTCTTGTCCCTCATCAACAAAGATTCCGTTATATTTGTCTTCATCTTTAAATTTATCTGTTAATGACTTCTGGCAATGATCATAATTATTGTCATTTATTCTGCTTAACCAGATTCCTGTTGTATCATAAAACCATCTGTGAATGTTGTGAATCTCTTTTGTATCATCCGCTACGGTTTTTTCAATTGCAAATCTTAATAATTTTCCATAAGTAAATAATGCTGTTTTATTTTTACTTTCTTTAATCCTGTATACTGACACTACTGTTTTACCGCTACCAGGAACACCTGTTAAAAAAATTGGTCTTTCTGAATTAATTGCTTTCATTTGGCTTCTTGATAAATCTGCACCGTTCGGTAGATTAAATTTAAACTCTGGCATCAATGTCTCCTGTGATTGTGCTACTGTTTGGATTTTGTTTATGTAATTTAAAATTTATTTTGGCATATTCTTTGGATGAGTTGGCATAACAATAATTGCAACCATGGGGGCATGTATGATATTGTCCTATGTCTTTTGCTATTATGCAACCGCAATTTTTTCTTTGCCCTTTGTCTTTCATGTTCTTTGTTTTTGTGATTTTGTTTGTAAACATATCAAGTTCTGCTCCGAGATATTTCATTAATTGTTTGTCTTCTTTGAATATATCTATCATTAAATCATCATCTATGCACTTATTGTGTTTTATTCCATATTGCTCTAATGCAATTTTTTCTGTGCATGTTGCTATTTCAAAACCCCAATTATTGTTTAATTTTTGTAGTCCGCTTGCAAATTCGTGCATTGTGCTATCTGTAAATTCAATATATTTCACATCATCTTTTTTTAAATTATATTCAACTCTTTTGTAAATTGATATATCAGCAAAACTAAATACTAATTTTGTTGTATAATCTTTCAGTTCGTTCCCAATATTTTCAACTTTCCTTAATAACTTATTAACATCAATTTTATCTGTTAAAATTAATGGATCAAATCGCCATATCACTCTTTTTTTCCCGAGTTTTTTTGATAGTGTTTTAAATATTTTAATTCTTTTTTCAACATTTGCAACACTTAATTCAAATTTTTCATCAACATAATCATTTAATGTAAATTGAAAATAATAATTTGGAATATTTTTATCTAAAAAATCTAAATGCTTGAACATGGGTTTTGGATTTTTTGTCCAAAACACAACTACTCTTGTTTTATCAAAATTTATTTTATAAAGTTTTCCGCTAAAATTATTTTTCCATTTTATAAAACCAGCCCTCCATCTATTGACAAACCAATCGCTATAAAATGCAGGAATATCTGTTGATCTGCTTGCTGATATTATTGCAGGAAAAAGATTATTTAATTGTTGTGTATCAAGTTTGCTCATCTTTGTTATTTTCAAAACTACAATCAATAAAAAAACAAAAATTATACCATATAAACTAAATAAAGTTACAATTTTATGTATAATTGCATGAACTTTTTACACAACCATTAATTACAATTTTAAAATGCAATTTTCAGCGATAGATAAAAACAACAACACAAACATAATTATCGCAGGAATTATCTCACTGGTAGTCGGGGTGGGGTTGGCACGATTTGCTTTTACCTCGCTTTTACCTGTTATGCTGGATGATTTTTTGTCGGTGGAATTTACCGGATTTTTAGCCTCTATCAATTATGTCGGTTATATGGCAGGCACTTTATTTGCAGTTTTTATCAGCAACATAAATACCAAGGTTAAATTATTTAGGTTAGGTTTGGTTTTAAGCATTATAACCTCTTTGATTTTAAGTTTCACAACCGAGCCTATAATTTGGATTATATCAAGACTTGTCGCAGGTTTTGGCACAGCGATGGCTTTGATAGTGGGTGCCTCAATTGTAATGTTAAAGTTGCAATTTGATGATAAAAAAAAGGCGATGGGTTGGTATTTTAGTGGAATCGGAGTGGCTATTGTTGGTATGGATTTATTGTCTCGTCTCGTGGCACACCTACCATGGCAAAATATTTGGCAAGTGTTATCAATTTTTGGCTTGGTTGTTGCTGTTTATCCATTTTATATTTTATCGTTTGATAAAAAAATAAGAGATAATGCGCCTCATCATAAATTTGATATGTCTATTTTTTCTTTTTTCGTGGTAGTTTTAACGATTGCCTATTTTACCGAAGGGGTGGGTTTTGTAATTCAAGCCACTTTTTTACCAGATATAATAAATTCAATTGATGGGTTGCAAGGATTTGGTTCAAATGTATGGCTTATGGCAGGATTTGCCGGCATTCCATCGTCAATAATTTTAATGATTTTGGCAAAAAAATATGGCAGTATTAATATTATAATTATGGCGATGTTGTTGCAGGTTGCTGGTATTTTAATCCCCACTATAACCGACAATATCTATCTTAATTTATTGAGCGGTATTTTATATGGCGGCACATTTGTCGGTTTGGTAGCTTTATTTATGAATCTGGCAGGTGAGATAGCCAAACATAACCCTGTAATTTTGATGGCAACCTTTACCACTGCCTATGGCGTAGGACAAATTAGTGCACCGTTATATAGTGTGGCTCTTTTTGAATATAGCGGCAGTTATAACTATGGATTATATCTTACCGCTATGATTGTTTTTGCAGGAGTTTTGTTGTTATTGTGGAGCAAAAATAGAGTGAGAATTAACAACTATTAATGTTGTTGATGGCACCTAGATTATGGACATATCTGTATCCCATTGAATTTAAAATCATCTTGGCCTGAGCAGATCTGGCACCACTGCGACAATACACAATAATCGGTTTTTTGTCATCCAATACATTTTGAGCACCATAAATATCTTGTAATGGCAAGTGAATTGAATTTTCAATCGTGCCTTGTTGGTGTTCAGGTGCGGTGCGAACATCGACAAGTTGTCCGCCATTTTCTAAAACTTCTTTGGCCTCAGGGCAAGATATATCTTGGAGTTGCATTTTTAAAAACCTTAAAAAATTAAAATAAAATAAGTTGATATTCGTTCAAAAAATCACTATTATACACTTTTATAATTTTTTAGGATAATTTAAAAATGTTTTTTAATAAAATTTTAAGTTTTTTATTGTTAATTTTTGCTATGAGTTTTTTGCAAACTGTAAACTCTACCACTATTGCTCCTCCCATTCCTGATTATCCTGCGGTAAAAATTGCCGATAATTCGTATGTAATCTATGGTGATCTCAATCCACCAAACCCTAAAAATAAAGGGTTTATGAATAATCCTGTTTTTATTATTGGCACAGATGGCATAATTGTAGTTGATCCAGGTTCCAGCGTGCAGGTAGGAGAGATGGTATTAAGAGCGATTAAAAAAATATCAAAAAAACCAGTTGTGGCTGTATTTAATACTCATGAACACGGCGATCATTGGTTGGGAAATCACGCAATTGTCAATGCCTATCCGCAGGTTAAAATCTATGCCCATGACAAACTTGTCAAAATGGTAAAAAATACTGATGTCGGACAAAGATGGGTGGATAGTATGATGAATTTAACCGACAAAGCCACCGAGGGAACCCAAGTTGTTGCCCCTGATAAATCCTTACAAGATAAGGATATTATAAAAATAGCAGGGCTAAGCATTAAAATTCATCATCATGGAGATGCCCATACTACAACAGATATTATGCTGGAAGTGCCAGAAAAATCTTTGGTAATCTTAGGAGATAATGTTTTACTCGGCAGGTTAGGGCAGATGGGAGGTGGTTCATTTGTAGGAAATATCCAAGCTTTGCAAAGTATTATAAAAATCAAAGCAAAGGTTTATGTGCCAGGACACGGTAAAGCAGGAGATGTATCTGTGCCAAAAACCTATTTAGAATACTTAGAAACCCTATATAAATGGACTAAAAAATTCTATGATGATGGCATAAGTGACTTTGAAATGAAAGAGAAAATTGTACCAAAACTTGCAAAATTTAAAAACTGGATTAGTTTTGATCGTGAAGTTGGTCGCCACATAAGTATTGCTTATCTGCAAATTGAAGCTACTGATTTTTAAAAACCTGCAAGCGATAATCAGGAATGTTGCATTAATGATTGTTGGACCAATTAGAATGTCGTTAGGCAAACATTTGTTGCATTTTTAAAAGTGGGGCATGCTCTTTGATAAAAGCCTCACCAATTAAAAAACCATAGATATTATTCTGTAACATTTGTCGGACGGTATCTTTATTATTTATCCCTGATTCTGTGATGATTATTTTGTCTTGGTTGGCAAATTCTTTTAATTTTTTAGTGTTTTCTATGTCAATACTAAAATCTTTGAGGTTGCGATTATTAACTCCGAGCAGACGAGCCTTTGTTTGGTTCGCCATCATCATCTCTTTTTGATTATGCACCTCTAATAACACATCTAATTGTAAATTATGTGCCACAGCAATCAACTCGTTTAATTCTGCCAAACTAAGAATAGCGGCTATCAATAAAATACAATCTGCCCCCATCAATTTTGATTGATAAATTTGATATTCATCAATAATAAAATCTTTGCGTAAAACGGGCAAATCACAAGAGTTTTTAGCTTTTTTTAAATATTTCGTGCTACCTTTAAAATATTTTTTATCTGTCAATACCGACAGACAACAAGCACCACCTTGCTGATACATTTTTGCTATTTTTGCAGGGTTAAAATTATGACAAATTATGCCACGACTGGGGCTGGCTTTTTTTATCTCGGCGATGATGGCAGGTTTTTTTTGTTGATATTTTAAAGAGATGGCATCAATAAAACCCCTTGGCGTAGGCGGTTGATTTTTTGCAATTAAATTTTTTAATTCATCAAGATTTATTTTTTGTTGAGCCTTTTTTATTTCTATTTTTTTGGTAGCTACAATTTTTTCTAAGATATTAGACATTTTAAAATGAATTAGTGAATTTGATAAGTTGATTGAGTTTGTTGACAGCCGAGCCATCTTGCATCGCTTTTTTTGCTATTTTAAAACTATCTTTTAAGTTGTTTTTATCATCACTTAAATAAAGCACGGCGGCGGTATTCATCGCAATTATATCGGTTGCATCGGTGTTTTGGTTAGAAAAAGCATCTTTAATTATCTCTAATGATTGCTCGCAGTTTGCAGCTTTTATATTAGGATTAGTGCGAGTTTTTATACCAAAATCCTCAGGTATAATAATTTTATCAATGATTTTATTATTTTTAAGCTCTGATATATGGGTGGGGCAGTCTAAACTTATCTCATCCATGTTGTTGGAGGACGAGACAACCATTGCTGATTTTATGTTGAATTTTTGCAAAACTTGAATTAAAGGATTGCACCATTTTTTATCAAAAACACCAAGCAATTGATGGGTGGCATTAGCAGGATTAGTAAGCGGACCCAAAAGATTAAAAATCGTCCGAGTTTTTAAATCTTGCCGTGCTTTGATAGCATATTTCATCGCACTATGATGCAATGGGGCAAACATAAAACCCAAATTAGTCTCTGTTATTGATTTTTTGATTTGTGGTGGTGTAAGGTTGATATTAACCCCTGATAGTTCTAATAAATCTGCCGAACCTGATGAGGATGAGACACTACGATTACCGTGTTTAGCAATTTTAATTCCACAGGCAGCAGACACAATCGCTACCGCAGTTGAGATATTAAAAGTATGCGAGCCATCGCCACCTGTGCCACAGGTATCAAATAAATTATCATCTTTTATATCCACTTTTGATGATAACTCACGCATCACAGAGGCGGCGGCAAAAATCTCATCAACACTCTCGCCTTTGCATCGCAAGCCTATTAAGAATCCACCAATTTCTGCATCTGTTGCTTTGCCTGTCATTATAATTTGCATAACAGATGACATTTGCTCATCTTTTAAATGATCGCCATTTATTATTGTATTGATGGCATCTGTGATTGTGCAATTTGTCATATTTTATATTGTTCCAAAAAGTTTTTTAATAATTTGTGACCGTATTCGCTTAAAATTGATTCTGGATGAAACTGCACGCCTTCAATCATATGTTCTTTGTGTTTGATTGCCATAATCTCATCCATTTTTGCGTCCTCTGTAATAGTCCAGGCGGTTATGTCAAAACAATCTGGCAAGGATTTTTTATCCACAATTAGTGAGTGATAACGGGTCGCCGTAAATGGCACAGATAAATTATTAAAAATTGACTGCATATTGTGATAAATGGGTGAGGTTTTGCCGTGTTTTATTTCTCGTGCTTTGATTATCTTGCCACCAAAAGCGGACACTATCGCCTGATGCCCCAGACAAACTCCCAAAATTGGAATTTTACCTTTAAAATTTTGAACAACCTCAATGCTTATTCCAGCTTTGTCTGGCACACCAGGGCCAGGTGAGATAACTATCATTTTAGGGGATAGTTTTTTTATCTGGGATATAGTTATTTCATCATTTCTTTTAACTGTCACTTCTTGACCTAATTCGCCAAAATATTGCACTAAATTATAAGTAAAAGAGTCGTAATTATCTATCATTAAAATCATAGTGAGACCTTTGCATAAATGAAGTGCTGTTTATAGAATGCAGAAAATATTGCATTTTTATAGCAAAAATGAGGAAAATGGCAATTCCTTTGGAGTTCTCGCTACGCTCGTGATGACGAATTTTTGCTATAAGCATATGCAATCTATTTGTTTTATAAATTGTGCTTGATTTATGCAAAGGTCTCATCGTAGCCCCTTGTGTGCCAAAGCCACCGCATCAAACACAACTGCCGCTTTGTTAATTGTTTCTTGATATTCTAATTTGGGATCTGAGTCATATACCAACCCTGCCCCTGCCTGCATATATAATTTTTTATTTTTTATGATGGCGGTTCTTATGGCAATCGCGGTATCCATTGAGCCATCAAAACCCAAATATCCCACAGCCCCTGAGTATATCCCTCTTTTATATTTCTCGTGTTCATCAATAATTTGCATCGCTCGCACTTTTGGCGCACCAGAGACGGTTCCCGCAGGATAAGTAGCTTTTAAAACATCAATAGCAGATTTATTATCTTTTATTTCACCTTGCACATTAGAGACTATGTGCATCACATGAGAATATTTTTCTATTATCATTTTTTCAGTGAGTTTGACCGAGCTTATTTTGGCAACTCGTCCGATATCATTGCGACCTAAATCAATCAACATTAAATGCTCGGCAATCTCTTTTGGGTCATCTAATAGTTCTTGGGCTAATTTTTTATCCTCATCAACATTAACACCTCGCCTGCGAGTGCCTGCAATAGGGCGGACTGTGACTTTATTATTTTTCAAACGAACCAGAATTTCAGGCGAAGAGCCAACAATTTTAAAATCATCAAAATCCAAATAATACATATGGGGCGATGGGTTTATCTGACGCATAGCACGATATAAATATAACTCATCAATTTTAAAATCACATTTGAATTTTTGTGATAAAACCACCTGCATAATCTCACCATTTATAATATCTTGACGAGTTTTTTTGACCCAGTTGATAAAGTCTGGTTTTTTAGTGTAGTGCTCAAATGTATTATTAAAATCTGCGGTTTTTAATCTGGTGTTTTTGAGCGGTTGTTCTAATTTTTGTTGTAATTTATCCAACTCATCAATCGCCTGTTGGTAATTTTTTTGCTTTGCTTCAACAAGGGTAATTAAATTAAGTTTGCCTTGTAAATTATCAAAAATTGCTAATTGTTGAGTTTGCATCAATAAAATATCAGGAGTTTTCAAATCATCAATTTTGTCATTTTTAAAGTTTTTTTCAATATAGGATATTGTCTCATAACCAAAATATCCTACCAAGCCACCTGGCATAATTTTTAATTCGTCAATTTTTGGAAGCTTGAATTGTTGTTGATAATTATCCAACCAGTCAAGCGGATTTTGATTTTTTATAATTTCTATATTTTTGCCATTCTCAATAACTTTAATTTGATTTTTGTCAACGGATATAATTTTTCTCGCAGGTAAACCTATGATTGAATATCTGCCCCATTTCTCGCCACCTAAGGCAGATTCAAATAAAAAACTATATGGCAAATTCGCTAATTTAAGATAAACACTAAGTGGGGTTTCAAGATCAGCAGGAAGAGATCGTATAACTGGAATATGGCTATACTTACCATCTTGACATAGTTTGTTAAATTCTGTTTTTGTCATAAATTAAAATTTATTTCTGTCATAGAATCTACCACCTTATCAGGTTTTGATAATTTAATATTTTTGCCGTGATTATAACCATACGAGACGCAGATAATTTTAAAACCTGCGGCTCTGGCAGCTTTTACATCAGATTGAGAATCGCCTATCAATAAACTATCGGTAGGTTTGATATTAAAAAATTTTGCCATATGTAAAAGTGGGGCAGGATGAGGTTTTTTGTGCTCTAATTCATCACCGCATAAAATCATATCAAAAAAGTTATCAATTTTTAAATTTTTCAACAAAGGCAAAGTAAATCGTTGGGCTTTGTTGGTAACACAACCTAAGGGAATTTTTTGGTGTTTTAATTCTTGCAAAGTTTTTAAAACCCCATCATATAAAACGGATTTTTTGGCAATATTGTTCTGATATAACTCATTAAATATAGGCATAGCTTTTTGGAACAAAATCTCATCCAAATGAGCAGGCTCTAATTCACAGGTTAAGGCTCGTTGCACTAATTTTTCGACCCCATTGCCGACCCATAAACGGACTTTTTCTTCACCACGAATAGGTAAATTTAATTTTTTCAACATCTCATCAACACAATAGGATAAATCAGGCACACTATCAACCATAGTGCCGTCCACATCAATTAAAATTAGTTTGGGGGGCATAATAATATTTTAAACTTGGGCTAATTCGTCTCGCATTTTTTGAATTACCGTATTATATTTGTTTTCATCTTTATCACTCATTGCCCCAAAAATTGCCGAGCCTGCGACAAATGTATCGGCGCCTGCGGCTGCTATTTCTTTGATGTTATTAACCTTAACACCGCCATCAATTTCAAGGCGAATGTCATAACCGCTATCATCAATTTTTTGCCGAGCGATTTTGAGTTTATTCAAAGCTTGCGGGATAAAACTCTGTCCACCAAAGCCAGGATTTACCGACATTATTAAAATCATATCTAATTTATCCATAACATGATCTAAAATATCCAAATTAGTGGCTGGGTTAAAAACCAGCCCTGCTTTACAACCCAAAGATTTTATAAGTTGCAAAGAGCGATCAATATGCTCCGAGCTTTCCGGATGAAAGGTAATATATGTAGCGCCGGCACCTGCAAAGTCCTCAATAATCCGATCAACTGGTTGCACCATAAGATGCACATCAATATCCGCTGTTATGCCGTGTTTAACCAAAGCCTCACAAACCAACGGACCGATGGTAAGGTTTGGCACATAGTGATTATCCATTACATCAAAGTGCACTATATCAGCACCTGATTTTAAAACATCCTCTACATCTTTGCCAAGACAGGCAAAGTCCGCCGATAAAATTGAAGGTGCGATTTTAAAGTCATTCATAGTTATTTTTATCCAAATTTAAAAACAGTTAATTATAACAAAATTAAAAATCATTGTAGAAAAAATTTGCAAAATTATAGAATAGGTAAATTACACTTGCCCCTATGTTGGTATCATCTAAATAATTACTATCAAAAAATTTATAACAAAATATTGGAGCATAAAAAGTGTTAGATGAAAAATAAATTTTAAAATCAATGCAAGAAAGTGTAAAAAAAACCCTAAAAATTAAAAAAAGCAATGGGGGGAGGGCATTATGCTGTAGTGTGGAATCATAGAAACAACTTCTTTACATGCCGCCTTGATTTGCCATTTTTTTCTCAATACGGTTGCCTAATAATGACAACATTGCAGTAATTACAAAATACATCGCAGCCACTATTAACCAGGTTTCAAATGGAGAAAAAGTATTAGCGACTATTTCGCGTCCTACTTTGGTGAGATCTGTAATAGATATTACAGAGATAAGTGAGGAATCTTTAACCAAAGCGATCATCTCACCGATTAGGGTAGGCAGAGCTCTTTTTAGGGCTTGGGGCATAATGATAAAAATCATTGTTTGCATATAATTCATCCCTAACGATTTGGCTGCTTCATATTGTCCTTTGTTCACGGATTGAATCGCTCCTCGTAAAACTTCGGCTATATAAGCACCAAAAAATATACCGAGGGATAGTGCGCCTGCAAGAAATCTCTCCAAATCAAAAATTGTAGCGATGATAAAATAAAAGATAAATATTTGCACCAATAACGGAGTGCCACGAATTACCGTAATATAAACTGTGGCAATATCTTTTAAGAACTGGTAGGAAGACAGCCGCATAAACGCCAAAGAAACACCGATTGAAAATGCCAATATTGCCGAAAACAAGGATATTTGTAGGGTTACCATCAAACCTAATAACAGTGGTCCTGCGTGCCAACTTTTATAGTTAGCGATAATAGTGTCGTCGCTATATATTTCATCATTATTTTTCAGTTGAATTGTATAACCTGTGGGAATAGTGATTTTTTTGGATTCTTTATCACCTTTTATAACAACATTATTTTTATCAATAATTTTAATTGTGCCATCAATATCAGATTTTATCTCGACCTGTTCTTCATAAGCAAAATAGGAGGGAACACTTGTCCATTTCCAGATATAATTCATGTTTGAGGCGGCAGAATATAAACCATAACCTAATACCATAAAAAACATCAGGGCAATAAAATGCCCTAATGTTTTATTCTTTATAATGCTTTGATTTTTATTAGTCATTTTTTAAAAAAATAAACTACATTACCTTTTTCTGCCACTTGTCATTTTTAAACCATTTATTATAGATTTTATCATAGGTGCCATCGTGTCTGGCTTGATTTAAAAAATTATTTAACCAGTTGGTAAAATCAGGGTCGCCCTTGCGAATAGCCCATCCTAATGGCTCATAGGTCAAATCTTCATCAAGATGAATAAGTTTTCCTGCTCCTTTTTGAGCAAAAAAGATAGCATTATATGGCTTGTCATAAACAAAAGCATCGGCATTGCCGTTTAAAACTTCTTGAGCGGCATCAGCTTCGGTTTCAAAAGTTCTAATTTTTGCTTTTTTGAACATTTTACGAGTTGCTATCTCACCTGTGACACCGAGTTTGGTCACAACAGTGTATTTTGCATCATCAAGTTGTTGCCAAGATTTGCCAGCATGTTTTTTGTCAGCCAAAATTGTCTGTCCCACACTAATATAAGAGTTCGCAAAGTTAATTTTCAAATTACGTTCTTGAGTAATTGTCATGCCTGACATTATCATGTCATACTTACCAGTAATCAGACCTGCAATAATTCCATCCCAAGCGGTTGGCACAAATTTTAATTTAACTTTCATAGCTCCTGCAATAGCCTTTGCCATGTCGACATCAAAACCTATGATGTTACCTTTTTTGTCCTTCATTTCAAACGGCATATAACCTGGTTCTAGGCCTACTGTTAAGGTTCCTTTTTGTAAAATCTTATTCAAAGTAGATTTTTTCCAAAGATTGATATCATCCGCATGGACTGCTGTGATGCCTGTGCTTAAAAAAGCAAACAATAAAATACTAATTATTTTTTTCATAATTATAAAAACTCCAAAATAAAAACATCATTCAATGGGTTAAAATTTCTTTCAAGAAACTTTTTGCCCGGCTTGTTTGAGGGTTTTCAAAGAAGTCTTTGGGACTTGCTTTTTCAATAATTTCTCCCTCATCCATAAAAACAACTCTGTCTGCCACCTCTTTGGCAAAACCCATCTCGTGAGTGACACAGACGATAGTATAGTTTTCATGGGCTAACTCTCTCATAACATCCAACACAGAGCCTATCATTTCAGGATCCAAAGCACTGGTAGGCTCGTCAAAAAGAATTATTTTCGGTTCCATGGCCAGGGTTCTGGCAATGGCTACCCTTTGTTGTTGTCCGCCTGATAAATTACGAGGATAAGTATCTGCTTTTTCGCTAAGCCCCACTTTTTTTAATAATTTATGGGAGTTTATATCGGCTTGTTTTTTTGATATTTTTTTTACTTTTACCTGTGCTATAGATATATTTTGCACTATATTGAGATGAGGGAATAGATTAAAGTGCTGAAAACACATACCTGCTTCGGCACGAATCTTGTTAAGGTTTGTTTTGTTGTCAGTTAAATCAAAGCCATCAACAATCAAAGAGCCACTGTCAATTTCTTCCAAAGCATTGATGCAACGGATAAGAGTTGATTTACCAGATCCTGATGGCCCACAAACTACAACGATTTCACCTTTTTTAACATTAAAATCAATATCCTTTAAAACATGTAATGTTCCAAATGATTTGTTGAGTTTTTTAGTGTCAATAATGTCTGTCACAGATTTATCTAATAAAAATCTGCCATTATACATTTTTTTTGACAAAAATATTGGATTTTATGTGATTATACTTTTTTAGCAAAATTACTAGAGACTCTTGCATTAATATCAAGCTATATTTTTAGAGATTTTTGTTGGTAAAATTATTTTTCTTTATTTTTACAACCATTTTGACATTTACAAAATAGCACCATATGATGTTTTTTTAGTTTAAATCCATATTTTTTAGCTATTTTTTCTTGCCTCTCTTCTATTATATCGTCACAAAACTCGACTATTTTACCGCATTTTATGCAGATCATGTGGTCGTGGTGATCACGATCTTGCCCTGCTTCAAAAGTTGCTTGATCGTTATATAGTTGCACACGCGAAACCAAATTACAGGCTTCAAATTGTGCTAAAACACGATAAACTGTAGCAAGCCCTACGGAGGCTTTTTGTTTTATTAATTCTTGGTAAATTTCATCGACGGTAAAATGTCGCTTGCATCCTGAGTGTAAAATGTGTAAAATTTTCAATCGAGGAACGGTGATTTTTAGACCGGCTTGTTTTAAATTTTCTAAATCCATAATGGAGCATTATAACCTATGAGACAAATTTTATTATCTTTTTTTGCAATTATTCTTCTATCATCTTGCGTCTCTTGGCTGCCAGATGCTTACAAATACCCTGTAACACAGGGCAATACTATCAATAAATTTCAACTATCCCAATTATATGTAGGGATGAGTATAAAAAAATTAAATGATATTTTGGGGACTCCACTATTAAAAGAAAACAACCAAAAAAATAGCCGAATTTATTATTATTATGAAACCGAAGCCGGGATTTATCCTACAAAAATGTCCGAAGTTGAGTTAAAAATTGGAGGCGATAAGTTAATTAACATCAACACAAAATCTCATCAATTAAAACAAGATGATTAAAAAATTCAAGCAGATTCTTATAGTCGCATCTTTCTTTTTGTTTTTTTGGTAAATTTTAATTGCAAAGTTGTGCTTTGTAGTGGTAGGTTAACTTGATTTAAAATCTGGGTCGTATCATAATTATTTATTAAAAAACTTTTACCAGGTTTTAATTCCCTTGGCAAGGCAATGTTAGCAAACTCTACTCTCAATAGTTTATTTACTTGAAACCCAAAACTTTCAAAAATATTTCTTATCTCGTGATTTTTGCCCTCTTTTAAGGAAATGGCATAGGTTTTGTTGATACCCTCGCCTGCTATTAACTTTATTGATGATAACTTTAAAACCTCTCTTTGATATAAAATCCCATCTTTGCATTTTTTAATCTGCTCTTTGTCAAGCTCTCCTAAGATACGAACAATATATTTTCTCGTTATTTCATAGGATGGATGGGTAAGCCTGTAACACAACTCGCCATTGTTCGTAAATAATAACAAACCTGATGAGTTTATATCCAATCTGCCGATATTTAACCAATTAGCTTTCGCCTGGGGGATTTGATCAAACACTGTCTCTCGTCTTTCTGGATCTGATTTAGTGCATATGACTCCGATTGGTTTGTGATAGATTAAAATTTTAGTATCTATTTTTTTTTCAATACAAACATAACTATTGTTATCAATGTTTATTTTATCGTCTTTTATGACTTTATCACCTAATTTTGCTACATTACCATTAACTCGTATTTGTTGGTTTTTTATCATTTTCTCCGTTGCTCGGCGTGAGGCAATTTGACTTTGGGAGATGGCTTTTTGAATTCGGATTGAATTTGACATGTTTATTTTAAGATTTAGAGACCTTTGCATAATTCAAGTGCCGTTTAGAGAGGACAGAAAATAGTGCATTTTTATAGCAAAAATGAGGAAAATGGCAAGTCCTTTGGAGTTCCTCGCTACGCTCGTGATGACGAATTTTTGCTATAAGCATATGCAATCTATTTGTTTTATAAATTGTGCTTGAATTATGCAAAGGTCTCATTTAGTTTTATACTTTAAGTTGCGAACACCAAGCCCATAGGATAACACAACATAGATTATAATGGCACTCATTATTATCATGCTCATATTTATAACTCTGTCCATAACATCATAATTTTGCCATAATTCATCACGAATATCAAACATTAGGATCACGAGCGCCATCCCAGCTGATGAGATAAATATTTTTGACAACAACCAAAACCAGTGTTTTTTATTTGGATGATAAATTTTATTTTTCAAGGCTACAAATAACCAGATGCAGTGAATCCATGCTGCCATTGAGGTCGCTGCCGCCAGCCCTATATGAGCAGGAGCCAGATTATATGTGATAAGAATATATAAAAAAAGTATATTTAAAACCATATTTAAAAACATAACTTTAATGCCGATTTTAACCGGAGTTTTCATATCAAAGCGAGCATAAAAGCCAGGTGCCAAGACTTTGATGAGAATGAAGGCCGGCAACCCTAAGGCATAGGCTTGAAGGCTCATTGATGCCATATTAACATCCTCTGGAGTAAAAGCATTGTAGGCAAATAAGGTCCATAAAATAGTTTTGCCGAGCAAAAATAAACCTATTGTGGCAGGGATAGCAATCAATAATGCAATTTTTAATGCCCAGTCTAAAATATCTGAAAACTCTTGTTTTTTATCTTTGACAAATTTAGCGGATAAAGATGGCAAAATAACAACAGCCAAAGCTACCCCAAACAAACCCAAAGGTAATTCCACCAAACGATCTGAATAATATAACCAACTTATACTACCGGAGATTAAAAAACTTGCCAAAAATGTATCAAATAATAAATTTATCTGTGCCACAGATGAACCAAATAAAGCCGGAATCATAAGTTTTATAATTTTTTTAACGCCTTTATTTTTCCAACCCCATTTTGGTCTGGTTAATAATTTTAATTTTAATAAAAACGGAATTTGAAACAAAAACTGCACTAATCCTGCGACAAATACTCCCCATGCCAGCAGCATAATCGGTGGTGAGGTGAGATTCAAAGCACTCAATAAAGCGGCGGTTATCAAGCAAAGATTTAATAGAACCGGCGTAAAGGCCGGCACGACAAAATGATTAAAGCTATTTAAAATCCCGGCGGAATAAGCAGTCATTGAAATAAAAAACAAATAACTAAATGTAATTTGCAACATATCAGCAGTGAGATTTAATTTTGCATCATCACCTATAAAACCTGCGGCAAAAACATATACTAAAACTGGCGAGGCAAGCACCACTATCAAAGTCAAAACTAATAAAATAACGCCCAAAGTTCCTGCAACATAAGCTGCAAAATCTTTTAATTCATTGTGGGTTTTGGTCTCTTTATATTCGGTAAAAACTGGCACAAAAGCCAAAGAAAACGCACCTTCTGCGAATAATCTGCGAAAAAAATTAGGAATTTTAAAAGCGATAAAAAAAACATCAGTTACAGCTGTGGCACCAAAAAGATTGGCAAATACCATATCACGGATAAAACCACTTATTCGTGAGATAAGGGTCATAATTGAGACCCAAAATCCAGATTTAAGCAGTGACATCTTTATCCTCTGATATACAGATTTGCACCTTGCCAATATATTTTATTAAACGACAAGATTCGCTAATTTTATCTAAGTCAGTCATCATATTTGTCGGCAGTGGTGCTTTGGCTGTGCCTGTTTTGTTTTGTGTGGATATTCCCAAAACAATCAAAATATCAATTTTATTGTTTAAATAGTGTAGAGTTAAATTTACCAGCTTATATGATGAGGGAATTAAAGGTATGATTTGTTTTTTTATTTGCATGCGAGATATAAGATAGTTTTCATCGTGTTGAATTTTTTCATCATTTTCAACATCAACATGCACCGTCACAGAGTTCATAGTTTTAATATTTTTAATTATGTTGTCTTTAACATCATCGCTTATTTTATGTCCCTCTGATACACTGATATAAGGCGATACCTGCACATGAATGTCCGCCAGCGAATATCCGCCCATCTGACGTGTTCGCAAAGAATGTAGGCTTACGACCCCCGTGGTGTTTTGCGCCAAATTTATGATTTTTTGACGAGTATATTTGTCCAAAGAACTATCAATAATCTCGGCGATACTTTGTTTTATCATTTTATAACCCATCACCGCAATAAACATCGCAACAATGGCGGCGGCGATTATATCAGCCTGCACAAACCCCACCTTAGCACCGATGATTCCCACCACGACCACAATTGATGAAAAAGCATCAGTGCGATAATGCCAAGCATTAGCGATTAACATTTTTGAGTTAGTTTTTTTGCCAAAATGCATGGTTACACGGAATAATAATTCTTTGGAGAAAACAACGATGATTGCTACATACAGAGTTAAGATATCAGGGCTTGGAATATTATAGTTTTGTAGTCCTGCAAAAAAAGCACGATATACAATGCCTGCAGAAACAAAAAGTAAAATAAGCCCCAAAACCATTGTTGCTAAGGTTTCAATTTTGCCATGGCCATATGGGTGCTCGTCATCGGCTTTTTTATTGGAGGCTTTGGCGGCAAACAAAACACTAAAATCACCCACCAAATCTCCCAAAGTATGAATTCCATCAGCAACCAAAGCTTGCGAGAAAAACAGGACACCTACTATAATTTGCAAAATTGACAACAAAATATTTACACTCATGGCAAACATGGTAATATTTTTCATCTGCAAATAACGGCTATGGTGTTTTTTATCCTCTTTGCCGTCTTGATGGTAGCTATTTGACATTGTCATTTACTTGGATCATTAGATAATATTTATTTTTTTCAGTATAGTGTCCCAAAAATTTATAGTTATTTATTTTACACCAAATAGGAACATCTATCAAAACTCCTTTATCGCTGGCAATAATTTTTAAGACATCTTTATTTTTTAACTGCCCGACAAAGTTTTGAATTTTAATAATTGGCAGAGGGCATAAGAAACCACAAACATCAATTTCAAAGTCAAATTCATCTTTTTTCATCTCGCTATTCTAACTAAATGGTAGTTTTTATATTTAGATATTTTTAAATCTATCTGAAAAACTATAGGTAAATCAATACGGATAAAATTTGTATTGGCAACAAGTTGGATAATTGACTATGTCATTATGTGAGACCTTTGCATAATTCAAGTGCTGTTTAGAGAGGACAGAAAATAGTGCTTGAATTATGCAAAGGTCTCTATGTATCTTTATTGTGGTTTATTTATAACTAAAGCCTATCATATAGTTTATCCCAGATGCAATCTTTGATTCGCCGGCATTATAGTCACCTATTTTTATATGTTTATATAAATAAATAGCATCCATGGAAACCGATAAAAATACTCCAAATGTTTTATTTATTTGAAAATTAAAGTTAGCTCCAAGCGGAGAAGATATGGCTGTCATGTTCCATGAGTCATCAAATCCATCAGCAGCAGTTGTTTTCATTGAGATGTATTTAACTCCGGAAAACGGAGCAATATGTAGTTTTTTAGAGATCATAATTCTTTTTTCAAGGTTCGCTCCTATGATAATTTTTTTACTATCTATCCAAATATCATTTGAATTTTTTTGATAGGATGCTCCGCTATATGAAGATAAATAGGGGGATATGTATAATTTTTTTAACCTGAATATATTGATAGGAGCAAACAGTCCAATAGTTGCTCCGGACGATTTTGGGGTGCTATCAATGTTGCCCCCAAATACTTCATTTATTTTAAAATTATCGACACCAAACCCCACAAAATATGAGATTTTATCTTTACTGGTTTTCTTTTTCTTGTTTTTTTTCTTTTTTTTCTTGTTTTTTTTCTTGCTTTTTTTCTTTTTTTTTGCAAGTTGTAAAATATCAGCAGCATCAGTTAATTTAAAACCGTTATTTGTAGTTGAGGCATTAGTCTGTGATGTGATTGCCAACAAAAAAGCAAACGAAATCGACAAGATTGAATATTTTAAAGTTTTTAAGCAATTAACAGAAAACATAATTTAATTACGAATATGAAAAATGCCATTATAATAAATTTTATATAAAATTGTCAGGTTATTTTGAAAAACTTAAAGTTGTATTTTATGCCAAATAAATCTCATCATACAAATAAACCCATTATTTTGCACCCCAAACTTCCGTCATGCATCGTGTAGATAGGTTCCGTGTCGGAGCACTTCAATGACGAAGTTAGGTGGCAGCATGACAATAATGTAAAAATAATAACCTAAAATACTTGACAACAAAGAGATGTTTATTGTTGCCAGTTTAATATAAAAGACATGCTTCTGCATGTTTTATAAGTGTTGCTGGATTCATACAAAAGTTTCAAAAATAAAATTTATAATTCAACATCAATAGGTTAGCAATATTTCATTCATCGTTGAGGGGGGGGGGCAAAAAAAACTTGACAAGCTTTTAATTATTTGTTAAATTAGACAATATATTGACTTTATGTAGAGGCTTCAAATGATTAACAAAAAATACAATTTAATTTTGCTTGGCATTTTGCTCTCATCATTGAGTGTGTCTTGTTTAGACAATGGCGACAGCGAAAAAGACAGCAATTCAAGTAATGACAACAATAATACAAGTGCTACTGTTCCTAATCGTAGCCCAATTACAAACTCTGCTACTATTGATGCGACAATCGGTGTTGTGTATTCTGGCAATTTACCAGTTATGGACCCTGATGGTGATGATTTAACCTATCAAATAACTAAAGCACCATCTTTTGGCGTTTTAGAATTAAATCAGTCGTCAGGAAGTTACACATATTCAGCACACACAACAAAAAAAACAGATGTTTTTGAATTTTCAGCATCAGATGGAGAGTTTTCTGTTGTAGGACAGGTGACAGTAAACACAAATACACGTCCGGTCGTGCAAGCAATCTCTACCATTACAGCATTCCCTCAAATGAAGAGAATGGCAATGTTATCAGCAACAGATGCAGACGATGATAAAATAGAATTTTTAATTGACACTCAACCTACCAAAGGATCAGTTGAAATTGATAAAAAAACAGGTGTTATTGCTTATACCGCATATGCAGGGCAAACAGGACAAGATTCTTTCAAATATAAAGCAAATGATGGAGCAATTGATTCTTCCACTCAACAGGTAAATGTTGTTATAAAACCAATCAAGGTAACGTTAAGTGGTGCGCTACAAATAGGATTTAGTAGCAACCTACCATTGGTTGTTATTGATACTGACGGTGGACTTATCCAGGTTGATCCCAAAATAAAAGGCATAATAACGATAATCCCACCGACATCAAGCGGTCGTGCCAATTTCACTACCACGGTGCCGGAGTATTCAGGTTATATGGAAATTGATTACAGAGGCAAATCTTCGATAGGTTTCCCCAAAAAACAATATGGATTTGATACCGAAAAAATTGACGGCACAGATAATGATGTGTCTTTGTTGGGTATGCCAAAACACAATAAATGGATATTAAATGCACCATATTCTGATAAATCTTTAATACGCAATTATGTAGCATATAACAAAACCAGAGACTTAGGCGGTTATTCAGCACCAAGATCTGAGCTTGTGGAATTATTGGTGCGTTCAGGAGATGAACTGCGATATGATGGAGTTTATCTTTTGGTGGAAAAAATCTCCCGTGGCGCTGATAGGGTAAATATTGAAAAACTATCATTAACCGACAAAACAGAACCTGCAATAACAGGCGGATATATGTTAAAAACTGATAAAAATATCAATGACTGGTTTTTTAACACCAATGATAAATGGTCTATGTTGATCGTGGAATACCCAAAAACAAAAAATTTAAATATTGAGCAAAAAACCTATATTAAAAATTATATAAATGATTTTGATGCTGCTATATTTTCACCTGATTTCAATAATTCATCTCATGCAAATTATTATGAAAATTGGTTAGATGTGGATAGTTTTATTAGCAGATTTTTATCAAGAGAGTTATTCAGGGATGTGGATTCTTGGCGAATAAGCGAAAGATTTTCAAAAAATAGAGATGGTAAATTATCTATGTTGCCAGTTTGGGACTTTAACTTAAGTTTGGGTAATGCAGATTATGGTTATAATGGCTCACCAGAAGGCTGGGATCATACCAAAACGATGTATGCACCGCTTGCATATTGGTTTAATCGTTTGATAAAAGATAACTCTTTTGCAGAAAAATTAAAAACCAAATGGCAAACTATGAGATCTGGTGCATGGTCTGATGCAAATCTAAATCAGTTTTTAAATGACACCAAAACAAAATTAAATGAAGCGCAAATTAGAAATTTTCAAAGATGGAATGTTTTGGGTATAGATATTTGGCCTAACAGAAAAGCCTGTGATTTGGATACAACACCATCTTATTGCAATACTTGGGAAAAAGCAGTAGATGAGCATTTACGAGTTTGGCTCATGGACAGAACAGATTGGATGGATAATAATATTCCAACCATCATATCACAGCCTTTGGTAATAATAACGGAGATTCATTACAGCCCTGCAAACGGCAATGAATTTGAATTTATTGAATTATATAACGATGACAATAATGAGGTTGATATATCAGGTTGGCAGTTTACCCAAGGCATCACTCATACATTTGTAGCCAGCACAACAATTCCAGCAAAATCAACTTTAGTTATCGCCAAAGATAGTTCAAAATATTCAGATTCCATTCAATGGAGTAGCGGAGATTTATCTGATATTGGGGAGACTTTGGAGTTACAAGATCAACACAATATCCTTGTTGATGAGGTCAGTTTTTTAAATTCTAATCCATGGGTTGCAGAACCAAATGGCACAGGTCCATCTTTGGAATTAAAACAATCTGCATATAACTCAAGGTCAAACAATGGTGGAGGCTCATGGTTGACCTCACAAAACAACGGAGGAACACCTGGTGTTTCACAAACTCTTATTAAACCAGAATTATATTATAGATATAGCAATCCTGTTACTTTAAGAGTAGGTGGGCAATATACAAGCAACCCCATAGCAATAAGCAATAAAGGTGGCAGTAGGATACAAAGTTATTCAATAAACCCACCAATTGAAAATGGTTTGCATTTTGAAACCTCATCAGGTTATATATGGGGAGTTCCAGATTATGTTGCCGGCCAAAAAGACTATACTATAACAGCTACAAATGATGCAGGAGCAAGCGATGACTTTGTATTTTCAATAATAGTAACACCACCAACAGGAAGCACTCAATTAACAAAAACAGCATCTTCTGCAAATACCGCAGAGGAGATGAATGGTGTTATGAATATAACAAGTAGCGATATAGAGTTAGTTTGGGACAATACCAATGGTGGTGGCAATCAAGTTGTTGGGTTAAGGTTTGAAGATATAACCATCCCCAAAGATGCTACAATCAAATATGCTAACATCACATTTCAAGCCGATGAGTCTCATACAGAGCCTACAAATTTAATATTTAACATTGAAAATACCACCAATTCAGGTGGGTTTACAAATTCTGTAAATAATATTACCGATCGCCTAAGATTAGGGTCTGTGAGATGGGATGATTTGGAGCCATGGACAACTGGCAAGTCATACACAACACCAAACCTATCAAGTTTGGTTCAAAGTGTCGTCAATAAAAGCTCTTGGTCTGCCGGCAATGCTATGACTTTTATAATATCAGGTGAAGGACACAGAACAGCAGAACAAAATAATATTAGGTTAGATGTATTTTATCAATAAATTTGTTATGCTAAAAGAATCCAATCATGCTAAACACCAAACCGCCGTCATGCTGATAAACCCCAACCTCGTCATGCTGAACTTGATTCAGCATCCATTCATCCAGCAAGGTGTTCTCTGTGTTATGATTGATTCTGTTAGCAACCTGAGGGAGCCCGACGAACAAAAATGGTTCTGTGCATGTAGCTGGATAGATTCCGTGTTGGAGCACTTCAATGACGGTTTTGAGGAAGTAGCACGAAATGACATAGATAGGGAGAGGATGTTAAAAAAACTTGACAAAAACCAAATTTAGTAGCACAATAAAAACATTTTAATTTTTAAGGAGAATATAATTATGAACACTTATTTTTTAACAAGCAACAAATTTATCACTACTGTGGCTTTATGTATTTTACTTTCATCCTGTAGCAATGATGAAGATTCAGGTAGCGGTTCACCGTCATCACCACAACCTGCAACACCACCATCAAAGGATGTAATCATTAACAAAATTCACTATAACCCTGTTGATGGCACGGTTAAAGAATTTGTTGAGATATACAATGCAACTAGCTCGGATATTGATTTGTTAAATTGGCGTTTTAGCAAAGGCATAAATCATGAATTTACAGCCAGCATAACTATTAGTGCCAAATCATCTTTGGTTTTAGCAAAAGATAATACAAAATATGCAGATTCGGTGCAATGGGATAGCGGTGAGTTGGATAACGGCGGTGAAAAAATAAACCTCAAAAATGACTCTGATGTTTTGGTAGATAGTGTTGAATATACCGACCTTGCCCCATGGCCTATTACTGCTGATGGTGGTGGCTTTTATTTAGAATTAAAATCTGACAAATTAGATTCAACCTCGAATGATAGTGGCGAGAATTGGCAAGCAACAGAGGACACCAATATTGCAGCCAAACCTAAAATTATTATTACAGAAATTCATTATCATCCGAATGAAGATCCGACACCAGAAGACGACCCTGCCAAAGAATTTGTTGAAATTTATAACAATCACGGTAGTAATGTTGATATTAGTGGCTGGACACTCTCAAATGCCATAGAACACACATTTGCAACATCTACTACGCTTGCTAATAATACGGCTTTGGTTATCGCCAAAGACAGCAGCAAATATATAGATTCAGTGCAATGGACGGATGGCAAATTATCAAATAAGGGGGGAAAGATTAATCTCAAAGATGCTAATGGGGTGTTGATTGATAGTGTTGAATATGACGATAAAGATCTTTGGCCTGAGGCAGCCGATGGCACAGGCCCATCATTGGAGTTAAAATCCGCTAATTTAAATTCAACCGATAATGATAATGGCACAAACTGGCAAGCCTCAACAGCAGATGATGGTAGCCCTGGCACAGTTGTAATACCTTGAATAGGTCTGTGATGCTACGATGATAACAATATTCGTCGTGGCTCTGTGTGTAGCCGTAACAGTCTCTTGCTATATTCCGTCATCACGAGGAGCGGTAGCGACAAAGTGATCTCTTGGGGTTTGGTGCACAACCTTATGAGATTGCCACGCTCGCAGGCTCGCTCGCAATGACGGAAACATTCGTCATCACGAGGAGCGTTAGCGACAAAGTGATCTCTTAAAACATGTCGTCATTGCGAGGAATTCGCCGCAGGGCGTATTTCGTGGCAATCTCTTAGTGGTTTCCGTCTGCCCCTGTGAGATTGCCGCACTCGCAAGCTCGCTCGCAATGACGTGATTGGGGGGAATAACGATTAAATAAATATAGTCTTTTTGGTAAATATTTTCAATAATAATTTTCAAATTAAATTATAATATTCTTAATTTTTTAAATACACAATAACAAATGCTTGATTTTTTAACAATTCAGACCATATCTGAAAATGCCACTGCCATAACTTTGATTTATGTTAATTTACTGGCATTTGTGTTGTCTGTTTTGGTGGCATGGACTTATGAGAGAACATTTCGTGGTTTATCTTATTCACGCAATTATGTGCAAACTTTGATTTTAATCAGCATAGTGGCAGCCACTGTTATGCAAGCGGTTGGTGATAGTTTAGCACGCGGTCTGGGAATTATGGCGGCTATGGCTGTTATCCGATTCCGCACTAATTTTAAAGACTCGCGAGATATAGTTTTTATGTTTGCCGCTTTGAGTGTAGGGGTGGCAACTGGTGTCTATGGCTTTTTAATAGCCATCATTGGCACGCTAAGTTTTTGCACTGCCTCTTTTGTATTATATTATTCGCCATTGGGAAGCCGCAGTATTTTTGATGGAATGTTGCGTTTTAGCATGGCAACAGATGCCATAAATGACAAGCAAGTTTTAGAAAATGCTTTGAAAAATAACTGCAAAACATTTGCTTTGGTAACCTTACGCGAGATGTCAGGTGGCGAAAAAATGGATTATGCTTACCAAATAAAACTTAAAAATAAAATAGAATCAGATGAGTTTATGCAAGAATTATCCCAAATATCAACATTAAGCGGTTTAAGTTTTATGTTACAAGAGGCAACAGTTGAGCTATAAATGATAAGAGCCCGCAGAAAACCCTATTTGTTATTTTTATCTTGGTTAGGTGCAATTGTCATTATATTGTTAATGTCACTCTCGTACACAGGAGATGTCAATAGTTTTTTTGGTATAGCTTCCAGTCAAGTCAAACACATAAGTTTTAAAGCTACTGTTGTTGTCCGAGAGATTATGTTATCCTCAGGTGATGGTTTTGATAAGGGACAAACAATCGCTACTTTTGCCAACCAAAACCTACAAAAACAAATTGATACCACCCAATTACAAATCAAACAATTAAAATCTCAATTAAACTGGGACCTTAATGATTATAAGAATCAGATCAAAAATCTTAATACAGAGAAGACAACTCAAATAGTCCAATTAAATTATAAAATACGAGATCTGCAAGCAAAAAACAATATAAATCAAATTTTATTAACAGAGCAACAAGGTGTGATTACAAATATCACTTCACCTGAAATAATTGCTTTGAAAAAAAATAAATCAATGACTGCAAAATTATTCAATGACAAAATTAAAGCCATAGACGCCCAAATAAAAAATAAAAAACCATTGCAGGTTCAAATTAACGAGTTAGAAACAATTCTTGCCAGTTTAGGACAACAACAACAACAATTAAAAATTATCGCACCATTTGATGGGGTTATGGGGGTCATAAATTATCAAACTGGCGAAACTGTGCCATCATTTATGAGCATTATAACCTTGCATAGCTCGGATGTAAATAAAATACAGGCTTTTGTGCATGAAGATCTAATAAATCATTTAAAAATAAACCAACCATTAAAAATAACTACCCTCGCTGGCAAAAAAGTTTCAACCATTGGCATAGTTGCTAGCATTGGCTCGGCAATTGTTGAATATCCGGAGAGATTACGCAGACGCTCTACATTAAAAAGTTGGGGCAGAGAAATTTTAATCAATTTACCAACAAATAATGCCATTACATTAGGAGACAAGGTAAAAATTCAGGCAACAACAAATTCATTTGTTGGTTATTTTGATGCTTTTGCTACCACCTTAAAAAATATAACCTTCAGCAAAGTTAAAGACATAAAAAGCTCAACCCCAATTGAAGCATCAGGGGCAATTTATCTGAACGATTTACAGTCTTATTTGTTGGTAACTGATGAGAGAATTAACCACAAAACTCGGTTACCATTTATGGATAATAATGGAGTTGTTCACAGTTGGTTAGACATAACAGTTAACATTGATGATTTAGAATCAATCACCCAACTTAATAACAAAATATATATTCTATCGTCTTTGAGTCGCACAAAAAGTGGCAAAGAAAAAACTAAGAGACAAAAAATTGTCGAAATTACCAGAGTAAATAATTCTTTTAAGGTTGGTAGAGAAATTAACTTATATAACATTTTGAAACAACAAACAACTGATATGACATTAAATGCATTCTTAAAAGATGCCATCAACAACAAAACGCTCGATATTGAAACTATGTTTGCATTAAAAGGGCATTTGATAATCGGCTTTAAAGCCCCATTTTTATCTGATGGAGCGACTGCATTAGTTGATATTGGCACACCTGAAACTTTGTTTACAACAAACAATAACCAGCATAATTTTAAAATTATCAAAAAATTATACCTACCAATAAATAACAAACTATCGGATGCTATAATGATAGGTGACAGATTATATCTTACAGCAATAATCAAAAATCAAAACGGTGCAAAACATAGTCATTTGTGGCAAACTTCCATTGAATCGTCACAATTAAATAAACTAATGACCTATAAAAATCTTAAAGCAGAAGGTTTAGCATTTAATCCACAAAACAACCAGATTTTAATAGTTTTTGATGAGGGCAACAACCAACAATCAAAATTTAGTTTTTATCCCATAAAATGAAATTTAAAAATCTTAAAATAGGTTTTGTATTTTGTTTTTTATTGCAATCACAATTTTCTTTATCTGATGAAAAAATAGATTTTGTTGCTCAATTTTTACAAACTGCCACACAAGACGCTCAATTTAACAACAACACAGATTTGAACAGGTTTATAACCGAACACCAACCAAAAAACAACATAATTGATGATATGGAGTTGCGAATCCGTCAAGACCAAACAGACAATAAGAATGACATGGAATACGAATTGCGATTCCAACCTAAATCTTTATTTTATATTCATGACGAAGATAAACACTATGGCATTTTAAAAAAACAAACAAAAACACAACAAGATCTGTCGCTTAGTTCTGCCCTATTAAATAGATATACCTTGTTATTAAACGGACGTTTTCATTTGCTCAAATTAACCAAATTAAACAAACTAATTGAACTATCCAAAAGCAAAATAAAAGCTTTAAAAAAGTTATCTAAACTGGCAGATTTTGAAATACTAAGATACCTTAATGCCCAACAAAAACTAAAATCATTGCAAGTGGATGCATTTGAGGCACAAATATCCTATCAAAACATCAAAACCCGAATAGATCAATATATGATAATGGATAAGAATAGAATAGTTAGCAATTGGCTCTTAAAAATAACTCCGCTATTGCTCGAATCGTTGAGTTCTGCTCAACCATGGATACAATTAGAAAATAATCCAAAAATTTTATCATCAAGGCTTGCGTTGCAAGAAAAACAACAGGTGTTCAAAAATCAAAAACATAAAGATAGCAAAATCTTGAGTTTTGTCCAGTTTGGTTATAAACCCTCTAATAAAGAAAAATCTATTGGGATTGGCATCAAAATACCCTTGACAACTAAATGGGGCAAGTCTGTTGCATCATCACATAAAGATAAAATAACAGCCCAAAATGCTCTTTTAAATGACTATACATCAACCCAAATTACGATAATTAATTTGATAAAAAACCTGCAAACATATTACCAGCACATTAAAATATTTGATGACAATTCTTTATCAAAAGCAACCTATCAAAAATATGCCAAAACACGTGGTGCCGATGCTTTGTTATTGTTAAACCTAAAAGAAAACTATTTAAATGATGAGATAAAATTATTAAACTACCAACATAAATTTTTTATTGATTATATTCGGCTTCTAAACATTACGGGCAAACTATTAAAAAAACCTTTTGATAATATTTTAAAGCCAATCAAGTAAAATATAAAGAGACCTTTGCATAATTCAAGCACAATGTATAACAACAATAAAATGCACCTATTTTACCAAAAAACTCGTCAAATAGCAGGTTATGCACCTCTTTTTTTAATAAAATATGCGCTATTTTCTTATTGCTCTAAATCACACTTTATTTATGCAAAGGTCTCAAAATGTTAGAGAGAATAGCAAGATACGAAATAAAATACACCATTCCACTGCATATGGTTGATAAAATTTGTCAATTTATTAAACCATATTGTCAATTAGATGAACATTCAGTTAACGAGCCTGACAATTATTATACGGTCAATAGTCTTTATTTTGATTCGTTAAATTATTTATTGTTTGATAGAAGAATATACGGCAAAAATCCACGTTATAATATTCGCGCTAGATTTTATGGCAAAAAGGCAAACCCTCCATGGTTTATGGAATTAAAACGTAAAAATGCTTATATAACAACCAAATATCGTGCGGATGTAAGTGATAATGATTGGCCGGATATTTTTACCAAATCTCAATGGCGAATGAATAATGATACATCAAATATGCAAAAAATAAATACCAATTTAATCAGACGAATAGTTGAAAGTTATGATCTAAAACCAGTTGTTTTGGTGCAATATCAAAGACGGGCATTTTTTTCAAACATTGATGAGTATGCTCGTATTACTTTTGATAAAAATTTAGAATCTGTGGCGACAAATAGTTATATGCCGCAACAAGATATGAAAAACCTAACTCCGTTTGGTGATTATTTTTTGTATGATTTAGGGCATGACGATGGTAATAGTGTTGTTTTGGAGTTAAAGTGCTTACCAACAGAAACACCAATCTGGTTTTTTGATTTAGTTCATAAATTCAACCTAAAACAGAGACCTTTTTCAAAGTATGTATTTGGTTTGCGTCATGCCACAGGCTGGACTGATCGACGTTTTGATATCAATAACCCTCAAGACATTGACCATATTTTTTAACCTTTACAGGTTTTCTAATGGCTTGTGCGGGCAAAAGTAAGAGCTGTGATATTTTGACAACCATGTTTTTTGAGAGTTTTGGCAGCTGATATTATTGTATTAGTTGTTGTGGCTACATCGTCAATTAGAATTACATTTTTAAAGGTCATTTTTTGTGAGCATTTGAAAGCATTACTCACATTTTTAATTCTTAATTTAGCACTTAATTCAACCTGTGGTTTGGTATCTATATGGCGGTATAAAATATTGTCAACAACTGGTATTTTTAATATTTTACTTAACTCGGATGCGATAATAGTGGCTTGATTAAACCCTCTTGTTTTTAATCTTTTTTTGTGTAAAGCAATAGGAATTATGGCATCCGCTGATAAAGTGATATTTTTGTCAATTAACTGTGCCATAATTTTAGCTACGGTTTGTTTGTGCTTGAATTTTAATAAGTGCACTAAATTTTTAGCAACCCCCTTATAGATAAATACAGATAAAATTTTATGGTAATTTTTGTGAGGGTTGTTTAGACAAGAACCACATATTTTATAGGTAACATCTCCCATCAGTGGTGTAGCACATTTTTGGCAACAATTATTATTAACTAATAAATCATCATAACAATTCTTACATAGATCTATGTTATTATATCCTGGTTTATTACAAATGATACAAGCCGGTGGATAGATTATTTTTTCTATTTTTTTTAAGATTTTTAACATTTTTATTATATATGCTCCTATGAGGAAAAAACACAACAAACAACAAATTATAGAATTATTAGAGTTACCATTTTTTGATTTATTATATCAAGCCGCTACAATTCATCGCACCAATTTTAAAGCAAATGAAATTCAAACATCGGCTTTATTGTCAGTTAAAAGCGGTAGCTGCCCTGAGGATTGTGCTTATTGCCCGCAAAGTGCCAGCCACAATAGTGAGGTTGAAAAACAAAAAACAATGGCAATTGATGGAGTTATTAAGTCTGCGAAACATGCTCTCAAACAAGGAAGCAGTCGTTTTTGTATGGGTGCTGCCTGGGCTCACCCTACTGATAAAAACTTAGAACTTATCATAGAAATGATAAAAAAAGTGAAAAATTTAGGGATGCAAACCTGTGTAACCCTGGGATCTCTTACCCAAGATCAAGCTATAAAATTAAAAAATGCAGGTTTAGATTATTATAATCACAACATTGATACTTCCGCTGAATACTATGATAAAATCATTACTACTCGCACCTTTGCTGACAGAATTAAAACTTTGGAATTTGTTCAAAATGCTAAAATAAATGTTTGTGCAGGTGGTATTTTAGGCATGGGCGAAAGTGTGGCAGATAGAGCATCAATGCTAAATCAACTTGCATCATTGTCGCCACAACCTAAATCTGTGCCACTTAATATGTTGGTGCAGGTAAAAGGCACACCCTTATACGGCATAGATAAAATAGATATGTTTGACTTTATTCGCACAGTTGCTGTCGCTCGCATTATTATGCCAACATCATATATTCGCCTCTCCGCAGGCAGAGACCTTATGAGCGAACAGACTCAAGCTTTATGTTTTTTCGCAGGAGCCAATAGTGTTTTTTACGGAGATAAACTCTTAACAACTGATAACCAAAGCACTGAAAAAGACCAAGAATTATTTAAAAAATTAAATCTTACTATGCAACAAAAACAATGTCATAGCACAAAAATCCGATAATCTTTATATTTACACAGCATTCATATTGTTAAAGTCCTTTGCGCAAAGCCTCTGCTTTTTCTTATAACTAACACATAAACCAAAAAATCAATTGTTTATTTTTTATTCTTTATTCTTTTTTTTATTCTTTATTTTTTATTTTATATGTTATTATATACATGGTTTTTATAATATTGGACTCATTTGCAGCCTTTAATATCAACAAAAATGTCAAGAATAAAAAATTTATTTAAAAAATTAAAGAATGAGCGTAAAAAAGCTTTTATTCCCTACATAGTTGCAGGCGACGGTGGCTTGGATTTTAGTTTGACCGTCATGACTGAATTAGTTCAAAATGGAGCAGATATAATTGAATTAGGAGTGCCATTCTCAGACCCTATGGCAGATGGCTCGATTATATCCTATGCTCACAAACGGGCATTATCCAACAATACTAAACTTATTAATGTGTTGAATCTTATCAAAAAGTTTCGCACTATAAATCAGCATACTCCAATTATTTTAATGGGTTATTTAAACCCTCTTGAATCCATGGGTTATCAAAAATTTGCCAACCTGTCAGGTGATGCTGGGGTTGATGGGGTTCTAATGGTTGATATGCCACCTGAGGAATCGTCTCAATTACAAAAATATCTGCAAGAAAAGCAAATTGACATTATATTTTTAATTACCCTTACCAGCACCAAAAAAAGAATTCAGAAAATTTGCAATAAGGCATCTGGTTTTATTTATTTTGTCTCTATCAAAGGTATAACAGGTGAAAAAATATCCGATGAAATTGCCATTGAAGAAAAAATAAAGCAAATTAAAAAAACAACAGCTTTGCCAATTGCCATAGGATTTGGCATAAAAAATGCCAATGATGCAAAAAATATGGCACAATATGCGGATGCTGTAGTTGTGGGTAGTAGTTTGGTAAAATTTTTTGATACCACTGATCAACAAAAAATCCTACAACAGATTCGCAAACTAAGCATGCAAATAAGAGAGGCAACTTAAAATATGAACTGGTTTGAAAAACTAATACCTACTACAATTCGCACCAATAGTGATAATAAATCAGCGGTGCCAGAGGGAGTTTGGATAAAATGTCCGAACTGTGACGGGGTTTTATATCGTCCAGAACTCCAAAGAAATATGCAGGTTTGCCCCAAATGTGATTATCATTTTAGAATCACAGCACGCCAAAGATTATCTGAATTTTTTGATGAAAGTAGCTATACAGAAATTGCCAGCAACATAACCCCCGTTGACATTTTAAAATTCAAAGATAGCAAAAAATATAAAGATCGCCTTACTCAGGCACAAAAAGACACTAATGAAAAAGATGCCTTGGTTGTTTTTAATGGTAAAATTGAAAATATAGCCATTGTCGCTTGTGCTTTTGAATTTAAATTTATGGGAGGATCCATGGGTTCAGTTGTTGGTGAAAAATTTTGCCAAGCTGTCCGGTTTGCGATTGAAAACCACACTCCTTTAATATGTTTTAGTGCATCAGGGGGCGCTAGAATGCAGGAGGCTCTTTTCTCGTTAATGCAGATGGCAAAAACATCTGCTGCTTTGAAAAAATTATCAAAATACAAACTGCCATTCATAAGTGTTTTAACCGACCCTACTATGGGTGGAGTATCAGCTTCACTTGCATCCTTGGGAGACATAATTATCGCCGAACCTGCTGCTTTGATAGGTTTTGCAGGACCACGGGTTATCGAGCAGACTGTAAGAGAAAAACTACCAGACGGCTTTCAAAGATCCGAATTTTTATTAGAACATGGCGCTATTGATATGATAGTGGACAGAAGACAGATGAAAACTAAAATAAACTCCATTTTAAAAATGCTACACCGTTAAAAAATGTATGTTGCTGATAAAACCCAACTGGCATGCACCTTGCAATATCCAAAGTTTTTGCACAACCAGAAATTATCCAGAAAATAGCAAAAATCCTTATGAAAATTTTAATCTTGCCACTCATGTCGGTGATGATATCTCGCAGGTTCAAAAAAATAGAAAAAAATTAGAGCAGCATTTAAAACTTGCAAAACCTATCTCATATCTTAATCAAAACCATACTGATAAATGGACTTTGCTTGATAAAAAAAATGGTATCAACGATAAAGACTCTGATGCTGTGTATAGTTTTGATAAAAATTGTGTTTGTGCCGTTTTAACTGCTGATTGTTTGCCGATTTTATTATGCAACAAAAAAGGAGATTTTATAGCAGCCGTGCATGCAGGATGGCAGGGATTAGAGAATGAAATTATCAAAAAAATAACAGACTATTATCCCAAAACGGCGGATTTATTATGTTGGATAGGTCCCTCAATTAGCAAAAAATCATTTGAAGTAGGCGAGGAGATTTATCAAAAATTTAGCAACAAAAATCCTGCTTACAAAGAGGCATTTGAAAAACATAAAAATAAACTTTTTCTTGATAATGTAACTCTTGCAAAAATCCAATTAAAATCAACCGGTATCAACAAAATATATGGTGGCAATTATAACACCTATACGGATAAAAATTTTTACTCCTATCGCAGAAATAACAAATGTGGTAGAATGGCAAGTTTAATTTGGATGGAATAAGGGCAAAATAAAATGAATAAAAAAAAATGGTATATTTTAAATATTATAGGAACAGATAAAACAGGAATAGTCGCGGCAATTACCAAAATTTTAACGGCTAATAACTGTAATTTAGGACAAACAAACATGGCAAGGCTTGGTGGAGCTTTTTGCATAATGATGATGGTCAGAAGTGATTATAATCAACAAGATTTAACAGAAAAACTCGAACAAACAGCAGACAAATTAGATTTATTTTTACATATCAATGAAATTGATGACAGCAATGGTAGCAACCATAAAAATAAAGAAAAACCTGCTAATATTCATCTTGGTGTTTATGGTGCTGATCGCAGCGGGATTATAGCTGATACCACTTTTATATTAGCCCAGCATAATTTTAATATTACCGACCTTTATTCAGACCTTACAAAATCGGCAGAAAATCCACTTTATATCTTAAATATTTATGGCAGATGCTCTCAAAAAATTGAAATCATCGAGCAAGATTTGAAAAAAAATCTTCCAAAAAATATAGAATTTAGTTTAAAAAATATTGAGACCGAAATTTATTAAAACATAAATGACAATATTAAATATTCTCAAATATCCAGACAAGAGATTAAAACAAACTGCCAAACCTGTTGAAAAATTTGATGATGATTTAAAAATTTTTATCAAAGATTTAGAGCAAACCAGATTAAGCGGTCCAGGTGCTGTCGGCATTGCAGCTACTCAGGTGGGAGTTATGTTAAGAGTTATAATCGTCGATATTTCAAAAATGAAAAAATCACACAACAACCATGGGTATCTGGTTCTAATCAATCCTGTAATCACCAAACACAGCGGTTATGTTGTAGGTAGAGAGGGCTGTTTGTCTGTGCCTGATTATACCGCTAATGTTGTGCGGGCTGATTCAATTGTTTTATATGCTTTTGATCAAAGTGCCCAACAACAAACTTATCAAATGAGCGGTTTTGAGGCACGGGTGGTGCAACATGAAATAGACCACTTAGATGGATTATTATTCTTAGATCGGATGATTAGCAAAAAAAGCGATCTATTTTTACGCAAAAATAAATAATGGCAACAATAAAAAAAATTTTAATAGCTATAATCTTTTTGCCCTTTTCATCCTATGCAGATCAATTATCTTTTTTATTATATAATGATTATTTCGCAGGCACTGATAGATATTTTACGAACGGTGTCGCATTCATCTGGTTAAACGAGCAAAAAAGACCAGACGATAGTGACACTTGGACAATAGATTATGTTGAAAATAATCCTTTTTACAAACTCAAAAAAAACAAAAGTTATACATTCGGCATAAGTTTTACCCATATTATGATAACCCCCGCCGATGTTCTTAAACAAACAACACAATATGATGACATTCCCTATGCCGCTCATGCTGGTTTGTCTTTTAATCTTTATCAATGGGATAAAACAAGTTTTAAGGAATTCAGAGTAGAGCTTGGCAGTTTTGGTCCTCGGGCATATGGCGAAGAGGCACAAAATAATTGGCACGATTTTATCAACAAAGAGCGCTCAGAAGGCTGGGATACCCAACTTGAAAATCAAGGGACGATAAATTCAACCCTGCGATATGGTAAAATTAGTTATCAAGGAGAGATTTCAAATTACTTAAAATCTGACTGGTTCAATCAGGCAGGATTAGAGCTTGGCAATTTTGAAACTGATTTTTTTATAAGCTCCATTTATCGCATCGGCAATAATTATCCTTTGAATTTTAATGTGCACTATCCTTATCTCAAAGAGGAGGCATCATTGTTAAAAATACAGAAAAATCCCCCGTCTTTTGGCTGGTCGTTAAATACCGGTATCAATGCAAAACTTATCCACTACTCATATGTTACAGATGAGGCAAAACAACAAAATTATAACATAACAAAAAGAGTGGCACAAGGGTCATTATATTTTGGTTTAGATTTATTTTATCAAAATCATAAACTCATATCTTTTTATCAATACCAAAGCCCATATATTAAAGAAAGCAGCGATACTCATACCTTAGGTGGTTTTATGTATTCATATAATTTTAAATAACAAAAATATCAAAGAGGCTATTAAAATTGTTTCCCCTTACGGTATAGATTTAAGATCAGAAGTTGAGTCTGAGACTGGCAAAAACATAACCTTAATAAAAAATTTTACCAACTTCCTGTGGCACCTCCGCCGAAAGAACTTCCTCCACCAAAACTCGTTGAACTGGAACTAAAACTGCCACTTTTTGAGTCTGATCCGCTTGCTATCAACCAGAATAATAAAACTATTAAACCGCCTGCCAACAGAAAGAAAAAATAACCCCAGCCTTTTTTGCCAGATTGAATTAGTGATATTCCTGCCATCAAACAAACTATTATCAAGCCCCCAATAATAAGATGCCATTTGTAGGTTATCCACCAAAATTGTTTTTCTTGCTGTGGGGCAGGTTTTGTAATTTTGCTTATTATGCTTTTGACGGCTGAATCTATTCCACGGCTATATTCTTGATTTTTAAAAAAAGGAACAATATCTTGATTGATTATTTTTTGCATAATACTATCATATGCTCTGCCATAACCTGAACCTAATTCAATTCTTATTTTTCTATCTTTGATGGCAGCTAAAATCATTACACCATTATTTTTTTCTACATTTCCTACTCCCCATATATTAAACAAGCCGGTGGCAAACTCTTCAATGTTGGTATTGTTTGTTTTATAATCTTTGATGGAATTTATAGTTACAACTGTTATCTCTATCCCTGTTTTGGTTTCTAAATCTTGGAGTGTTTTACGGATTGTTTTGTCATCATATTCTGATATAATTTTTGCATAATCATTGATGTAATTATCAACCGGAGTAGGATATGGATGATATTCTTTGGCATATGAAAAGCAAGAAATTATCAGAGTGATTGACAAAAACAACAAGCTTTTTTTAAACATTTGTATCTCCATATGAAATAACATCTGGTAATTCATTTTTATTTTTTTTGTTTGCTGGATAAAATTTTGATAGCTGTTCTGCCGATAGTTTTATACCCTCTATCAAACCTTCGGCAAATTGATTATTTTTAAATTTTTCAATGACTATATTTTTTGTCTGCACCCAAAAAATTTTGCTAACTTTTTTATGAATCCCATCATCGCCGAGAAGAACAAATTTTCTCTCTTGCAAGCAAAGAAAAAATAAAACCCCATTATGAAGTTTTGTTTTTCGCATTCCTATATTTTCAAAAACTTCTTCTGCTTTTTTAATGGGCTTTGGGCATTTTGCAGTTTCAATATGAACCCTTATCTCACCTGTGGTCCGAGACTCTGCCTCTGCAATCGTTTTTAAAATTTTCAATTCATCTGATTTTGAAAATATATTTGCCTGATTTTTCATAATTTTTTGCCCTATTTTTTGTCATCTCGTCACAAACTAATTACTCTTATTACATTTTTTATCATTCAACCTTAACAATGAAAGTAAAACTTTTATAATATCATCGTTATCTTTATCCTGTATACAAATCTTTTCTCCTGTTTTGGTTGTGCCATGAATTTGTGGCAACATATTTCTTTTTTTGGCTAATTTTTTAAACAACTCTACTGTTTTATTCTCATCAAATCTTAACATAATTTCAATTGCCATATTTTTTTGAGGATACCAAAAATCATCAAAATTCGAAATTTTTTGTGTTTTTGACACTAAAACAAGTTTATTTTTTTCATGTTTATCTCTATCTATAAAAATATTTCTTTCACCATTTATTGTTAAATACCATTTGTTATCGTCTGTAATTTCACACAACCAAACAACCAAATCATTAACACATGAATACAATTCTAAAAATACTAAATTCATTTGTAGGTTTGCCGATAATTCTTTGGCAAATGGTGTAAAATTACGAAACAACAAAGCATGCACTGACTGAGCTTTGTCTTTGATTCTTTTGCCATTTTTAATATCTGTTTTAAAAACATCATCAGCAATTTTATAAATGTTATCTATCCATGCTTTTGTTCTTTGTGACCATGCGAGAGTTGAATTTATTTTTTTATACAATTCAATTAAATTAGTCATGCCAAGTTCTGTTGTGCTGGTTATTTCAGGGGTATCTTTTACCCAGTAACTATTTATACCTTGCTCCAACAATTTCTCTAATGTCCATGATTTATTAGATGCAGTAGCTGCGATAATTGGCACGGTAGAGTTATATTCTCTAATCCATTTTGACAATACTACACCTGATAATTTATCAATATTATTATCAATTTCATTTTGAGATTGTTGCTCTCTATCTTTGCCAAGACGCACATCTAATAAAATCAAATCAATGTTGCTGTTGTCTTTAATGTGTTGTTTTGCTTGCTCTGTATCATCTGCAAATAACAATTTTATATTTTGGTTTTGGTTAAAAATAGCCGTATAGACATCTTGCCAACCATCTTTTAATTGATCTTCAATAATCAAAATTTTGGAATTTTTTATATATCTTTTTAAATCAGATTGTTCTTTTGTTAAAATTATTCTTTGTTTGTCGTCAATTTTGCTGGTTAATTTTTGACTCAATAATTTAAAATAAATCTGTTCGTTAAGCCTATCCATTATTTGTTGTGCTTGTTGTTGCTGTTGTTTATCATCAGATGATTTTGCCAAACAAAACATACTAATCAAAGCACCCCACTCATTAGCCTTGTCATGTCTGCCGCCACTATATGGTTTTTGTCCGATGGATTTTAAATAAAATTCATGCTCTAAACGACGAATATCTCTGGCAAAATGTCTCTGCTTAAATTCTGCTGTGATAGTCGCTCCAATGTTTTTATAATAATCCTCTTTTTCAAGGTCATCTTCATTTTCTGTGATAACAATAATTGCAATTTTTGATAATTCTTGTGGTTCTTTAATCGTGCGGATGTGAGCTACAATATCCTCAAAATTATAATCAAAACCATCAATTGATGCAGGAAAAACAATAACAGAAATTTTTTTGCCATATTTTAGTTTTATCTGTTGAATAGTTTTTAAAACAAGAACTTGTTTTAATTTGCCGTCTTTTATTGTGGCAAATTGCTCTGTTTTGTCAATTAAATCATGTTCATAATTTATGCCGATTACCATATAACTCCTTTAAAAAATTTAACATCTTTTTTTTGTTTTCAATAAAATTGCCATTCAAATAATAAATGCCCTCAAATTTATTTTTTTCTTTATTTGTGCCACCACTGAATATAACCAACACCACAGATTCTGGTTTTTGCCAAATATCATCCTCAATTAAATTCCCTTCATCGTTGCTTTTATGCACTATACAAACATCACAATCACAGCTTTCATAATCCTGTTGTGATATTTCATACTTATCAACGAGCAAAAACAAATCATTTTCTTTTATGTTTTTGACGATTTTTTGACGACGAGAATTATTGTTATCAACTAATAAAATTTTAAAATTTTGCATATTTATATTTTTGTTGCAAATTGCAGTATATGGGTAAAACCTTTTTTATGAGTTGGCAAGGTTTTTAAAAATTCTCCATTATGCATGTTTATTGTTTTTCTTTTTTTGTTAAATTCTGTTTCAATAAAATAATCACACAAACCAAAGGTTAAACCCATAACAGATGATAACTTACCATTGACAAATTCTCTACCATTGTTTGTTATATTCGCATCTGAATTATCAGTAATTATAACTTGATATTTTTTCTCATCATCTTTATGATCACAACTTATAGTAATTTCACTGCCTTTTGAGTTTTTATACAAAGAGTGAATTATTTTTTCAAACACCTGTTTAATAGTTGGCACATGGGTATAAAATGATGCTCTTTTAATTTCATTGTGGATTTTTATATCAGATTTTTTAACTTCTTTTTTAGCGTTTAAAATTGCCTCATCAACAGAGTCTTTTAATAAAAACTCTTCATCTGAGTTATTGCCAAAACGAGTATTCTTTTTTAACTTTTCTGCTTGTGATTGAAATCTTTGTGATTGTCTGCCGTCTTGATTATTTAAAGCATCAATATAATTATCAAACTCTTCTCTTATCCCTTGTGGCAAATAATAATAATATTGAGTAAAACATTTATTTACGGTTTCAAATATTTGTTTTGAATTTAATTTTTCTGTATCGTGAGTTATAACCCCTAAACCATCTTGCGAGCCTTTGAAAGAGAGTAAAACCCCCATAGTTTTTTTTAAATCTATGGCAGGTTTTTTTAAAATAGCCATTAAATAGTTTTGATAATCTTTTGGCTCGTCTTTGTGATATTTATCTATTCTGAAAAACCGCACATCTTTTTTGCTTAATTTTTTGGCAATGTCATCCAATGCTTCGATAGATTCTGTATTATCTATTTCTGTGGCATATTTTGAGTCATAATGAAATTTTTCCAAAGATTTTTCTTTTTGTTTTTTATAATCATCTGTCATTTTTTTTAAAACATTAAAATCATCTTTTAATTTTGGGGTTTTTTTAATTAAATTTAAAGTTTGTTTTTGCAATGATTTGTTGCAATGTTTTTCTACCAGTTTATAGAATCTATATAGCAATTTTTCATAAGCCCCAACCCTTTTATATCTATCATAATTTTTATCTTGGTTGTTAGATAATACAACCGAGCCATAAAACACAAATCTGCCAAGCAAGTGTTTAAAAAAACTATGAACTGCATAATTTTTTTTAACTGCTATATGGTAATCACCTGTATGATTTTTATCAACTTTGTTATAGTTTTCATATTGAATTGTTTGCTGTTGAGTGTTTATTTTAGTTAAGGCAAAATTTTCAAGCATATATTCTTTTTCTTCAAATCCTTTGTTGTAAATTACCGACTTATAAAAAAACCTATCATTATCTTTATGTTTTTCTTGTAAGACCTTAAATTTGTTCTCTAAAATATTATAAATTTTTGGATTTTTTTCTGTATATTTTTCACAACCTATCCATTTACCATCTAACAATATCTCAGCATATTTTTTATTTTTTAAATACAATCTTCCAGTGCTAAGAGATTCAATGTCAGAGTTATATTTGTATAAACGCATAGCATATTTTTCATTATTTTTAAACTTATCTGTTCCAAACAATTGATTCAGAAATTCGCCTTTTAAAAAAGGAACTTGCAAATTGACTCCACCATAATCACGCATAAGTTTTACATCTTGCACCCCTACTTTTTTGTTTAACAATATATATTCGGATCGCATAACAGAATCAGAAAAAATATTTGGACGAGAGCAACGAGAATCTTTAAAACTCCAACTATATTTGAGCTCAATTGCATTATTTTTATTTCTTTTTTGAATTTTGTATTTTATAAATCTGCCAATTTGTCCTGCAATTGTATCAATATTAAAAATATTAAGTGATTCATCTTCACAATTATGGATAATAGCCCTTAGGTTACGATAATATTTGCGGTTTACATTTATGCCATCATTGGTGATTATTCCCGTTACAACTTGTCTATCCGCAGGAGTTAAAACTTTGGTTTTGCCACGGTTGACAACAAAACCATATGACTCAACAATTTTATAAATCTGTTGAATTAAAGGCTTGAATTTGATTTTTTTATCATTGGTTGAGAATGTTATGTCATCAGCATAACGGGTAAAATTGCAATGGTTTTTTGTCGCCAGCCCAGATAGTTTATCATCCAAATTACAGCATAACATATTAGATAGATATGGGCTTAATACTCCGCCTTGTGGTAACACCTTTTTTTTACCGTCAAGGCAGGCAAGAGATGATATTTTTTCTGCCGTTTTGATTGTAAATTCAAATGGTTCATTGACAAGCATCTGGGTTATTTGTTCTTTTTTAATTGATGGGAAAAAGTTTTTTATATCTGTTTTGATAATATATTTTTTTGATTTATGATAACTTGCATTAGTTATTATGCTTCGTGCTTTGTTTGAGGTGCTTTTTACAAATCCATGGGCATAAATAGATGGACGAAATGGTTTTTGTAATTTGTCTAAGATTGTTCTTTGTAAGTCTTTGAGTTCTGTTGATGGGGCATGTAATGTTCGTGTGCCTTTTTTGGCTTTGGCTATGGTGAATTTTTTATATGCTTTTTTAATTTTATCCCCTGACAACATATTTTTCATTTTTTTGCCAGCCATAATTGCCACTATGCTTTTGCGGTTTGTGGCACGATTTTTTATAATATATTCTGTTTGATGTTTTTTTAAAAATATTTTTGGCATAAGATGAAAATAAAAATAAAAGAGTTGGGGGTGTATATACTCTATACTACATAGCCATCAAATAAGTAAGGCTTGCATAAACCCATGCAGTTAACACATGAGAAAATTCTATATTTTTTAAACACACCCCAACTACAAACCGTAGCAATAAATAAAAATCAACACTACTACGGACTGAAAATTATATAATACTTGTAATGTGTTTGTCAAATTATAAAAAATTGTTTTTACAAATATACTATAATACAAATTTTCACAAAAAATAAGAACAAAGATACGCAACAAAAAGACATCATCAAAGCGAATGAAATTATAAATAAAAATAGAGGTTAAAAATTATGGCAAAAAATTACCCACAGGCAAGTGTTTTTGATATGGCAGATTATATCAACGATAAAGATGAGGCGGTAGCAATGTTGAATCAAAGTTTAAAACTTGATGATCGGTCTGATTTTGATAATGTTATTGAAACTATTTTTAAATCAGATGGTATGAAAAAATTAGTCAAACATATAAAGTTGAGACCTTTGCATAATTCAAGCACAATTTATAAAACACACAAAATGCACCTTTTCACAGCAAAAATTCGTCAAAGGGAATTACCATATTCCTCATTTTTTCTATAAAAATGCACTATTTTCTGTCCTCTCTAAACAGCACTTGAATTATGCAAAGATCTCAAAGTTAAAACAAAAACTAAAAAATGATTTTTTAAATATCAATAATTTTGCAGATAGTTTGGGGATGAGTTTACAACTGATACCTAAAAATAAATCTGTGAAACGGATGGCTTTGTAAGTATGCAATGCGGTGAATATGCCGAAGCAGTATATGCAAAAAGATGATGGCAGGTTTTGTATTGCTTGAAAAAATATAAAAAATAATCCGTCATAACGAGGCGGACGGATAAAACGATGCAAAATAAATAATGAACCGCCGTGGTTATCTCTTAACAGAATCCGTCATCACGAGGAGTGGTAGCGACAAAGTGATCTCGTGTTATTATCCGCTTTCTCTGCTTTTAATCTTGTTTTGTCACAGGTTTAGTGCAACACTCTATAAGATTGCCACGCTCCCCCGCTACTTAAAGTAGCGGGGTCGCTCGCAATGACAGGTTTTTTTTTACTTGTTGTTTCATAAACCTTAAACAAAAAAACCATGCAAACAATTTTTACCGTAGGGCATTCAGTTTTGACAATTATAGAATTTGTTGAGATATTGGATAAAAATAATATTGATACTATTGTTGATGTTCGCAGTGTGCCGTATAGCAAATATAATCCGCAATTTAATCAAGAGGTGATAAAACAAGAGTTGTTAAAAAGTAAAATTCAATATCTTTTTATGGGTCATATGTTGGGGGCAAGATATGATGATTTGTCTTTATTGGATGAGGATAAAATAGTAGATTTTAAAAAAGTGCAGCAGACAAAAAAATTTCAAAAAAGATAAGGACTGTCGATTTGTTTAACTCAGATATTACAGAAAAAAAATCAACTATCACAAGCTTATCGTTTACATAATAAAAAAATTGGCTTTAACTCTTTTTAATATGAATTTATATGTTGAGACCTTTGCATAATTCAAGCACTATTTTCTGTCCTCTCTCAACAGCAATTGAATTATGCAAAGATCTCATGTGTTCAAAAGGTGCAAAATTTTTTCGTGGTGCAGGCTCTTTTTTGAGTTTGCAATGCTCGTTTGTTAGAATAGATTTTTAGTTTTTTAATTTTTAATTTTATTAGGTATATATTTATGGCTGATTTATGGAATAATTTTAACCAAACTATGGATTCAGGTGGGTTTTTGATGTGGGTTATCTTCATCTGTGCTTGGATAGCTTTGTTGTTGATTATTGAGAGATTTTTGCAATTTAATTTTTGGTTAAAAAAATCAGTTGTTGATTTGGCAAAATTAAAAGATAATAAATTAAAAATTGAGGATAAAAAACTGGGTAAAATAAGCCCGGTTGCTGTTATATTTAATCAGGTGCAAAAAGATTGTGATGAAAACAATACTGATAAAATAAGCGCCGAAGTTTTGAATAATATTTATAACGACACAACCGAGAAACTAAGTGGCACGATGCCAACGATTGCTATCTTAGGTTCATTATTACCGATGTTAGGATTGCTTGGCACAGTGATGGGGATGATTGAGGTTTTTGAGGTAATTGCTCTGCACGGCACAGGCAACCCTACCCAGATGGCAGAGGGAATTTCAAAAGCACTTTTTACCACCGCAGGGGGATTATTTTTTGCCATTCCTATTATATTTTTTCATCATATTTTAGAGAAAAAATACCACCAAATAAATTCATATTCATCCTATGCTATTACAATTTTATTCAAAAAATAATGATAAGCTCAAATTTAAAATTTAATAAAATAACTATCAAAAAGCCTGAAATAACTATGGCACCTTTGATTGATGTTGTTTTTTTATTGTTGATATTTTTTGTCGTCTCGACTGTTTTTCCAGAAAATAGAGGGCTTATTATTGAAAAACCTGCAACCAGAACAGCCGAAAATTTGTCTTTGAAAAAAATATCTTTTCAATTAGATGCCACAGGTAATATTCACTTTAAAAACCAAAAAATAAATAAAGAAGATGTCGCAAGATTGATTAAAGAGCAGTTGCAAAGTGATAAAGACACGGCGATTTTAATCATCACTGATAAAAAAACTCCAACCGGTGACTTTGTCGCTTTGATGGATATATGCAAAACTAATGGTGCGACAAAAATTGCCATTGCTACCACCGCAATAACAGATGAACCTGTTAAATAAAAATCATCCGATTGCTTTTTTGATGGCAGGTTTGATTAGTTTTTATTGCTTGTCATTATTAAGCCAGTATTCGCAAAAAATCAAAGATAAAAAACCACAAATTTTACAATTAGATTTTGTTGTATGGACGCCACCTGTTAAGAATAAACCTGTTGTAAAAAAACCACCAAAAACTTTGAAAAAAAGTAAAACCTCAAAGAAACCACCAAAAAAAATAAAAAAAGTAAATCTCACAAAAATTAAAAAAAAGCAAATTAGCAGACAAAAAAAAGCCCAAGCCACAACACCCAAAGAAATGCCACCAAAAAAAATAACAAAAACTAAGAACAAAAATACGACAAAAAAAACTGCTATAAATTCTCTACCGACTCCTGTGCCACTTTTTAAACTTACCTCAGTGCCAAGATTTATTAGCAAGATTATCCCAGAATACCCCAAACAGATGCAGACTCAAAATAAACAAGCAACAGTTGTGATTGAAGCTTTAATAGATAAATATGGCAAGGTGCGACAAGTAAAGATTAAAAAAAGTGCTGGTAATCTTTTTGATAAAGCAGCAGTTGATGCCATTAAAAAATCAAAATTTTCACCGGCTTTAATAAAAGGCACAGCAGTTGCGGTAATGTATCGCATTCCAGTTAAATTTAAATTACAATAAAATTTACCAATTAGAGGGATAACCTGATAGTGCTTTAAAACCTTAATAGCAACAAAAATAGTGATGATAATTTTTGTAAAGTGTTACAATGGTCATTTTATTTTAAAATTATATTCTTATGCATTCCTATTCTAATTCTTTGCAAGATTTTGACGAGCAGATTTTTAATGCTATTGAAAACGAGAAAACCCGCCAAGAGATACACATTGAACTTATCGCCTCAGAAAACTATACCAGCACCTATATATTAGAGGCCTGTGGTTCGGTGTTAACTAATAAATATGCCGAGGGTTATCCGTATAAAAGATATTATGGCGGCTGTCAAAATGTTGATGTTGTTGAAGAGTTAGCAATAAACCGAGCAAAAGATTTATTTGGGGCTGATTATGCTAATGTCCAACCGCACTCTGGGTCTTCTGCGAATTTGGCAGTTTATTTTGCCCTGTTGAATGCAGGAGATACGGTGTTAGGGATGAGTCTGGCAGATGGTGGGCATCTCACTCACGGCTCAAAGGTTAATTTTTCAGGCAAGGTTTTTAACTCTGTTTCATATGGAATTGATAATAAAACAGGTAAGATTGATTATGACGAGGTTGAAAAATTAGCACAGGAACACAAACCACGAATGATTGTCGCAGGATTTTCTGCTTATTCACAAATAGTGGACTGGAATAAGTTTCGCTCTATTGCCGATAGTATTGGTGCATATTTATTAGTAGATATGGCACATATTGCAGGACTTGTGGCAGCAGAATGTTATCCTAACCCTTGTCAGATTGCCGATGTTACAACCAGCACGACCCATAAAACCCTGCGAGGACCAAGAGGCGGCTTGATTTTGGCCCGAAAAAATCCAGAAATTGAAAAAAAATTAAATTCTATTGTTTTCCCCGGCACCCAAGGCGGACCGCTTATGCACATTATCGCAGGCAAAGCCATCTGTTTTAAAGAGGCTGCAACCCTAGATTTTAAAACCTATCAACAACAGGTTATAAAAAATGCCAAAACCATGGCAGAGGTTTTTATCCAAAAAGGTTTTGATGTTGTATCAGGTGGCACAGAAAATCATATGTTTTTATTAAGTTTGATTGACAAAAATATTACAGGTAAAGATGCCGATAATGCTTTGGCAAAAGCTAACATTACAACTAACAAAAACTCTGTGCCAAATGACCCGCAATCCCCTTTTATAACCTCAGGGCTTAGAATTGGCACAGCGGCGATTACTACCCGTGGTTTTAAAGAAAAAGAATCACAACAAATTGCAAATTGGATTTGTGATATTTTATCTGATTTGAATAATCAAAGTTTGATTGACGGTATCAGACAACAGGCTGAAAAACTTTGTAAATCTTACCCTGTTTACACACCTTAACAAACAAATGAAATGCCCTTTTTGTCGTGCGGATGATACCCAGGTTATTGACTCTCGTGAGGTAGTTGATGACAACCAAGTTCGCAGACGCCGTGAGTGCAAAAAATGCTCTGAGCGCTTTACAACCTATGAAAAATCATCTTTAAATCTGCCTCGGATTATTAAAAATGACAAAACTTGTGTGACATTTGATGAGAGTAAAATCAGAGCAGGTTTATTAAAAGCAGCCGAGAAAAGACCTGTGTCCTCTGAGAAAATAGAACAGATTATTGATAAAATAAAACAATATCTTATTAAAAACGGTAACCGTGAAATAAGTAGCCAAAGAATCGGACAAGAGCTTATGAAACATTTAAAAAAAATTGACAAAATTGCTTATATTCGTTTTGCCTCTGTGTATCGTAGTTTCAAAGATATGCAGGAGTTTCGTGATGAAATTGATAAACTTATAAAGTGAGACCCTATAATGAAAAAACTTATCCTTATTTTTGCCGTTTTATTTTTAACCATATCCTGTGGTTATAAAGACGACTTGTATATTCCAGACGACAAGGAGCAACCAAAAAAATGACAATCAAAACTTTATATCAAAAATTATTAGATAGCCATACAGTTAAAAAATTAGACGACTCAACGGTTTTATTATATATTGATCGCCATCTCGTGCATGAGGTGACAAGCCCACAAGCCTTTGAAGGTTTGCAAATAAATAAACGAGATATATGGCGAAAAAAATCAATTCTTGCCGTGGAAGATCACAATGTGCCAACTGTGGGAATAACAACTGATAAAACTGCTATCAAACAATTAGAGACATTAAGTGAAAATTGTAAAACTTACAATTTAACTCAATATAAGATGGGCGATATAGAACAAGGCATAGTGCATATTATGGGTCCAGAACAGGGTTTTACGTTGCCAGGCACAACGGTCGTTTGCGGAGATTCACACACCTCAACTCATGGGGCTTTTGCCGCTTTGGCATTTGGTATCGGCACCTCAGAGGTGGAGGCGGTGATGGCAACAAATTGTCTGATAATAAAAAAATCAAAAACAATGTTGATAAAAATTAACGGCAAATTAAAAAACGGTGTATATGCAAAAGATTTGGCTTTATATGTTATCGGACAAATCGGCACAGCGGGCGCCACAGGATATGCAATAGAATTTGCAGGCGAGGCGATTGAAAATTTATCAATTGAATCACGAATGACTTTGTGTAATATGGCAATTGAGGCAGGGGCAAGATCTGGTTTAATCGCCGTTGATAACAAAACTATTGAATATTTTAAAAACAAACCATATTCACCAAAAAAGCAAAATTGGCAAAAGGCAGTCACATATTGGCAAACTTTAAAATCTGATGATGGAGCTGAATTTGATAAAACTATTACATTTAATGCTGACGACATAAGCCCACAGGTTACATGGGGGACTTCACCACAAATGGTCGCAGACATTGACGGACAAATTCCAGATCCTCAAAATGAAAAAGATAAAACAAACAAAAAATCAATTCAAAATGCCTTGAATTATATGGATTTAAAACCAAATCAAAAAATAACAGATATAAAAATTGATAAGGCGTTTATCGGCTCTTGCACGAATGGCAGGTTGGAGGATTTAAAAATTGCAGCCTCTATGATTGATGGCAAAAAAATAGCGGATAACATTAAATTAGCTCTGGTGGTGCCAGGATCAGGGCAAATAAAACAACAAGCAGAAAAATTGGGGCTTGATAAGATTTTTAAAAATGCAGGTTTTCAATGGCGAAACCCTGGTTGCTCGATGTGTTTGGCGATGAACGATGATAAATTAGAGAAAGGCGACAGATGTGCCTCAACCTCAAACCGCAATTTTGAAGGCAGACAGGGAGCAGGCTCGCGCACTCATTTATGCAGCCCTGCCACCGCGGTTATGTCCGCTATAAAAGGTTATTTGTTTTCAACAATTTAAAAAAACATAATGCAACAATTAGACAAATTAACAATAAAACAAAGAGAGCAACTTTTTCGTAATTTGCGATTAGAAATCACTCATCACTCTAATGCGATGGAAGGCACAACCCTATCATTTGGCGAGACAAAAAAATTATTAGAGTTAGGGAAAACCGCAGAGAACAGACCACTTGGCGAGCAACTTGTAATCTTAGGTTTTGCCAAAACATATGATGTAATTGTTCGTGAAGCATCAGATAAAAATAATGTTATAAATAGTAGTTTTATTAAAGATATTCATGCTATAATGTTTGAATATGCTCTTAAAATATCGCCCGAATATGTATGCAAACCAATCGGAGCATATAGATTAGATGAGCGACAAATAAAAGGCACAGATATAAAATTATCCTTGCCGCATATGATAGATAATGATATGGAAAATTTATTATATACGACAAAAAATAATAACAATATGAACTTAATGGATATAGCGAATTTTCATATTCAATTTGAAAAAATTCATCCCTTTGCTGATGGCAACGGACGAGTTGGTAGATTGATTATGGCATATCAAGCTATTCAAAATAATATTATACCACCACTGATTAAAAATGAAAATAGGAGCGATTATTTGAATGTTATAAACAACAAAGATGATTTATGTAAATTTTTAGAACGAGGAATTAAAAATAGTTTAGAGTTAATAGAATAATAAAGTGGTAAATTATGATAGAGGTATTATGAACAGAGTTTATACAATTGGGCACTCAACACACGAAATTGATGATTTTATTTTGTTGTTGAAAAAAAACAACATTGATACTATTGTAGATGTGCGAAGTATACCATACAGCAGATTTGCCTCCCAATATAACAGAGAAACATTAAAAAATTATTTACAAGAAAAGAAAATATATTATATTTTTATGGGTGATCTATTGGGTGCCAAATATGAAGATAAAAATTTATTATTTGGCGACGGCAAGGTTAATTTTAAAAAAGTACAAGAAATAAAATCTTTTCAAGACGGCATCACAAGAATAGATGCAGGCATAACAAAAGGATACAATATATCTTTGATGTGTTCCGAAAAAGAAGCTTTTGATTGCCACAGATTTGGGCTTGTATCTGAATTTTTAACAAACAATTCAATAGAAGTAGAGCATATTTATCCTGATAAAATAGTTTCTCAAAAAATATTAGAACAACAACTTCTAAAAAAATATGATAAAAAACTTCCAAAGGCAGATTTATTAAATCCAAGCATAACAAAAGCTTTGCAAATACAAACAGCTTATAAATTGAGAAATAAAGATATTGCTTATAACTCAATAACAATTAAGCATGAATCAAAAAAAGACAAATATTGTACGCACATATCCGATCACAATTTTAAGGGTAGGCAAGGTGCCGAATTTTGCACTTTTTTATGTGACACTGCCACCAAAGGTTATTTATTTTCAACAATTTAGGAGTAAAAAAATGAGCATGACAATGAAAGAGGCAATATTAAAAAGCTTAGATGATTTGCAAAAACCATCAACAAGCATGGATGTTTATAAACATATAAGAACCAATAGCTATTATGATTTTGGTGTTGGCAAAACGCCAGAAGGAACAATATCAGCCGTATTAGGTAGTTTTATCAGAAACAATGATGCAAGAGTTCAAAGAATCAAAAAAGGTGGTAGTTTCTATTTTTACTATTTGTCAAAACACGAATCGGATATTGGTAGCGAATTTGAAAGTATTCAGGTTGCTAACAATAAGACAGATACGAGCAAAAAAACATATAAAGAGAGAGATTTACATAAATTGTTTAGCACTTAATTTGAGCAGTAAAAATACTTATGCAAAAACAATTATTCATGAAAAGTCAAAAAACCGCAAAGATAGAAACCAAAAATGGATTCATCCAGATATGGTTGGGGTGAGTTTTTTAACTTTAAAAACAGAAATTGGCAAAACTTTTATTGATGTTTTGCAAAAAACTGATACCTTAAAACTAATATCTTATGAACTAAAAAGAGACATTAAAACGGACTACGAGTTAAAAGAATATTTTTTTCAAGCAGTCTCTAATTCCAGTTGGGCTAATTATGGTTATTTGGTGGCATTTGAAATTGGGGATAATTTAAAAGATGAGATGGAAAGATTAAACCAGTCTTTTGGTATTGGAGTTATTGAATTAAAAGCTAATCCATTTGAGAGCAAAATATTATATCAAGCAAAATTCAAAGAGTTAGATTTTAAAACAATAGACAAACTTTGCAATGTGAATGAAAATTATCGTAAATTTATTGAATTAGTTGAAAAATTATTGACAGCAAAAAGCAAATATTTTAAATCAACAAAAAATGAACTAATTGGTTATTGCGATAAATATTTAGAGGGCGACAAAGAAATAGAGCAATATTGTAAAGACAAAAACATTCCATTTGAAAAAGATGCAATAGAAACAGAAGCAACCAATTGAGGCATTAAAATTATATGAGTAAATTTATAAAAGGAGAATAGTTATGTTATCTGAATATAGTTCCATCCAAAGTGGTGATGAAATTTGTAAGTTTTTTGGTTTTCCAAAAGAATTAAAAGGTTATGAAGTGAAAGTTTTAGTGAAACCAATTTCAAGCAAGCCAAAGCAGAAAAAAACTTTTAAAGATCTTGAAAAGACTGCAAAAAAATTAAGAACAAACTTGCCTGAAAATTATAATTTTAATCGCAAAGAAATATATGAGCATTTATACCATTTTACAAAATAAAAGATACAATATGGGTTCTCGTCATTGCGAGGCGGACGGAAAATAAAGAGAACATGTAACAACAAACCGCCGTGGCAATCTCGCTGTGCATGCACTAAACTTGTGACAAAACAAGACTAAAAGCAGAGAGAGTGAATAATAACACGAGATAACCACGGCGGATTATTATTTGTTTTGCATCGCTTTATCCGTCCGCCTCGTTATGACGGATTCTTTTCTTTATGTATAACAATTTTAATAATTACCACAGTTATTTAGACTTTTTAGGATAAACATATGAAAAAATTTAAAACTTTTACTGCCATTGTGGCATCGTTGAATAAAGCAAATGTTGATACAGATGCGATTATTCCCAAACAATATTTAAAGTCAATTAAAAAAACTGGCTTTGGTCCGTATTTATTTGATGACTGGCGTTATTTGGATATGGGTGATTTAGAAACTGACATATCTTCTCGGCGATTAAATCCGGATTTTGTGTTAAATAAATCGCCATATAATGCAGCACAAATTTTATTGGCTGATGAAAATTTTGGCTGTGGTTCGTCTCGTGAACATGCTGTATGGGCGTTGGCGGACTTTGGTTTTAAAGTTGTCATTGCCCCATCTTTTGCTGATATATTTTTTAATAATTGTTTTAAAAACGGAGTTTTGCCGATTGTGTTATCTGCTGATGAAATCAACACTATATTTGCCAAGTGTCAAAAAAATCATAACCTATCTTTAAAAATTGATTTAGAAAAACAGACTATTTCAACTGATAATAATGATATGGTTTTTAATTTTAATATTGATGAAGCAAAAAAACATCGTTTGTTGAATGGATTAGATGATATTGCGATGATTTTACAACATTCATCTGATATAAAAAATTATGAAAAACAACGACAAAAAACAGAACCGTGGATTTTCGTATAAATTATGAGACCTTTGCATAATTTAAGCACACTTTATAACAACAATAAAATGCACCTATTTTACCAAAAAATTCGTCAAAGGACTTGCCATTTTCCTCATTTTTTAATAAAATATGCACTATTTTCTTATTATTCTAAATCGCACTTAAATTATGCAAAGGTCTCATGGAAGATAAAATAGGAGAGTTGTGGCACAAAATAATTCACAAAGCAGCCCTTGCTACTTATCCTCAGCAAGCCATTTTTTTAAATAAAATTCAACATAAACTGCAAATTATTTTTTGTGGTCTCGGCGGTGAAATAGGTTTGCCGATTAAAAATGTCGCTAAACACCAGCACTTTGCCAAACAAACTATTTTGCAAAAGATAGCAGGCTCTGGTACAAAGGTATCTTTGAGTTATAAAGATGATGAGGGTTTTTATTTGCCAGAAAAAATTGATTTTTTTAACTCAAAAACTTTAAATTATAAACTTTATATTTGGCTTTGTGCTTTGCATGCGGTAGCGGACACAACTTATAAAACTTGGATTGTTGATAACCAAAAAAATACGATTAAAACCTTAAAAAAATATCCCGGATTAAAACCATTATATAAACTTTTAACAGACGCTCATATAACCCACAGACAACAAACAAAAAATTATAACCAAGATGATATAAAACAAGAAAATGCAATTATTGATGCTTTGATGAAACCTGGCAGCATAGATAAACTCCCAATCGCAAAAAATGCCCCACAGCCTGTTATTTTATGGTCACATCCTAACCCACCAAAACCGCAGATAAATGATAAATTAAAAACTCACTGCAAACAAAAAAAGCAAAAAAATAAAAAACAACAAAAAAAACCTGTAAAAAATAAAAAATATCAAGCAAAAAGAGAGGATTTTAAAGAAAATAAAGCAGGTTTGATTTTAACCAGATTTGAAAATATTTTCAGTCATAGCGAATATACTAACAACACTCTTAAAAACTCCGATGATGAAGATTTGGCGAATAACAATACCGCCGATGATTTGGATGTTTTAAGTATAAGCGAACAGCAGGGCAAAGCAGGCTCGGTTAAATTTGATTTAGATTTACCCTCTGCTGCCGCTGACGATACCATCATCAAACAAGGTGAGTTATTACCAGAATATGATTATAAAAAACGCCAAATGCAGGATGATTATTGTGCTGTAACCGAATTATGTGCCACAGATGCTACCCCCTGTGAATTACCAAAAAGATTACAAAAAATAAATAATCGTCTCAAAGCCCAGTTTCAAATGTTAATGCCTAAAAAGCAAATTTTTAAAAATCAATCTAACGGCGATGATATTGATATTGATGGTTTTGTTGATTATGTCTCATATGCAAAGGCAGTTGAATACTCATATCCGCCAAATTTATATACCAAAACCTATAACAATCAACGAGATTTATCTTGTCTTTTGCTTGCCGATTTATCGCTTTCAACTGATAGCGGAATATCCGTTGAGATGCGGATTATTGATGTTATTAAAGATAGTTTATTTTTATTTTCAGAGAGCCTTAATGCTTTGCAAGATGAATTTGCAATTTATGGTTTTTCATCAAAAAATCGCCAAAATATCCGTTATCATATTATCAAAGAATTTAATCAAAAATATAATTCAACCATACGAGGCAGAATCAGCAAAATAAAACCGGGATTTTATACCAGAATGGGCGCTGCCATTCGTAAATCTACCAAAGTTTTGCAAAAACAACCGAGCGAGCAAAAATTATTATTAATCTTAACAGACGGCAAACCGAATGATTTAGATAAATATGATAGCCGTTATGGAGTAGAAGACACTAAAATTTCCATCATTGAGGCAAAAAAATTGGGGCTACAAGTTTTTTGTGTGACTATTGACGAGAGTGCATCTGATTATTTGCCTTATATTTTTGGAGCTTCAAACTATATTTTAATTCGCAAACCAACTCATCTGCCTCATGCTTTGCCGATGTTATACGCAAAATTAAAAAATTCTTTTAATTAGTCAGCCATTAAAAACAATCTAACCTTTTGTATTCAATAACAAACATATAAAATAACCCTTGACATAACAACCGACAAATGGTATAATAGGCATCTTTTTCTGGTAGTTCTGTTTATTAT
>QNFE01000007.1 GCA_003645455.1 Gammaproteobacteria bacterium | reverse complement strand
TCAATTTTACTAAATTCAATATTCCCATTGATAGGATTGACAAAAATTTATTGAATGAGCTTTTTCTGCTTGTTATTCACGCTGGGTATTATATCATATTGTGATATAAATATATGTTTTTTTCTTTTGTTGTGTTGGAACAAAAAAAACAACTTCCCAAATAAATGATTTGTCTGTTTTATATTTTCCCTTAAGAATCAACAAATCTCTTAATTTTGCTCTTTTATTCGGATCTTTTAGTTCGTTGATGGCTTTGATTGTCTCATCATTAGGAAGTCTTGCCTCAAAACGGCAAGCCACGATGAATTATAATTTGATGATAAAACAAACTTATAGCATCTGATGGTTTGATGCCAATTGAAGACAAAATAGCATTGCCTCTTTTTTTTATATCAGGTTGCATCCTGACATTTAATTTTGCTGTTTTGTTGCTACTTATCATAATTTTTTAAAAAAGTAAAAAATGGTTATTGTATGCCATTTGACTTACATAGTCAATTTTTTCTTTTGTTATCAGATAAACTTCTTTTATAATTATTCTCTTTGTTTGCGATATTGCTTCAAGTTAGATTTTACAATATTTCTTTAATCGTTGTTATCTAAATCAATATGGATATCAGGTAATTTTGCAACTATTGAATTATTATACAAATTTCTTTCAACTATTTGGTATATCACAATATTTGGTTTATGTTTGGCAACAAAATTAGACAACCTATGTCCTTTTATGTGATGGTAATCTAATTTAAAAATTGTTCTAAAAGTCTGATTGTAAAGAATAGAATTTCCTATATATTCGTCACCTGTGGCACTAAAAGAATCGCATAAAAACAGTAATTTTTTATTATTTAATGCACTTTTATTTTTAATCAAGAAAAATTTTGTATTTGACCATATGTTTTTATTTTTTATGATTTTATGTTCACCATCATTATCAAAAGTTTTTTTATCAATATTAACAATTTCTATTTTCCCTGCAGTTGTTTTTATTTTGTAAACATTATCCTCATGATTGAAAGGATTTTTCATTTTTAACATAACACTTAGTGGGCTTTTGCCTCTTTTGTTGCTCATAATTCTGTATTTGACTCTTTGTATATTATTTTTGTATTTTTTATTTATAAAATTTATTGTGTTGTCATAAGCTATTGAAGCACCGATATTATTCCAATGTGATTCTCCTTTTGTATAAATTAAAATATTGTCTTTTTTTGATGCTTTTAGTGAATTTCTCAAATCCAACATATTTATATTTTTTTCATGTGATAATTTGACTATGTCATCTGTGATTGTTTTGCCATTATATTTCATCCAGTCTGGGAGTTTTTCTTTATACACTGAATGTTTGTTTGGAGCCATGACAATGACAAATTTAATGCCTCTATTTTCATACCATAATTGTATTTTTTTTAATTTATCCGTCCAATTGTGTATATCTGTTAGATTGTATTTATATGCACCTCGTGTTTTGTCTATGACACTTCCATGTCTATTACCTAAAAATAAAAAATTATCCACTCCAACCACTACATCTCTTTTATTTCTGGATACATTAAAGACCTTATAATAAAAATAGTTTGTTACCATCTCCATGTTATCAGTAGAAAATAAATACTTTTTGTTAAAGTCATTTGTATATGAATTGCCAGTTATAAAAAGCAATGTATTAAAAACAGGCAGTGGAGCTAACAATGTAGTTGCTATAATTACAAACAAAAAAGATAATCTTTTGTATTTCATAATAATTCTTAAAAATTAAAGTATAAAAATACTTGTGTTGATGATATTAGTGTTTTAAATATGGAATATGAAAATAATACAGCAGCCAATATTATCAACCATGTATTCACTTTTTTGTCTAAAAAACTATTAGTGTTTTTAAACAACAAAACCAGAACAAACCCAATAAGTAGCCAAATAACAGTAAAATAATCCCCTTGTATGTTTTTTATAAATCCACCAAACTCAATGCCATAATTAGTCAAAAATGATAGTTTTGAAGTTAGGAAATTTGGCAATACAATACTATTAAAACCAACCATTCCGCTCAAAACTTTGATTGCATCATCCCATTCTTTCGCCCTGAAAAACACCCAAGTAATATTTACAAAATTAAATGTGATAAACCATGCTAACCATCTCCACATTTTAAGATTTAATTTTTGCCATAATCTATTTATTGACAAAGCCAAACCATGCAAAAAACCCCAAAATATAAACGACCAGCTGGCACCATGCCAAAGACCACCTATGATAAAAGTAGCCATCAGATTGGTGTAGGTTCTAAACTGACCTTTTCTATTTCCACCAAGAGGGATATAAACATAATCTTTTAAAAATCTTGACAAAGTTATATGCCATCTTCGCCAAAAATCTTGAATATTTGTCGCTTTGTATGGGCTGTTAAAATTGATAGGTAATTTTATATTAAAAAGCAATGCCAAACCTATCGCCATATCAGTATAACCTGAAAAATCAAAATATAACTGAAAAGTATAAGACAAAGATGTCACCCAAGCTTCAAAAAGATTAAGTGTGGTTGCTGTATCAAATCCAGCTGTCGCCCATACCGCAAAAGTATCGGCAATAACAACTTTTTTAAATAAACCAATTGAAAAAATAAAAAGTCCTGTGGCAATATTTTTATAATTACGAACTTTATTTTTTATCTTAGAAAACTGTGGCATCATCTCACTATGATGGACAATAGGGCCAGCTATAAGTTGTGGAAAAAATGTTACAAAAACAGCATAATTTAAAAAATCATCTTCTTTGGTTTTGCCATGATAACTATCCACCAAATAGGCTATTTGTTGAAAGGTAAAAAATGATATAGCAAGAGGCAAAACAAGATTTAATGATGTTATATTTGTAGATAAAACAAGGTTGAAATTTGCTATAAAAAAATCAGCATATTTAAAATACCCTAATAACGAGACATTTGCTGCTATCCCGAAAATTAAGATGAATTTTTTTAAATATTTATAAGATTGACCCCCCCCCCTCATCTCTTTATTCATACTAACAGCCACAACATAATTAAAAAGTATTGATGATAGAATGATTGGTAGATAGATTATATTCCACCAACTATAAAAAAATAAACTACTGAATATTAGAAAACCTTTACTGGCGAATGTGAGTCTTTTATGGTTGAGGTAAAAATAAATTAGAAATGTAATTGGCAAAAAGAGGAATATAAATTCGTGGGAATTAAATAACATAAGGTTAACTTGATTAGTCTTGTAATTGGTGGAGACGGGGGGAGTTGAACCCCCGTCCACAAACACTCTGCATAAAGGTCTATATGTTTAGTATTGTCTTTTAGTCTTAGTTTTCAAACAACCGACAAACAGGTTTATTCAAAAAAGCAACCCTTTGAGAGGTTTCGTAATTATCCTAAGGGTTAGGTTAAAAACTATCTTGTATGTGTTGCACCGCCACATAGACTACAAGAGATCTGTGCTTTGGCTTCGCAGCGATCAGGCCGCGATTGCGTAGTTGTTTTCGTTTGCAACTATAAGTTTGCTAAGTTTTACGAGTATTAACACCTCGACATACACTTTATGTTTTGCAATTCATGTCGAAACCAAGTCGTCCCCACATTTATTTAAAGATATTCAAAACTTATGAAATCTCAAAACACGGCGGAAATTATATGCTTTTAAAATTATTTGTCAAGTTTTTTTTATTTTTTTTATTTTTTTTGGCAATTCGAACAATAAAATGATGCTCGCTGGGTGGTTATTATTTTTTTTATTTTGGTGGAGCATATACTGCAAGGCTCGTCTGTTTTGCCGTATATTTTAAGTTGGATAGAAAAATATCCTGCCCCACCCTCCGGATTGGTGAAATCTTTGAGAGTGGTACCACCTGCTTTTATAGCTTGTTTTAAGGTTGTTTTAATACTCTTTGTTAGTTGTTTTATTTGTTTTTTATTCAAATTTTTGGTAATTGTTTCTGGATGTATTTTTGATTCAAATAAAACCTCATTAGCATATATGTTGCCGACCCCTACCACTAATTTATTATTCATTAAGATGTTTTTTATTTTTGCCTCGCTTTTTTGGCAAATATTTTGCAAATAATTGTCATTAAAGCTATCTGTTAAGGGTTCTGGGGCCAGATTTTTTAATAATTTATGATTTTGTATATCTTTGTTTTTTACATACAAAACCAAACCAAAACGGCGAGGGTCGTTTAAACGCAAGCGAGTTTTGTTATTTAATACGATTTCAAAATGATCGTGTTTTTTAAGAGGAATATTTTGATTTTTCTTGCATATTAACAAGCTACCGGACATTCCCAAATGAAGCAAGATTGAGCCCTTTTGGGTGGTTATAATAATATATTTTGCTCGCCTACTTATGAATGTTATCTCACTTCCCTCTAATTCTTTTAATTTTGTATCAATTGGGAGGCGTAATTTTGGGAATAGGATATTTATATCTTGTATGGTGTTGTTTAATAGATAGGGAACTATCGCTCTTTTTGCAGTCTCTACCTCTGGTAACTCTGGCATATTTTTATAATCCTTCTATTGTTTTAAAGCGATTAATTTTACCATTTTTGGTGTAACAAAACCTATCAATATAGTTTATTTTTTTGATTTTATACTTTTTAAAAGATAAAACAGGAAAAGCTAAAGCACCATTTCCGATTTTAGTGGATTTTTCTGAAATTTTTTGTAGTAAATTATGTTTATTCTCTATCACAAGACATAGTTTTTCTTGTTGTTGATAGATAAAAAACTTATTATTTTTAATTTTATTTTTAATTTTATTTTCTAATGTTTCTGCTGATATTTTTTTGCCATCTATGTTTAAAATATTATCTAATCGTCCGATAAATTCAAAGTTTTTATCGTCAATTATTTTGACTATATCACAGGTTTTTATGGGAGTTTTGCTTATATGAGGAGCATTGATTATCAAACAATTATTTTTTTTATTTTGTTTAAAACTTATACCATCTAAGATTTTATAATATTTATCGTTAATTTTTTTAATAGCTATATGAGTTAGAGTTTCGGTCATTCCATAGGTTTGGTATATTTTTGTTTTTGTTCGATTGTCATTTATTGTTGTTATTGGGTTGTTGTATATCTCTGCCCCTCCGCATATTATGGTTTTTATTTTTTTGTCCCTTTGATTTTTTAATGTTGTCTCTAATTGTTTCGGTGACATTGCGATAAAATCTATTGTTTTGTTGTTTTTTATCAATGGATCGGCACAAACATCAAAAACGATTAAATTCATATTTAATTCTATAACTCGCAACAGTTGCATGATTCCTGCTACATAATCTAAACTCAAACACAAACCTATGTTTTGATTTTTTGTTAAATTAAATGTTTTTTGAGTAAGTTTGATTGAATTTTTAATTTGTCGCTTGTTGAATTTTATTTTTTTTGGTGTGTCTGTTGTGCCAGAGGTTTTAAAGGTTAGTTTATTTTTATGACTTAAATATTTACCTATAAGTTTATAAATATCATTCCATTGTTTTGAAATTTTTATATATAATTTGGATGATTTTTGCCACATATGGGATGGCAGATTATTTTCAAAAAGTTCTCCTGCTCCCAATCCTTGATAATTATCATCATTGATATAATAAGCACAAAATTGAGCGATAGCATTATGACATATGCTTGATTCCAAGCTGCTTGTTATCCAATATTTGATATTGTGTTTTTTTGCTATTTTAATCCAAGATAAACAATTTTTAAAACCGCCGAGCATCGTGGGTTTTAAAACAATATAGGCAGGTTTAACCGTTGTTAATAATTCTATTTTTTCCTTGTTGTTTTTTATATTTATTAATTCTTCATCCAAAGCGATGGGGATGGGCGAGGTTTTGCATAATTTTTTTAATTCATGGATTTGTCCTGCTTGTATCGGTTGCTCTATCGAATGAATTTTAAAAATTGATAGTTGTTTTATTTTATCAAAGGCATCGTCATTATCAAAAACACCATTGGCATCTAATCTTAGCTGAATTTTATATTGAGGGTCTTGTTGGCGAATATATTTTAAAATTTCTATATCAGAAGAAAAATCCAAGTTACCAATTTTTACTTTTATACATTTATATTTTTGTTGTATTTTTTCATCAATTTGTTGTTTTTGAAAATTAAAATCCCCCATCCAAATCAAACCATTTATTTTTATAAAATCCTTATTTGTTTTGCTAAAATATTTTTGCCCACCACCATTTTTCAAATCTAACTTAGCCTGCTCTATGCCAAAATTTATAGCAGGATATGACTCTAATAAATTATTATTACTGATGTATTTTTGTGGTTCATTACAAATTTTTTTTAAAATATTTTCAATGTTATCTATTTTATCTATACTTAAACCTTTTAATGGCGCTATCTCACCTATGCCAATTTTATTGTTTTTTTTTAAAAAAATATACCATATTTTGCGACTTTTCAAGGTGTCTCTTGATGTTATAGCTGGGATTTTAAATTTTAAATTTTTGGCTATAAAAGATGCTGTTATTTTATCTGTGATAATAAATCCTCCATCATTGTGTTTGCCTGATTGGCATAACCTCCACCAAAGAGATTAAAATGGTTTAAAATATGATAAAGATTATATAGGTTTTTACGAACTTTATAACCGTCATCTAATGGTAAAACTCTATTATAACTTGCATAAAACTCTTGGGAAAAACCGCCGAATAATTCGCTCATCGCTAGATCCGTCTCTCTATCTCCATAATAAGAGGCAGGATCAAAAATAATAGGTTGTCCCTTATTATCAAAGCCATAGTTTCCCGACCACAAATCTCCGTGTAATAGTGACGGATATGGTTGATATGATTCAAAAAACTGCGATAAATTATCGCATATTGTATATAAATTTTGCAGGTTTATGGTACCAGTTTTTTGTTGTAATAACTTTAATTGTTTTAATAGTCTATTTTTTCTATAAAACTCAATCCAGTTTTTTTTGTAAATATTTATTTGTGATGATAGTCCGATAAAATTATTCTCATCAAAGCCAAATTTGGGATATTTTTTGTTATGTAGTTTAGCAATATTTTCTCCTAATTTTATGGAATCTCCGCTATTTTTAAGATCAATATGTTCCAAGATCAAAAAACTTGTGTTGTTATTTTTATCGGTGCCATGTGAAATAACCTCTGGCACTTTGATTGTATTACTTTTTTTGATTTGTTGCAGTGAAAAAGCTTCTTTTTCAAACATTTTTAAAAATTTTATCTGATTGATTTTTACAAAAAATTTATGTTTTTTATTTTGAATTTTATAACATTGATTGATGCAACCGCCTGTGATTGGTGTTGTTTTGATGGTTTTGTAATTTATTTGTAAAGCATTGCTTATATATTTATCTATAACCTCATCCATAGTTATTTTTTGGCAAAAATGTCCTGTGTGCCCACCACAACATATTGCAAATTATCAGGTTGCAAATATTTTTTAATAACTTTATTTATTTGTTTTAGTTTTATGTTTTTTATATTTTTATTGATGGTGTTAAGGTAATCCAAGGGTAAATCATAAAAACCTATCATTGCCAAGTATCCTAATATTTTTTTGTTACTATCTGCTCGCAATGGAGCTGAATTTATCATATTGCTTTTTGCTTTTTTAAGTTGTGATGAAGTTATGCCTTGTTGATGAAACTTATTGATTGTGTTTTGCAAAACATCTAAGGCTTTTTTGCTATTTTGGGTTTTTGTTTGCAGACCAAAGACCCAAACTCCTGTCTCTTGCATCGGTGATATATAACTATGTGCGCTATATGAAAGCCCTCTTTTTTCACGAACTTCTTGGGTTATAATCGATGAAAAACCAGAACCGCCAAGAATATGGTTAGCAAGATATAACGCCCAGTAATCCTTATGCCCTCTTTTTATTGATAATTGTCCCAACAAAATATGGCTTTGTTTGCCATCAAATTTTATATAATTTTTGGTAGATTTTTTTATTTTTTGAGGTTTGATAAGGTTTGCCACTTTTACCCCTTCCTGCAAACCATTATCAATTTTGTTGGCAATTTTTATCGCTTGTTTTTTGGTTAAATCTCCTATAATTGCAATGCTCATATTTTTGACAACATAATATTTTTTATAAAACTCTATAATATCGGCGCGACTTATATTATTTATGCTTGTGTTTGTGCCATAGGGACTTTTGCCGTATGGATGATTTTTATAAATGGCTTCATATAGGGCATCAGAGCTTATCTCATCGGCTTGTTGTTTTTTATTTTTTAACAATAATAAAAATTGTTTTTTTAATCTATTAACCTCTTTTTCTTTAAAATCTGGTAAACCTATTACCTGCGATAAAATAGTAATACTTTTTTGCAATTGCTTTTCATAACTTAGGGTTCGTAATTTTATAATAGCCATATCTTTTAGAGAATCATTGGATAAAATCGCTCCGATATTTTCAAGTTCTGTGGCTATTTGTTGGGCATCATAACCTGCAGCTGCTGTATCTAATAGGGCATTGGTAAGCTTTGCTATCCCATATTTTTTGCCGTCTTTTGAGCCTGCGGCATTAAATGTGATTTGCACATCAACCATAGGTATATTATGGGTTTCAACAAAATAGACACTTGCCCCTTTTTTTGTTTGCCATTTTTGAATTTGTGGCATAGCCTGTGATACATGTGTCATGCAAATCAAAACCAATAGAGTGATTATTTTTTTCATAAATTTTTTATAATTAGATCGTTAATTGTTGAATAGGTATTCCTGTAGTGATTTTTTATTATTTATAACGATATGTTTTCCGTCAATTTTAATAAGACCTCTCTTGCTAAGAGAGCTTATAGAACGTGACAAGGTTTCAGGTTTAATTGATAAACGAGAAGCAATTATATTTTTTGCTATATCAAGTTTAATATTTGCAGTTTCATTCTCTTTGTTATTTTTAATATTATTTTTTGGAATTTGGTGCAATAAAAAACTTACCAGTCTGTATGATGCACCATGTAGTGTCAGGCTATCAATTTCATCCAAAAGAGCATGTAATTTAATTGCCATATTTAATAATATAGCCATAGATGTTTTATGGGAATCATTTAAAATTTCTTTTAAGAGTTTATTTTTTAGTTTTATTATGGTGCATTTTTCTAAAGAGCAAGCAGACACAGGATAATGAGCTTTTTGTGGCATAAAAATCAAAGCCTCTGCAAAGATTTCATTTTTCTTAATAATTTCAATTATTTTTTCTTGACCGTTAGGTGATGATCTCGCTAAAGAAACTTGTCCGTCAACAATATAATAAAAATTATTAGCCTCGTCACCTTGAAAAAAAATAGATTCTTGTTTTTTTAAATCAAACATTTCAGATTTTTCTGCAATTTTCACTAAATCCTCATCACTCATAGATGAGAATAGATAGTGTTGTTTTAAAATTGATGTTATGTTACTCATTTTTTTTTACATCGCTCCATTTTTGCATTATTTCGCCATGCATTCCCCACAAACCTTCTTTTGCTTCAATTGCTTGTTTTTGATGTTTTATTAATTTTGAGTTTTTCAAGCCATCATCATTTTTTAGAGCTATGGCATAGCCTTTTTTAATCATATATGAATTTACACTTTCTTTATTTGATGTGACAAATATCTCAACCAGATAGCGTCCGTATTTATCTTTTTTGTCTAATTTTTCTTTGAGTTGAATTTTATTATTATTAAGTTTTATCAATCTATACAAAAAAGATGCTGATTTTTGACCAAGTTCTATTATATCTTCTTTCGGCAATTTTATTCTTTTTACGTCAAGAATAAGTTTAGGGTTCTCTATGCTCTCTGGTGCATCTATGCCATATAATTGCAACCTCAATTCTTCTCCGCTTTTACCTCCATCTTTTTTTATCTTGATTGTGTCGCCATCTTCTATGCGGACAAAACTATATGTCTGCTCATAGTTTTGCGAATAACTTGTATTTTCAACGAACAGAAAAACCAAAAATAAAATCAAAACATACATTCTTTTAACTTTCATAACTATTTCCATAAAAAAGTATCTATTATAAGTTATTTTTTTAAATTTATCAAAAAATGATAAATTTTTGTTTATAAGAGGGTTATAATATTTACTATTACATCTTTTAATGAATTAATGTTATAATGTCAATTTTTTTATAGAATTTTAAGCTGTGAATGAATTAAATCATTTTAATCAAAACGGACAAGCCCATATGGTTGATGTCTCTGCCAAAAATAGCAACAAAAGATCTGCTGTGGTATCAGGGGCTATATCAATGGAGCCTGCCACTTTGGCAAAAATCAGACAAGGCAACCACAAAAAAGGTGATGTCTTAGGAATTGCCAGAATTGCAGGAATAATGGCAGCCAAACAAACCGCCACCCTTATTCCGCTGTGCCACCCTATTCCTATCGAGCATATAAATATTGATTTTCAAATAATTGATGACAAAAATCAAGTCAAGTGTATCGTCATAATTGAAACCTCATCAAAAACAGGCATTGAGATGGAGGCATTAACTGCGACCCAGATTGCTCTTTTAACTATTTATGATATGTGTAAAGCCGTTGATAAAAAAATGATTATATCGGATATAAAACTCTTAGAAAAACACGGTGGAAAATCAGGAATTTTTATCAGAGATGAAGGTTAAAAATATCATGAGACCAGCCACTAATAGGTTTTACAATTGGCTTGGTTTTTATTATTTTTATGTTTTTATCAAAAAACTTAGTTGTTTATTTTTATGCAAGATATCGCCACAAACAACAACTCCAACAGGAGAAAAAATGAAAAAATTATTATCATTAACGTTATTATTAGGCTTGTCCACAATAAGTATGGCAGATGCACCCTTAGATAACGAACTAAAACAAGCTATGGCTGCCACAGGTAACATAAAAAATGGCAAGCAGGTTTTTAAGTTATGTATCGTCTGTCACGGCACAGAAGGATGGGGCACCATTGATGGCAACTATCCACAAATTGCAGGACAACATCCGTCTGTTATTATCAAACAAATTGCCGATATCAGAGCAGGCAACCGCGACAACCCGATTATGTTCCCCATCGCCCAAATTAAAGTTATGGGCGGTCCACAATCAATAGCAGATGTAACAGCCTATATCGGCACCTTAAAGATGACCCGAAAACCAGAGCTTGGTAAGGGTGATAACCTAGCAAAAGGTGAAAAATTATTCTATCGCAAATGTGCCGAATGTCACGGTGCTAACGGCCAAGGAGATGAAAAAAGATTTTATCCTCGTTTGGCAGGACAACACTATGATTATGTGCTGCGACAATTAAAATGGATTCAAAGTGGCAAAAGACGCAATGCAAACAAAACTATGCAAAAAAGAATTCAAAAATTTAAACTTGCCGATTTTGAGGCATTAGCGGACTATATATCAAGACTTGAACCACCAAAAGAGATCACTGCTCCGATTGGCTGGAAAAACCCAGATTTTCAGTAACTTTGGCATTAAGGCAACTCTGATTAACTCCCGCATCATGCCAAGCGCCAAGTTTGGGTTGTCATGCCGAACTTGATTCGGCATCCATCCCACCCACCTCTCTACATCAACAGAACTAAATCAGCAGAATTGTTTTACTATTTTCGTAAAATTATATGCTTGTGGGATAACGATAAATAAATACCGCCTCCAATTAATGTCATTCCTACAATATGGTAAAAGTGCAAAACTTCATCCAAGAAAATATATGCCAAAAATGATCCAAAAATAGGCATAAGATGTGCAAATTGAGAGGTTTTAGTGGCACCAATCGTATGAATACCCTTGTGCCAAAAGTAATATGAAATTATTGAAGTAAAAACAGAGATATAAAAAAATACCCAGAAATTATTGTAAACTAAGTTTGCTCCATAAGAGAGACTGAAACCTTGATAAAGATAAAAAGGCAGTAACAGCAGAAAACCTATGAAAACCATAAGAGAAAAAAATTCAAAGTCGCTCAAGTCGGTTGGTTTAAATTTAAGGACTACAGAATATAAAGCCCATATAAAAGCAGCACCTATAATCCAAAAATCACCTTGATTGAATTTTAACAAATATATTCTATAAAAATCTCCTTGTAAAATTAAATACAACATGCCTATAGTTGAGATGAAAATACCAATAACTTGCTTGTAATTTATTTTTTGGTGCAATATAACGAATGACATAATTAAAACAAGAATCGGAATAATTGAATTGATAACCAAGGAATTTGTCGCTGTAGTTTTGCTAAGACCTAGATACAAAATAGTATTAAAAGCACTTACTCCCAAGGCAGACAAAACTAACATTATCCAAAAATGTTTCTTTAAGCTGTTTATTATATTATTCCATCTTATAATAAAAATCGGAGAGATGAAAATTAAAACAAAAAACCAACGGAAAAATGCCAATTCTATCGGTGACATATCATCTTTGATAAAACGACCAATAATAAAATTACCAGACCAAAACAAAACACATAAAGTTAGATAAAGATAAATTTTAATAGGATTTTTTTTCATTGATTTTTACTTACATTAAAGATAATTATTATAACAAATCATATGGGTCTTTGCATAAATCAAATCCTAATTATTGCAAAATTATCTCCAACACTCCTTTTTTAAAGTCTATCAATTCTTGTTTTATATTGCTTTTATTTGTTATTTTTCTATAATTTATGTTGTGATGAGAGCATATCAGCGAACTATTTTTTTTATGAGCAGTTTTTATGAGGTTATTTATCTTTTTATTCTTAATATTATTCGTTATTATATTAAAAATCCCGCCTCCGTCATTATTAAGAATGATTATTTTTAAATTATTTGGATAATTATTTTGCCACAAAGCATTGTTATCATAAAAAAAAGATAAATCTCCTATTATTAAAGTATGTTCGTTTTTTTTATCCGCCATAGCAATCCCTATCGCTGTGCTTATGGATCCATCGATGCCAGATGTTCCTCTATTGCAAAAAATTTTAAAATTATCTGATTTTTTGATGTGTAAATTTGCCAAACGTATGGGAGTTGAGTTACCCAGATGCAGAACACTATTACCAGATAAGTTTTGGATTATTGTTTTGACGATTGGTGAAAAGTTATCTCCATCAAATCTATTTTTAAATATTGTTTTGTTTTTTAAGATTTTTAAATATTCTTGTTGTCTTGGGTATTCTATTTTTTGTTGCTGTATTGTTTTAAAAAAATATTTTGGTTTTATTTTTATTATCTCTTTGAGGCTTTGAAATGGGTCACCTACCTGCCCTTCTCCGATATGATAATGATGCTTTGCTTGATTGATCTTAAAATAATTTAATAAACTTTTAGATAATAAATTATTGCCGATGGTAATTATAAAATCCGCAGATATATCTTTATTTTCTAGGTTAAAATCTATTGTAGAACTATTGATAAAGTTATCGCAATTAGATAAATTTGAGGTTATATCGCCTATAATTGGAATCTCGATAAAGTTTAAATATTTTTTTAATTTTTTACTCTTTGGCATAAATCCTGCTATTATTAAAATTTTTCTAACCTGTTGCAGTTTATTTTTAAAATTTTCTAATATTTTTAAATCAATTGTTTTTTTATCTATATTGAGTTTTATTTTTTTATGTGATGGATATTTTATCACTATGTTTTTAGGATAAATAGGATCATCAATGGGGATGTTGATGTGCATAGGACAGATAGGATTTACAAAATAATTTGTTATTGATTTCATAATATCATCCAAATTATTATCATCTAATTGTTTATTTATTTTGGTATAGGGTGCATACATATTTTTTTGATGAATGCACTGCCCATACCAGTTATCTATTTGTATTGCGGGCCTATCCGCCGTTAGGATTATAAGCGGTGTGTCGGTATAATATGCCTCGGCAATCGCCGGCATATAATTCAAAGTGGCAGTACCTGAGGTGCAAATTAAAATTACAGGTTTTTTTGTTTGTAATGTTATGCCTAATCCCACAAAACCTGCCACTCTCTCATCCACAATTGAAATAGTTTTAATTTTTTTATGTTGAGCTGCCGCTATAATCAGAGGGGCATTACGAGAGCCTGGGCTTATTATGGCATACCGACAACCGTAATTTACGACAGTCTCTACTATATTTTGAATCTGCTTGAATTTGTTCATAAAAAATCTAAAATGGCTTTTAATTTTAAGTCTATCTCTTGGATTTCATCTTTTATACTTGATGACGATATTATGCCAGCCCCTGCAAAAACATCAGCATTTTTATAGGTAAATTTGGCACATCTTATATTCGTCCATAATTTTAAGGTGTATTTTGATTTTAAATTTAACAGACCGATACATCCTGCATACAATAAACGATTATGGATCTCATTATTTTTGATAAATTCTTGTGCTTTTTTTTTGGGTACCCCACATACAGCAGGAGTGGGTAATAATTTTTGCAATAACTTTATTATGTTTTTATGTTTTATTTTAAAAGATATAGCAGTTTTTAGATGGGCGATATTTGCTATTTTAAGAGTTTTAGTTTTTTTTGTTTGATAATTTATTTTTAATTTTTTTAATATTTTTTGAATATATTTAACGACAAATTTTTGCTCTTGTTGCTCTTTTTTTTGCCATATTATTTTATCTTTGTTGTTTGTTATCTCTTGTGTTCCTGCTGTGGCAAAAATTGAAGTTTTTTTGTTGTTTTTTATTGATAAGAGTTTTTCAGGAGATGAACCTATCCACATTCCATATTTTTTTGTAATAGACAAAGAGACGAAATTATGCGGATTTTGGTCACATAATCTCTTAAAAAACGCTAAAATGTCATAATTTTCGGTTATTGTTTTGTTATGGATTACCGACAATACAACTTTTTTAAACTTTTTTTGATGAATTTCATCAATGGCTTTGGCAACATTTTGTTGAAAATTATTGCTGTTTATTGGGGGAGTTTTATCAGTATTCAATATGATGTTTTTATTTTTATTTTTATTTTTATTGTTATTTAATTTTTTAATAAAATCCAGCGGAATATTATCTTCATTGACTATAGATATTTCATTATTTTTAAAAGATAAATGGAGCTGATTTTTTATTAAATATAACTGTAAATCGGTATTTTTATTATAATTAAAAGGGCTAATAACAAAACCTGCTTGATTATTTATAACACCGTCAATATCCAAGACAGACAAACCATTAAAATCTATAATAAGATGAATTATTTGGCTATCTGGCTCTTGCCATAATGCAATATCTGTTTTATATTCAAGAGCGGCATCTAAAACAGATTTAAGAGGATTTTTTATGTCCTTTAAAAATTTTATCACAATATCGCTAATGTAAGCTGGGAATTACATATAAGCTTTTTCTCTTCGTTAAAAACTTTAATCTCCCAGAGTTGGCTTTTTTTGCCCTTATGAATTATTTTGGCAACTCCTGTGACATAACCTTTTTTAACAGGACGGATATGATTTGAGTTTATTTGTTGTCCCATTGCCCTATTTTGCTCACCTGCTGCTATTTGCCCGCCGATACTCCCTAAGGTTTCAGAAAATGCAACCGAGGCACCGCCGTGCAACACACCATAGGGCTGACAAGTTCGTTCATCAACGGGCATCTTGCCCTCTACCTTTTCTCTATCAGCATAGGTAATTTCAATCCCCAAATGACTAACAAGAGTTGATTTGCATCGCTCTTTGATGATTTTTAAAATAATATTTTGAGTCATAAGTAATTACAATAGAAGTAAAGAAAAGCCTAATATAACACGGTAAATAACATAGGGCGTCATACCAGTTTTTTGGATAAATTTTAAAAATAAAGCAATACAAAAAAAGGCACTAATCGCCGAGATAACAAAACCTAATATAAATGAATTATAATCAATAATTAAATCAGATTTTATAATATCAAGCCCTAATAACATACTAGATAACACTATCACAGGGATTGACAACAAAAAAGAAAAACGAGCCGCAGCTGTTGCATTAAAACCTAATAACAAAGCTGTCGTGATGGTAATTCCAGAGCGAGAAGTGCCGGGGATTAGTGCTATCGCCTGTGCCAACCCTATCAACATCACCTGTTTTAAATCCAAATCAAATTCATTTTTTTTATTATTGATTGATTTTCTATCTGCCACATATAACAAAAGCCCAAAAAAAATGGAGGCGATACCGATGATAAAAGTGCCTCGCATTGAGGTTTCAATATAGTCTTTGAATGCCAATCCTGCAAGCCCGACCGGAATTGTGCCGATTAAAACAAACCATGCTAATCTGGCATTATTATTAGTTATTTTTTTCAATAAAATTGACTGCCACCAGGCTATTATCATATTTTTTATATCATAACGAAAATAAAAAACAACTGCTAATAAAGTCCCCAAATGCAAAGCAACATCAAAAGCCAAACCTTGATCTTGCCAATCTGTTAAAGATGGCACCAAAATCAGGTGAGCTGATGATGATATCGGCAAAAATTCGGTTAATCCTTGCACTAGCGACAAAACTACTACTTGTAATGTATCCATTATTTTTAGTTATAATCTATATGTTTGATCGTTTTCTGCAAAACCTTGTAAACTACCATTATAATTTTTTGACCAAGCCATAACTTTAAATCTCTCGCCCATTTGTGATGGCATAATAAGCTCTTTTAATTGTTGAGCGGTTTGAGTTCTTTGTTTGCTGTTTTGTTTATTTTGAGTATTTTCGGCGATTTTTAAAATATTATTATTGATTAAAAAATCTCCTTGGTTAATAAAACCCTCTAAATCAAAACCAGAATTTATGGCAATATCGGCAACCGCAGTAAAGTCCACAAAACAACTAAGATCACATAAACCTGCATATTTTAATACATTATCAAGCACTTTGTGTTGATAATTTGCCAAAATTGTGCCTTTTTTTCGGTCTGCCCTATAATATTCGGCAGCAGGATAACCATAATCAATACATACAACAACTGCTGTATTGATTTTTTGAAATAGATTTTTAATATATAAATCTAATTTCAGGCATATCTCACTTTGATAATTATAAGGGATAGCGTGTGATAAATTTTGTTGAATTTTATTAAAATTATTTTTTAATTCAAAACCTGCATCTTTTTCAATCATGATAAATTTATGATAATGAATATCCACAAAAATCTGCTTTAATCCCTCATCAGTAGTTTTAAAAATCTCCACTGCCATCGCATCCAAAACTTCGTTAGCTATAATAAATCCCGAAAAATTATCAGGTATATCATCAACCCATTGAATATTAGCAAAATAATCTGGTAATTTTTGCTTTAATAATTGTTGTTGGGTTTGTTGTAAATCAGGACTAATTTCACAAATATAATATTTTGCCGGAAGTTTATTTTTACGCTGTAAATATAACAACAAATCAGCAGATAAAGTGCCATCACCGCCGCCTATCTCCATCATACAATCAAATCCTGTGTTTATAAATTGACAAGCGATAGTATATGAAAAAAGTGACGATACCAAAGGTGCGGTTATAAAATCCCCACCCACTCCAAAGATATTTTTTTTCGTTGTATAATAACCATATTGCGGATGATACAAAGCCTTTTGCATAAAATCCGCAAAACTCAACACCCCATTATCGCGAATTTCACTTTTTATAATCTTTGCCAGCGGACTGTTATAAGATAAATCTATCATAAATTTTTATAAATTACAAACTACAATAAAAAAACCAATATAATCGGAGGTGGTGCTTTAGCTCCACTTTTGCAACTTGTTGCAACTTCACAAGTTAAGGCTCTCAAAACACAAGAATGCGACACAAAAAAAATCCTCGTCATAACGAGGCGGACGGATAAAGTGATGCAAGACAAATAAATAAACCGCCTCGGTTATCCTCAAAAAGAATCCCGTCATAGCAGCGGTAGCGAAGCAATCTCATCGCGCGTAGACGAAATCTGTAACAAAAATAAAACAGAGTATGCGGATAACAACAAGAGATTGCCACGGCGGTTAATTATTCCGTATTTCTCTTTTTTTATCCGTCCGCCTCGCAATGACAGGGTTTTTTATTATTTTTGTTCCTTTTTTTGCTCATCCGCTTAGTGCCATGACGGAGGCAACTGCAAAAAACCCACTTCCAAAAATACAGGTTATTCAGACCTTCCTTAAAAATTAAATTACAACATATATAAAATTCTTATAGATTGACAAAAAAACCAACAAAATATTCTTTTTCTTTTGGCAAGTCATAAACTTTATATTTTGTTTGTCTCTCTATTTCTTTGAGAACCTGTTGTTTTCTTTTTATACCAGTGGTAGCGATAACAAACCACATATTAAATTTATGTTCTCGTTCATAATTATGGGCTACCTCATCATATGAATTTACAATTTCTGTGACATTTTCAAAATCTTTATCTTTAATGCTCATCGCACACAAAGACAAACAGCCACCCAATTTTTCAGCATTATATAATGGTCCGAAACGGCTAAGATATTTTTGCTCCAAGAGGTTTTTTAATCTTTTTATTAACTCATCTTCGCTAATGCCAAGCTCGGCGGCACTTTGGTGAAATGGACGCGAGACTAACGGCAACCCATATTGCAAATGATTGATTATTTTTTTATCTGTATTGTCAATTAGATATGTTTTATTTGTCATCTAAAAACTCCGGTTGATAAATATCTATCTCCTCTGTCTGGAATAATTACTACTATGGTTTTATTTTGTAATTTTTTGGCAACTTGCAAAGCGACCCATACCGCACCACCTGCGGAGACACCACAAAAAATTCCCTCCTCTGTGGCTAAGTTTTTCATCGTTTGTTCGGCTTGCTCTTGATTGACATCAACACTTTCATCCACCAAACTTGGATCAAAAAATTTAGGCAAATATTCTTTTTCCCATTTTCTAATTCCAGGAATTTGTGAATCTTTGGCAGGAGTTGCCCCTATAACTTTAATTCCTAATTTTTTATCTTTAAAATATCTACCGCACCCTGTAATCGTGCCGGTTGTTCCCATTGAGCTTACAAAATGAGTTATTTTGCCGTTGGTTTGTTGTATTATTTCAGGAGCAGTTGTTTTGTAATGTGCCTGTGGATTATCTGGGTTTGAAAATTGATCCAATACATATCCTTTGTTTTGCTGTTGCATCTCAAGCGCTAAATCTCGAGCTGTCTCCATGTTATCAACAAGAATTAACTCTGCCCCATAAGCGCTCATACTGTCTTTTCTCTCATCCGACATATCATCTGGCATAATAAGAATTATTTTATATCCCAAAATAGCAGATACCATCGCAATTGCTATTCCAGTATTGCCACTTGTCGCCTCAATTAAAGTTGTGTTTTTATCTATATCACCTCGTTTTTGGGCTTGATATATCATATTAAAAGCCGGGCGATCTTTGACAGAACCTGCAGGATTATTACCCTCTAATTTTAATAAAATATTATTGCTCGTGGGGTTCATTTTTTGCAAAGCCACGATGGGCGTATTGCCGATATAGTCGGTTATGTTTTTATAAGACATATTTTTTTAATGTTTTCATGGGTTTTAAAATATTATTACCTGATTTGTGCCTGCCACCTATTCCTATCAAGTTATTATTTTCATCATATAATCTGCATATCACAGGAGACTCATATTCCAAAGTTATAAAGCGTCCATAGCCTATTTCATTAAGCTGTTCTGGGTTTAATATTATTTTATCAAAATCTTTTAAGATCATATCAACAGGCAATAAATATTGTTTTAATTCATCATCAGAAGCATTTTTTAACTTATCTAAATCGTGCATCATCTCGTTTTCAAAGGGATGAATATTTACCCTATGCAACAAACTAACATATGCACAGGTTTTTAATTTGGCTCCTATATCCTCTGCCAAAGTTCGTATATATGTGCCTTTGGAACAAGTGCATATTATATCAATTTGATTATTTTTAAAACTCAAAACTTCAATATTTTTAATATTTATTTGCCGAGATTTAATTTCTACCTTGCCACCTTTTCTGGCAATTTTATACAAAGGTTCACCGTTGTGTTTGATAGCACTATACATAGGTGGAGTTTGATTTGACAAACCCACAAAAGATGACACAGCTTTTCTTATCTCATCGATATTAACATTCACCTCTTTTTTGTCAATTATTTTGCCCTCGCTATCGCCTGTATCAGTTTTTATGCCAAGTGCAACTCTGAATTGATAGGTTTTATCAGAGCTTATATTATATTGTAAAAATTTTGTTGCCTCGTTAAAACAGATGACTTGCATTCCTGTTGCCTGTGGGTCTAAGGTGCCACTATGCCCTGCTTTTTTTATGTTATAAATCTTTTTTACAATTTGCAAGGCACGATGAGAACTGATGCCGATCGGTTTGTTTAAGAGCAAAATTGCATAAGTTTTGTTGGGAGTATTTTTCATATAAACGAACATTATATTTTATTTTATGTTTTAATGTTGTTTGTTTTTATTTGTTTTTATTTTATTTTTAAATTATGTCATTACAAATTATAGCTATTATTTTATTGTTATTGAGTTATTTATTAGGCTCAATATCCTCCGCTATTATAGTTTGCAAAATTTTCAAATTACCCGACCCGCGATCCGATGGCTCTAATAATCCGGGGGCAACCAATGTCTTGCGTCTCGGTGGCAAAATCCCCGCTTTCATCACTCTATTAGGCGATTTTGGCAAGGGCTTGATTGCGGTTATTGTAATGAGTCAATTTACAGATAATGTTTTATTTATCTCCCTATCAGGATTTTTTGCCTTTCTGGGGCATCTATATCCGCTATTTTTCAAATTCAAAGGCGGTAAAGGCGTTGCCACCTCTTTGGGGGTTTTGTTAGGTTTCGGTTGGTGGTTAGGTTTAATAGTCGCCCTTATTTGGTTAGCCGCTAATCGCATTATAAAAATATCCTCACTTAGTGCTTTGAGTGCTTTTTTTCTCGCCCCATTTGTTGCTTACTTTTTAAATCTTAATATAATTTATATCATCACAACTATCATCATTTCAACAATTCTTTTTTGGCGACATCGTAGCAATATAAAAGAATTACTAAATAATAAAAAATAAAAGTGAACGAACAGGAAACACTACAACAAAAAATCGCTCTTTTTAAAAGAAACCTTGCCACCTATAAATCAGCAGATTATGACGAATATAATAACCGTGCCGATTTTATTGATTTTTTATTTGCAGCATTAGGTTGGGATATGCACAACAGCCAAGCCGTGATAGAACAATTTCGTGAGGTTATCAAAGAAGACAAGCTCAAAATAGACGGTAACAAAAAAAGACCGGATTATTCTTTTAGAATTGGCGGACAAATAATTTTTTATGTTGAGGCAAAAAAGCCTGCCATTGATATTAAAAACGACAAAAAATCAGCCTATCAACTTCGCCGTTATGCCCACACCCAAGGTTTAGCTTTATCAATCCTCACCGACTTTGAAGAGATCGCCGTTTATGATGGCAGACTAAAACCTGCAGAATCCGACAATGCTGCCACTGCCCGCGTATTTTATTGCACCTATGATGAATTATTCAAGCCCACCAAATTAGAAGGATATAACACCAATTTTGATTTTTTATCCAATACATTTTCAAAACAAGCGATTTTAAATGGCAGTTTTAGTAAATATGCCGACAGCACCAAAAACAAAAAAGGTAGCATGAGTGTGGATAAGGGATTTTTACAACTCTTAAATACTCTACGAGAAAAATTAGCCACCCAAATCGCTTTAAAAAATGAAAATATCGATGAGTTCAATCTAAATATAGCCGTCCAAAAAATAATTGATAGGTTAATATTTTTACGAGTATCCGAAGAGCGGCAAATTGAATCTCCTGATGCTTTATTAAAAATATCACAAAAAAGCGATATTTATAACAATTTAAATCAACACTTCAAAGAGGCAGACAAAAAATATAACTCAGGATTATTCATAAGTGCCGACTGGTTAAAAAATTTAAAAGTTGATGACAAAACCTTACAAGACATTATAACAAATTTATATTACCCCAAATGCCCATATGAATTTGCTGTTTTGCCGATTGAAATCTTAGGGCAAGCTTATGAACAATTCTTAGGCAAAACTATTAAATATATCCGCAAAACAAAATATGGCAACAAAGTTCAGATAGAAACCAAACCAGAAATAAGAAAAGCCGGCGGAGTTTATTATACTCCAAAATATATCGTTGATTATATAGTGCAGAACACGATAAAACCATTACTAACAAGGGGACATGTCCCCTTGCCAAAAGAATCCCGTCATTGCGAGGCGGACGGAAAAACAAGTAACACCAAACATTTAAACCGCCGTGGCAATCTCACAGGGTTGGCAACTAACCATCTTACTCCTATTAGTATTTTAGACCCCGCCTGTGGCTCTGGCAGTTTTCTAATCGGTGCTTTTGAATACCTCTTAAAACACCATTTAAACCATTTTTTACAAGACGACAAAACAAAAAACAAAGCCCTTAAAACAGGGCAAATTTATCAGGTGGCAGAAAATGATTATCGCCTCTCCACGACCTACAAATCACAGGTTTTATTAGACAATATTTATGGAGTTGATATTGATGCCCAAGCCGTGGAGGTTACCAAACTATCATTATTATTAAAAGTTTTGGAAGATGAAAATTTAGAATACAAAAACCAACTTTTCAAAACCCAATTATCCCATATCTTACCAAATCTCGGCAACAACATAAAATGCGGTAATTCACTAATAGGCTCTGATTTTTATCAAACCCAAAATATGGATTTATTTGATAAAAACCAAATGCGAAAAATAAACACGTTTGACTGGCAAGATGAATTTCCACAAATTTTCAAAAACGGCGGTTTTGATATTGTCATCGGCAATCCGCCTTATGTTGGCGTTAGAAACCAAGACAATGAAACAAGAAGTTATTTAAAAAAACAACACCTCTATTCCAATAGTGCAGATTTATATGTATCTTTCATGGAAAAATCTATGGATATAGTTAAAAAAACAGGAGAAATTAGCTTTATAACACCTAATAAATTTTTTGGTGCAAACTATGGTAAAAAAATAAGAAATGATTTGCAAAACGGAGATTTTTCAATAACAAAAATATGGGACTTAAAAGATAGAAAAGTATTTAAAGATGCAGCGATCTCTACTATTGTTTTTTGTTTATCAAAAAATACAAAAGATAAAAAAACTATTTTAATAAATGAAAAAGGTGTAGAAAAAACATTAAATATTTTTGATGAAGACGGCAAAATACAAATAGAGCAAGATACTAAAAACAAAAAAATAATTGACAAACTTAACAAAAATTTAAAATTGACAGAGTTGTCAGATATTAGAACAGGAATAATGGGTTTTGAATACTGGAAAATGAACGATATTATATCAACAAATTGTAGTAAAAATTCAGTAAAACTTTTGCTGAATGGAAATTTTGACAGATATTATAATTCTTGGAAAGCAAAAGAAGTAAGGTTGTATAAGAAAAAAATAATTAAGCCTTGCATTAAGTTGGATGAAAAATATTTAAACAGCAATACAATTGATTTGTTTACAAAAAAACCAAAAATAGTTGTAAGGGGTGTAGCAAAAAGATTATCTTGTATTATAGATTATGAAGGTTCTGGGCTTCTTGTAGCCGTGCACTCTATAACCCCAAAAACAAATGTTAACATAAATTATTTAACTGGTTTACTAAATTCAAATCTGTTAAATTACTTTCATTTAAAAGTTTTTTATTCAATTAGAATTCCAGAGGGTTCATTGAAATACCCAATCAATTTTCTCCAACAATTACCAATCCCAAAAATTGATTTTAACAACAAAAAAGAAAAACAACAACACGATGATTTAGTCCGTTTGGTAGAGCAAATGTTAGAGGCACAACAAAAATACCACATAAGCAAGATAGAAACCGACAAAAAATTCTTAAAACAAAAAATAGATGCAATCGACAAACAAATCGATACTTTGGTTTATAAGCTCTATAATCTCACAGATGATGAAATAAAAATAATAGAATCTTGACATAACTCCATCGGAGGTGGGACTTTAGTCCCACTCTTTGGACGAAGTCCAAACATTCATCGGAGGTGAGACATTTGACGAAGCCCAAACATTTTGAGGCAACAACAATACTAATTGTTTTTGCGTTGCAAAAAGAGTGGGACTAAAGTCCCACTTCCAAAAAGAGAAAACAAAAAATAGATGCAATCGACAAACAAATCGATACTTTGGTTTATAAACTCTATAACCTCACAACCTGCGAGATAAAAATAATAGAATCTTGACAAGCGGATAGGCAAAAAAAAGAATACAAAAAAAATAAAAAAACTCCGTCATTGCGAGCGGTAGCGAAGCAATCTCATCAACAGAAACGGAAACCATTGGAAGTGGGACTTCAGTCCCGCCGAACGAAACCACAAATATTGGTATTTTTTTGTTATTCTGTTTGAAGCCACAAGATAAAACACTTTATTTTTGTAGATTTCGTTTTATCAACATTTAGTGCTTTTAAATAGTAAATTTTTTATTTGGCGGGACTAAAGTCCCACTTCCAATTTTAGTATTTTGTAAATTATTTTTTCTTCTTTTGTGGTTTTTGTTTTGGTGCTTCTTTTTTTCTTGTTTTTGGCGGAACAGCACCATCTTCAAATGTTTTAGGTGGTATCGCACCTTCTGATTTACTTGTCATTATTTTTCTCCTATATATTATTAAACACAAAACCCACTAAAAACATTAATGCAACAAAGAAAGTAATGCCACCTATTGCACTTAACCAATATGTAACTTTTGTCCAAAATTTAATTTTTGTCTCATAAATTTTTTTTTGCTTGTCAGCATTCAAACTTGCATAATGCAATGAAACTTGTCCTGTTACAAATGTCAGCAAAATGCTTAAAATAGCAATCAGTAGCAATATCCAAGAGGCTAAAATAAAATTAGTGCATATTGCTTTTTCGACTGGAACAACAAACTTAAAGAAAGTTAATGACAAACCTAATGCAGAACTTGACAGAGTCAAAATTGCACGATCAAATGCTTGGGTGTTGTATAACTCCCTTTTGTTTATTTCGTCAATGTGGCTGTCATCATTCATTTTTTTTCAAATATTCTTTGATATCCATTTTCCCATGCAAGATTGCCAAAATATCTATATGATTTTTATCTTTAATCAAATATGCAATTCTATAATGCCCATACATAATAATCCGAATGTCTTGATTGTTATTTTTTTTAAACACAAAACCAATTTCTGGAAATGCTTTTAATAAATCAACCTGTTCATAGATTCCAGATATAACTTTTTTAGCAGCAGTGGGGTTGTCAACTGATATATAATCAAAAATATGTTTTAACCAGCATTTCGCTTTATTTGTCCAAACTATTTTTACCACAGCTCAATTTCTTTTTTCAAATCCTCGTGTTTTGTCGTTCTATTGTTTTTTGAATCATCTAATCCTTTTTCTATCATTCTGGCAAAAACCAACTCTCGCAATATTTCATCATAAGAGCTATCAGCTGGTTGTTTTGCTACTATTTTACTTATTCTTTCTTTAACTAATGTTGCCATAATATAATTTTATAAAAAAAAAGAAAATTATAACACAGATTAGTTTGTTTTTTAATTTTTATTTGATGTTTGATTTATAGATTCTATAACCTTACAACCGATGAAATAAAAATAATAGAATCTTGACAAGCGAACAGGCAAAAAAGAATAAAAAAAACTCCGTCATTGCGAGTGGAGCACAGTGGAGTGCGGCAATCTCGTGTTATTATCCGCACACTCTGCTACAAGTTCAGTGCACACCAAACAGAGATAACCGCGGCGGTTCAAATGCTTGATGTTGCATCGCTCTATCCGTCCGCCTCGTTATGACGGGGTTTTTTTAGATTTAGGATAGAGTTTTTAATTCTCAATTATCCATTCTCAATTTTCAATTATTATCGTCCGCCTCGTTATGACGGGGTTTTTTTAGATTTAGGATAGAGTTTTTAATTCTCAATTATCCATTCTCAATTTTCAATTATTCTCGTCCACCTCGTTATGACGAATCTATTCTTTTTTGATGTTAGCGGACAAAGGTCTCTTTTAATTTAAAATTGACAAATTATTTGTAAAAAAACACCCGCTCATAAAGAGCAGAGCGGGATGTTTTATTGTTACAGCTATTACTTAAGAAGACCTGCTTCTTTATAATATTTGGCAGCACCTTTGTGTAATGGAGCAGACAAGCCGTCTTTTACCATTTCTGCTTTTTTCAAGTTATTGAATGCAGGATGCAGTTTTTTGAAAGAATCAAAATTTTCAAAGACTGATTTTACCACGGCATAAATAACATTCTCTGGTATCTTAGAAGATGTTACAAATGTTGCACCTACACCAAAAGTTGTAGTATCGGCATCTGTGCCGCGATACATTTTACCGGGGATTGTAGCAGTTCGATAAAAATCATTATCTTTGACTAACTTAGTTACCTCAGGTCCTGTGATATTTACTAAAACACTATCGCAGGTAGTTGTTGCCTCTTTGATAGAGCCTGATGGGTGACCGACAGTAAAAACCATAGCATCAATTTTGTTATCACATAATGCTTTTGACTGCTCTGATGATTTTAACTCAGAGGCTAATTTAAATGAAGATTTGCTCCAACCCATAGCTTTCATTAAAACTTCCATCGTGCCTCGTTGTCCTGATCCTGGGTTACCGATATTTACTCTTTTGCCTTTTAAATCAGCTAAATTTTTAATGCCTGAGTCTTTACGAGCAACAACTGTGAATGGCTCAGGATGGACAGAAAAAATAGCTCGTAGTTCTTTGAAAGCGCCTTTTTCTTTAAACTTGCTGGTGCCGTTATAGGCATGATACTGCCAGTCTGATTGAGCAACGCCCATATCTAACTCACCTGCACGAATTGTATTGATGTTATAGACAGAGCCACCGGTTGATTCAACCGAGCAACGCACACCATGTTGTTTTTTGCCCTTATTCACTAAACGACAGATTGAACCGCCTGTTGGATAATATACACCTGTTACACCGCCTGTGCCGATTGTGACAAATGACTTTTCAGCAGCGATTGCCGAACTCGCTACTAATGATGCACCTATTATGGCACCTAATACTTTCTTGTTAATCATATTATATTCCTATAAAAATAAAAAAATGAGATTGGGATAATCTCGCTTGGTATTATAGGTAAAACCTCTCTTATAGAGCAAGAATTACCTGTAATTTATAAAACTCTCAAAATGGCATAAAACTATTGAAAAGCTGCATAGGTTTGCCGATATTATAACCTAATCTACCAACATCTTGACTCATAAGATTATTATTTAAGGCTATGTTTTTAGTAGAATTATCCATTTTCTTGATGCTTATCATCATATTTTTCATTTTGTCATCCATAATAGTCATATTTTCATTCATTGAGCTTACCGAAGAATTGATAGCCTGCATATTTTGCACCATAGGTGGCAATGTCTTCATTTTATGAGATATTATTGACATTTTGGATGCCATTGAAGTTGTTATGTCTGTCATTTTATTCATACTCGTTGTCAGAGAATAAATAAGAAAAAATCCGTATATAGATGATAAGGTAAAAATGACAATCAGAGGAATAATCATAGCTTGCCAATGATTTGATCTTTTTTCAAAAGTCTTAGCAAATTCATTGATGTTAGCATATAATTTTGGTGTTTTGTCGCTAAGACCTTTAAAAAAATCAGATATTTCTTTATTAATCTCTTCTTCTTCTTTTTTTGGTTTTTTTTTGTCATTCGTGATTATTACATAACCATCCTTATCTAATTTTATATCCTGTGGTTTTATTACCATTTATAGCTCCAAATTATCAAACCATTAACTATCAATTATCAATTATCAATTATCTTGTGCCACCATGTTGATAATATGTAAGATTCAGTTTGATAGTATAGTGGCATCTTATCTGGTTTGTCAAATATATTTTTATATGCTATTCGATGATTATTTGTATACCAATTAGGAACAAGATAAAAACCATCTAACAGAATCCGATCCAAAGCTTTGGTAGCATTGATTAAACTCGCTCTATTTTTGCTATAAATAACCTTATCTATCAGTTTATCTATCAACGGATTTTTTATACCAATAATATTAGCAGAGCCTTTTTTATCTGCTGATTTTGATGAAAAATATTGACGCAATTCGTTGCCGGGAGATTGTGATTGTCCATAACTTTTGACAACCATATCAAAATCAAATTCTTCTATTTTTTTTTGATATAGGGATGTGTCTATGGTTCTATAGTCAACAAGAATACCTATTTTTTTTAAATTACCGACAAATGGGGCTACAATTCTTTCAAAGCCTTTTTGTGCTAACAAAATTGAAAATTGTAATTTTTGCCCTGTTTTATTTTGTAAAACTCCGTCTTTATGTCTCCATCCTGCCTCTGTTAATAATTTTTTAGCAAGTTTCAAATTTTTCCGCAATGATGATGGTGGATTCGTGTCAGGTGGCAATATAATTTTTCTATCTAAAATTCCCTCTGGCAAAATATTTTTGAATTCTGTTAGAATCTTTCTCTCTTCTGGGTTTGGTTCGCCGGCAGCTGCTAATTCACTATTAGAAAAATAACTATCACAACGGACATACTGATCGTAAAATAAATTTTTATTAGACCATTGAAAATCAAGCGCTAAGCCGATAGCACGGCGAACTTTTTTATCTTTGAAAATATCACGGCGAATATTAAAAACAAAACCTTGCATCCCTGCATTATTCTTATGTTTTAATTTTTCTTTGATGAGTGTTTTGGTCTTAAATTTTTTACCTCCGTAATCTCTTGCCCATCTTTTTGAGTTATTTTCTAAAATAAAATCAAGTTCTCCTGCTTTGAATGCCTCCAAGGTTATCGTCAAATCTTTGTAATACTTATATGTTATTTTATCAAAATTAAAAAACCCACGGCGAGTATTTAAATCTCTTCCCCAGTAATTAGGATTTTTTTTGTAAGTTATATACTTGCCCTCTTGCATTTTATCAATTAAATACGGTCCAGTTGTAATTGGTTTATTTTTGACAGTTTTGTTAAAATCATTGCCTTGTAACCATTCTTTTGAAAAAATTGGCATATCACCTATGATAAGATGCAACTCTGGGTTTTCTTTTTTAAACTCAAACTTGATTGTCTTGTTGTCAATAACGACAGCTTTTTTTATATCTTTATAATATAACTGATACTGGGGATGGGCTTGATCTGATGTTATGGTATCAAATGAAAATTTAACATCATCTGCCACAAGTTTTTTACCATTATTGAAGCTAGCTTTTGGGTTTAATTTAAAAATAACGGATAAGTTATCGTCTGATAAAGCAACATCTTCTGCGAGTAATGCATAGGCAGAAAAAGGCTCATCCCATGATTTTGTCAGCAGACTTTCAAACATCAGAGTGCCCAACCCATTAGCCGATATAGATTTCAATAAAAAAGGATTAAGAGAGTTGTAACTGCCAAAAGAACTTAACTTTATATGCCCACCTTTTTTGGCCACAGGATTAACATAATCAAAATGAGAGAATCCAGTTTTATATTTTGGTTCATAACCTAAGGCTATTGCACCTTGCGACCAGGATTGTAGGTTATATAACAGCATAAAAAAAACAAATGTAATTTTAATTTTTATATTCATATGTTGCAAACTCCAGAAAGATAATTTATAATTTGCAAATTCTAACAAATCATAGGAATCAAAATATGGGTTTTTTAAAGAACAAGAAAATACTTATTGCTGGCATCGCCTCAAAAAAATCAATTGCTTGGGGTTGTGCTACACAAATGCACGAACAAGGAGCAGAATTAGCCTTTACCTACCCAAACGAAAGATTAAAAGGCAGAATAGAACAAATGGCAGCTGATTTTGGAGTTAAAATTGTCTTACCATGTGATGTATCCAAAGATAAAAACATTAAAAAACTATTTACAGATTTATCAAAAAAATGGGATAGATTAGATGGTTTGGTGCATTCTATCGCTTTCGCCGATAAAGAGCAATTAAATGGCAGTTTTGTCGATAGCACAACCAAAGAGGGCTTTGCCATGGCACATGATATAAGCTCTTATAGTCTAACCGCTATGGTGCGTGAGGCTCAACCTCTGATGAAACATGGATGTTCTATTGTTACCATGACATATCTGGGTGCTACCAGAGCCATACCTCATTACAACGTAATGGGGGTTGCCAAAGCAAGTTTAGAGGCAAATATGCGTTATTTAGCATATACTCTCGGTGAAAAAGGTATTAGAGTAAATGCAATTTCAGCAGGACCTGTGCGCACCTTAGCCGCCGCTGGAATTTCAGATTTTCATTTATTATTAAGCCATGTAGAAGAAAATGCACCTTTGCGACGCAACATCACTATTGAAGAGGTTGGCAATGCCGCATCTTTTTTGTGCTCTGATTTATCATCAGGCATAACAGGCGAGATAATGTTTGTTGATAGTGGTTTTAATATGTCAGCAATTTCACCGCCAAGATGATTAAAACAGTTATTTTTTAAAAAAATAAAAATAACCTATACTTTTTAAAAAATAAAAATGTATAATTTGCATTTTTGTTTTCAGTTAAGAATTAAAAAAAATATTTTTAATCTTAACTCTGTTGTGACCCATTTTATTTGGATTTGGGTTTTTTAAACCATATACCCATTATTTTTATTTTTTTGGGTTATTTTAGAGGATAATACATATGTCAAATGTCGTAAAAAAGAGTGAATTAGTGGCTTCAATTGCTGATGCTGCTGACCTGAGTAAAGTAGATGCCGCCAGAGCATTGGATGCTACCACAGATGCAATTACAAATGCACTTAAAAAAGGAGATAAGGTAACTTTGGTAGGTTTTGGAACTTTTTCTGTAAAAGACCGTGCAGCACGCACAGGAAGAAATCCTCAAACAGGTGAATCAATCCAAATTAAGGCCAGCAAAGCACCACACTTTAAAACTGGTAAAGCCTTAAAAGAATCTGTCAACAAATAACAAATTAAAAACTTGTTATTACAGCAGATAAAACAATCTTATTTGTTGGGTTGTTTTATGGGTGCTTAGCTCAGCTGGGAGAGCATCGCCCTTACAAGGCGAGGGTCGCAGGTTCGATCCCTGCAGCACCCACCATTTTATCACGGAACGGTAGTTCAGTTGGTTAGAATACTGGCCTGTCACGCCAGTGGTCGCGGGTTCGAATCCCGTCCGTTCCGCCATTTTATTTTAATTTTTTATTTATTTTTATGTTACAATCCCTATCAGATGGTATAAAAAATTCAAAGGTTTTGGCCTACACCATTGTTATCGTAATTATAGTGCCATTTGCTTTATTTGGCATCCAGTCTTATCTCGGTGGTGGCGGAGATTCTTATGTAGCAGATATTGATGGTGACACAATTTCTACAACAGAATTAGATAATGCCTACAATCAGCAAAGATATAATCTAATATCACAATTTGGAGGGAAAATACCATCCCAATTAGATAACCCTAAAATGTTAAAAAAAGATGCCTTGAATCGTCTAATAGATACCAGGCTTTTACAGCAATATAGCACAAAAAATAAACTATACTATTCCAATGATAATTTATCTGCCAACATACTGTCACAAAAACAATTCCACAAAAATGATAAGTTTGATGAGGAGTTATATGATGCACAACTGAGATCACAGGGTTATTCAATCGCAGAATTTGAAAATAGGTTACGCAATGCTATGATTTTGGATCAAATGCAAAATATTATAACAAAATCTTCATTCACAACAGAGCATCAAAAAAATAGAATAAATAACCTATTAAATCAAAAAAGAGAACTAAACTACTACACTATAAATGGAGAAAAAACTACCACTGATACAACAGTGGACGAAAAGCAAATTATAGAATACTATAAAAAAAATAAGGATCAGTTCCAAAACCTGCCAAAAGTCAAGGTTAATTACTTGGAGTTAAAAAACACAAAAATTACAAAAAACATTGAAGTTGATGATAAAAAATTAAAAGAATTGTATGATTTGCAAAAACAAGACCTTATAAGTTTGGAGTCAAGAGTTGCTGCACACATCCTAATAAAAATACCCAAGGATGCCACAGATAAAATAATAACATCTAAAACAAAAATAATAAACGATATCAGAGAAAGACTGGATAACAATGAGGATTTTAAAACCATAGCAACAAAAAAATCAGAGGATGTCGCCTCGGCTAAGCTTGGTGGAGATTTGGGTGTAATTGAAAAAGGGATGATGGTAAAACCATTTGAAGATGCCCTGTTTTCAATGCAAGAAGGAGAGGTATCAGAGCCCATCAAAACTCAATTTGGCCTGCATCTAATACAATTATCAAAAATTAACAAACCTGAGCAAAAAAGTTTTGTGGAATCAAAAGATTCATTAAAAAAAGAATATATTAAAGCTAAAACTGATTCTTTGTTTTATGATTTATCGGAGTTAATGGCAAATTCAAGTTATGAAAACCCTACTACATTGGAACCTGCCTCGCATGCCATTGATGTAAAAATAATAAAGACTGATTGGATAGAGCAAAATTCATCTAAGAGTATAGCCAAACATCCTAAAATCGCTCATTCATTATTCGATAAAACTCCTATTGATGAAAAAATTAACTCCGAGGTTATTGAAGTTTCCGCAAACCATTTAATAGTTTTCAGAGTCACAGATTACCAAGATGCCAACCCAAAACCCTTAAAAGATGTAAAAGATATTATTATAACTTTAATAAAAGATGGTTATAAAAACGATAAGAAATTAAAAATTGCAAATGAAGTTAAAAAAACTCTTGAAAAGGGTTCAAATTTAGAACTTTTAAAAGAAAAATATAACATAAATTACAAAACAATAGGATTTGTATCTCGCAATAATAATAAAGAAAACTCACAGATAATAGATCGTTTATTCTCTTTACCTACTGTGGTTGATGATATTTCAAAAATTATCTCATCCCCTGTTCTGTTGGACAACAACAAATATGCATTAGTGTTAGCCGGCAAAGTTGCAAACAAAAAAAATAAAATTGACAATAATAAAAATGATGATGAGCCACAATTAGAGGATAAGAATACAGGGCAAACTCAATACCAAGTATGGCTTGATTATCTAAAAAATAATACCAGCATTACAATCAATAAGTATTGATTGCAATATGGAGAATTATTTTTATATTTTTAATCTGAAACCTACCTGCAATATAGACTTAATAAAGTTAAAACAACTATACCAAGATTTGCAAAAAAAATATCATCCGGATAATTATGCTACATCAACAGATGAGACCAAACAAAAAGCTGTGCACAACTCATCCTTAATAAACATTGCTTATAAAACATTAAACACACCGATTTTAAAAATAAATCATATTTTTGAGATACAAGGAATTGATGTTAAAAACGACAAGAATCCAATTGATATTGAATTCTTATCACAGCACATAACTCTACAAGACCAAATATCATCGAGCAAAAAAAATGCAACAACCATCAATGCCATTAAAAATAAAATAAATACAGAATACGATGAATATTTAAACAATATTTGCACTTTAATCGCAAAAAAGGAATATTATAAATCCCTATCTCTTTTTAAAGAATTGCAATTTATTGACAAAATAAAAAAACAACTACACTAATAAAAAACTATTTTTAGGAACGAACATGGCGCTTTTACAAATTGCAGAACCAACAATGGCAACAGTTGCCCATCAACATAAAATAGCCATGGGAATAGATCTCGGCACAACCCACTCTTTGGTAGCAATAACCCAAAGTGGCAAGCCAAATATAATTAAAGACGACTGCGATAATTCTTTATTGCCATCTGTTATAACCTATCTAAAAGATAAAACTGTTATAGGTTATGATGCTGTAAATTTAATTCACAAATATCCTATGGATACAATCTCATCATCCAAAAGAATGATGGGTTTATCTTTTGATGATATTAAAAATTACGATTTAAAAATCATCAGAGGTAAGAATAATAGTGTTGAGTTTTTAACATCTGCTGGAAAAATATCTGTTATAGAGGTTGCATCAGATATATTATTTAACCTAAAAACCAGAGCAATAGCGGCCTTACAAACAGATATTAAAGATGCGGTTATTACAGTTCCTGCATATTTTGATGATGCCCAAAGACTATCCACAAAAGATGCGGCAAAGCTTGCAGGAATCAATACTTTAAGGCTTCTAAACGAGCCTACAGCCGCTGCGATAGCATATGGATTAGACAAAAAAAAACAAGGATATTTTGTAGTTTATGATTTCGGTGGTGGCACTTTTGACATATCTATTTTACACTTATCCGATGGAGTGTTTGAAGTCTTAGCAACCGCAGGAGACACAAACTTAGGAGGTGACGATATTGACAGCATTTTAATAGATTATTTTAATCATAATTTGCCCTCACATAACAAAAATATAAGCCTAAAAACAATCGCAAGAAAAACCAAAGAATCATTAAGCACACAAGAAAAAATAAATATAAATTTTAAAGAAATTGGCATAAACAAAAAAATAGAATTGGACAGAAAAACATTTGAAAGCATGACAAGACCAATAGTCAACAAAACAATAGAGATTTGCCGACAAGCTATGAAAGATTCAGGAATAGATAACAAACAACTAAATGATGTTGTGATGGTGGGTGGCTCTACACGCTCTCCTTTGGTAAGAAAAATTGTTGGAGATTTTTTTGCGACCAAACTTTTGGTTAACATCAATCCTGATGAAGTTGTAGCCTTAGGAGCAGCTATTCAAGCCGATATTTTAATTGGCAACAAGCAAAAAAATTCAATGTTATTGCTTGATGTAAATCCCCTTTCAATTGGCATTGAAACTATGGGAGGGATTTGTGAAAAAATTATTCCAAGAAATAGCACCATACCTACTTCCATTGCCCAAGAATTTACCACATTTAAAGATGGGCAGACCTCGATGAGCATTCATATTTTACAAGGTGAGCGAGAAATGGTGGCAGACAATCGCTCATTAGCAAAATTTGTTTTAAGCAATATAAGTCCTAAGGTTGCAGGAGCATCTCGCATTAAGGTTATGTTACAAATAGATTCAGATGGTCTTCTTACAGCATCTGCCGAAGAAATAAATACAAAAAATAAAATAAGCGTTCGGATTAAACCATCATACGGAATATCTTCTGATGATATTGAAAAAATGTTACTTGATTCACAAAAAAACGCCAAATTAGATATGGAAAAAAGAATGTTGGAGGAGCAAAAAACTGAAGCAAAAAGAGTATTAGAAGCGATAAAGTCTGCTCTTAATAAAGACAAAAAGCAACTGTTATCAAGACAAGAAATTGATAAGATAAACAAAGCGTGTGATGAATTGCAACTATCAACTTTAAGCCAGGATACAAAAGACATCCAGCAAAAAATTAAAAACTTAGAAAAAAGTTGTGAAAATTATGTGGCAAAAAGAATGAATAAAGCCGTGCAAGCATCAATGGTAGGACAAAAATTAATGTAATAAATACAATGGTAATTGATGCAATAATTTTAGCAGGTGGCAAAGGAAGTCGCTTCAATAACAAAAACAAAGGTTTGCTGGTAATAAACAATAAACCGTTTGCGACCGCTCTTTATAATGAATTCAAAAACAATGTCCGTAAAATTTTTATCAATAGCAACAGCAACCATCAAGAGTACAAAACCATAGGCATAGAGACCATAAGGGATGACAAACAAGGTTATATGGGACCATTAGAGGGAATAAAAACCATTATGAGATTAACTGATGCTGATTATTTGTTTGTAATTCCAGTTGATAGCCCGAAATTAGACCAAAAAATACTCCAATCCTTAAAAAAATAAGCTATAAAAAACCCACAAAAAATAATTTGTTGCACTGATGGAATTAGAAAACAACCGCTAATATGCCTCATACCTCTATCATATAAAAAATCATTAGAATCTTATTTATCAAAAAACAATAACAGAGTATTTCCATGGTTTAATCAAAACGACCCTATATGGTGCCAACTATCAAAACAAAAAAAAAAGATATTAAATATTAACAAACCATCTGACTACAAAAAACTTGATTTGTTATGATGTTTTTTTATAATATTTTTTCTTTTTTGCTGAAAGAATAATTGCAAAATGTTCTTTGATTTATCTGCGAGGATGTTAGTTGTTATTTTTGGTTTATGATTTAAAATATCATTTTTTAAAATTTGAAAATTTGATAAAGCGGCACCTGATTTTTTATCCATAGTTCCTATTATTACCCTATCGACTCTGGCATGAATTATAGCTCCTGCACACATACAACAAGGCTCTTTTGTGATGTAAAGATGCAAGTTTTTTGTGCGATAATTGTTTATTTTTTTCATGGCATCTTGCAATACAAGAACCTCTGCATGAGCTGTGGCATCATTTAATGTTATCACTCTGTTATGGTTGCAACTTATTATCTCATTATCAATCACACAAATAGCACCAATTGGCACCTCATCTTTTAAAAAAGCTTTTTCTGCCTCATTGAGGGCAATTTGCATAAAACGTTTATCTTTTTGCTCTTGAGTCATTTGTGTATTTTGTTTTTATGATAGGGATAGGTAAATTTGATCGGGACGAGAGGATTTGAACCTCTGACCACCTGCACCCCATGCAGGTACGCTACCAAACTGCGCTACGCCCCGTATAAAAGATTAGAAGTGGTTTTATATGATGGTATTTGAACTTAGGATATCAAGAATCTCTTCCAAATCTTTTTTTATCCTATAGTTTTTATTAGTAGAATTTTTATTTGAATTGCTTTTTTCTGATAAAAAATATTTGTTAGCACCGCTTATAGTAAGACCTTGATCATGAAGAACATATTTTATTTTAAGGACTAATTTTATATCTGAATGACGGTAATAACGGCGATTGCCTTTTTTTTTCACAGGAGATAACTGTGGGAATTCTTCTTCCCAATAACGTAACACATGTGGCAAAACACCACATAACTTGCTAACCTCTCCAATCGAAAAATATTTCTTACTTGGTATTGTAGTTTCTAATATGTTGTGGTTTACGTCCAGCATATATTTTTATCCTCATTTTAAGTTTTTTACTAGCCTTAAATGTTACAACCCTGCGAGCATCTATCATAACTAACTCAGATGTCCTCGGATTTCGACCAGGCCTTGGTTTTTTATCTGTTAAAACAAAGTTACCAAAACCCGATAACTTTACATCTTCTCCTTTTTGCAAAATTGTGGAAATTTCACCGAAAAACAAATCTACTATTTTCACGGTATCTTTTTTGCTAAGACCCAACTCATTGCTAATCATATTTGATATATCAGCTTTAGTAATTGTCATAGTTTTTCATTTCTTAACTTAGCATTAAGTTTTTGTGATAAATTTTGCATAACTTGGTGTATATCATCCTGTGCCATTTTGTCAGTTAAAGTTCTGTTATTGTCCTGCATAGTCAAAGAAAATGCAAGGCTTTTTTTGTTAATCCCTATGTTGTTGTCGGTCCATACATCAAAAACACTGATGTCTTTGATATACTTGTGATCCGATTGCTGTATAACCCTTACAACATCAGATGATAAAATATTGCTATCTAAAACTATAGCAAAATCTCTTTTTATCACAGGGTACCTACTAAATTTATTATATTGTTTTATCTTTTTTTTAGATTTTTTTATGGCAAATAAATCTAACTGACATACAAAAACATCCCTTTCTATTGTTAGTTTTTCTGTTATTTTTGGGTGTAATTTACCAAAAAATCCTATTTTCTTGTTGTTGAGTTTTATATCTAACCCTTGTTTTGGATGCAAAAATAATTCATTTGATGTTACAAATTGACAAGATTCAGAGTCTGCCGATGATGGTATTAGCATTTTTGTAATGCCTTTTATATCGTAAAAATCAAACCCTCTTGTTTTATCGCTCCAACTACGATTTGTTATATTACCACTTATCAAAACACAAAGACAACTTTTTTGTTTAATTATTTTATCGTTAACACTAAATATATTACCAGTTTCAAAGAATTTAACCGATGAATTTTGGTGTTTTATGTTGTGTATTAAAGAGTTTAACAAGCCTGGAAGCAGTCCATATCTCATTATCGACATATCAGATGATATTGGGTTAATGAGTTTTATTTTTTCTACATTTTGGTAGATTAAATCGTGCATAGAATCATCAATAAAACTATAAGAGATCGTTTCATTGAAACCATTGTGAATAAGTTTGTTTTTGATCTTCCGCTCTTCTTTTTTGTTTATTAGTTTTTTAAATATTGGTTTTATTTTTGCTGATTTGCGTTTTATATTATCATAACCATATAAACGGATAATTTCTTCTATTAGGTCTTCACTTTGTTTTATATCAAACCTATGTGATGGAGCATAGGATATTATCTTGTTGTTTTTTAAGGAACTGTTGATTTGCAAATTATTTAAAATTTCTACGGCATTTTTCGCTTTAATCGAAACACCTAATAGTTTTTTAATTTTTTTATGAGGTAGATTTATTTCAAGTTGTTTAAATTCATGTGCATTTTTATTTATTTTGCCAATTTTGCAATTATTTTTATAAACCTGCATAAAACACTTATTAGCAAATTTAAAACTGCTATCGGCAATAAAGGGATCTACTCCTCTTTCAAATCTCATTGAAGCATCAGTATTTAAAGCATATTTACGAGCAACTGATGCCATAACCGCAGGAGTAAAAAAAGCAGCCTCCAAAAGAATATTTTTTGTTTTATCTGTTACAGAGGTAGAGTATCCTCCCATAATTCCCGCTATGCCAATTGCTCCATTATCATCTGCAATTACTAAAGTTTTTTCTGCTAATTTGCATTCTTTTTTATCTAATAAAATAATTTTTTCATCTTTTTTGCTAAATCTTATTTCTATTTTTCCGCTAATTTTATCCAGATCATATGCATGCATAGGCTGACCTAATTCTAAAAGAGATAGGTTTGTAATGTCAACAATAGGATTTATAGATTTTAAACCACAACGACGAAGTTTTTCTGCCCACTCTATGGGGCTTGCAATGGTTGGGTTTATATTTTTGATAATTTGGCAGGAATAAACAGGACAACTGTCAGGCTCCATATTATCAAACTCAAAAATATCGTTATTATCAATGTAGTTATTGTTATCTGTAAAATCTTTAAATTTAATATGGTTTTTAGCGGATATTTCACGAGCTATACCACGAATTGACAAACAATCGCCACGATTAGGAGTAACATCAACATCTATAATATTGTCTTTTAATTGCAGATAATCGTTGATTTTTGTTCCGATGGGTGCATCATCTGGCAAGATCATAATGCCATCTGATTTGTTTTCAAAGCCTAATTCAGATGCAGAGCATATCATTCCATTTGATTCTATCCCTCGCAACTTAGCAGGTTTTATTTTAAAATTTTCTCCTAATACGGAACCTACCTGTGCTAAGGGAATTTTAATGCCTTTTTTGACATTTTTAGCACCACAAATAATTTGTAGTTTTTCTAATCCAGTATCTACTTCACATAGATTTAATTTATCGGCATTAGGATGAGGCTCCACACTTAAAACCTGTGCTACAATTACTAATTTATCCAACACATCAAGAGGTTTTGAGCTCTCTACCTCCAAACCCAACATTGTTAATTGTTGTTGCAACTTTTCATTACTGATTGCAGGATTGACCCATTCTCGTAACCAATTTTCGCTAATTTTCATAGTTTAAAATTGCCTCAAAAAACGCAGATCATTTTCAAAAAATAGTCGTAAATCTGATATTCCATAATATAACATTGCTAATCTTTCAACTCCCAAACCAAACGCATATCCTTGATATTTGTTGTTGTCAATCTTCATCATCTTTAGGACATTCGGATGCACCATTCCACACCCTAATACCTCTATCCATCCTGACCCAGAGCACACTCTACATCCCTCTCCCTCACACATAACACAACAAATATCAATTTCAGCGGATGGTTCAGTAAAAGGAAAATATGATGGACGGGCACGAATTTTTAAATCTTCGTCTTCAAAAAAAGTTTTTAAAAATAATTCTAAATTTGCCAATAAATTTGCAAAGGTTATTTTTTTATCTATCCACAATCCTTCAACTTGATGAAACATAGGGGTATGAGTTAAATCAGAATCACAACGATAAACACGTCCAGGAGATATGACCTGATGAGGAGGTTCGTTGTTCTCCATTTGGTGGATTTGGGCACTTGATGTATGAGTCCTAAGCAGTCTTCCATCTGGAAAGTAAAAGGTGTCGTGCATGGCACGAGCAGGGTGTGATTTGGGGATATTTAAAGCTTCAAAATTATGATATTCATCCTCAATTTCATCGCCTTTTACTTTTTCAAAACCAAGAGATATAAAAAAATCATTGATGCGGTTTAGGGTAAGAGTGACAGGGTGCAGTGATCCTTTGTTATGTTTTCTACCAGGTAGAGTTAAATCTAAAACTTCACTTTGCAGTTTTTTTTCTAAAAGTTGCTCTTTTATGAGTTTACTTTTTTCTTGTATTTGTGTTGAAATTTTATTTTTAGCAACATTAACATCAGAGCCAAATTGCCCTCTTTTTTGTAAAGGCATGGCTCCTATTGATTGCAATAATAAAGATATTGATCCTTTTTTGCCGAGATATTGCAGGCGCAAGGATTCCAACTCAATAGAAGATGCAGATTCATCTATGTCTTTTAGAGCTTTTTGTGTTAGGGTTAAAATATCTCCCATTTTATTTTTATCAGAGTTCTTTTTTGACTATTTCGACAATTTTTGCAAAGCCTGGTTTATCAAAAATTGCCATATCAGATAAAACTTTTCGATCTATTTCTATCTGGGCTTTTTTCAAACCATTCATAAAACGGCTATATGATAAGTCAAATGGGCGCACAGCTGCATTGATGCGGACAATCCATAAAGCACGAAATTGTCTTTTTCTTTGCTTGCGGTCACGATAAGCATATTGTCCTGCTTTGGTGACAGCTTGTTTAGCGACCCGGTAAACTTTTGAACGAGCTCCGTAATAACCTTTGGCTTTTTTTAAGACTTTTTTGTGGCGTGCATGGGCCGTGACACCTCTTTTTACTCTTGGCATTTTTTATTCTCCTGTATAATTAAATTTGTTATGAAAAAGGTAACATTCTTCTAACCATAGCAACATCAGCTGCATCAACATAGTCAGTATCACGCAAACCGCGTTTTCTTTTGGTTGATTTTTTGGTTAAAATATGACGCAAATGAGACCTCTTGCATTTAAATCTACCAGAGGATGTTTTGGAAAACCTTTTAGCCGCTCCGCGGTTGGTTTTTAGTTTTGGCATTTATATACTCCCGTTTAAGTTAAAATTAAAACTGCTATTCGACTGGGTCGGAGACAACATTTACACCAGCGCGAAAAAATCTGTTATTATACAACAGCAAAAAAAAGAATGCAAATTATTTTATTTTATGGTTAGTATTTCTGTTAATAAATTACAATAAATATCGTTTAGAATATTTAAATCTGCAGTTTTTACTCGCTCATTTATTTGATGAATTGTCTCATTTAACAGCCCCAATTCAATCGTCTCGGCTCCGGTAGGGGCGATAAACCTGCCATCTGATGTGCCACCTGTTGTTGATAATTTTGTTCTTAAACCTGTTATTTTATAAATAGCATTTGTGGTAGCCTCCACTAATTTACCAGGAACACTTAAAAAACTATTGCCTGATAGAGTCCATTTTAGATCATATTTTAAACCATATTTTTGGAGCATTTTTATCGTTTTTTCTTGAAGTGATGCCGGAGTTTGGGCTGTTGAAAATCTGAAATTTGCCTCAATAATCATATCTGCTGGAATAACATTAGTGGCTCCGGTGCCGGACTTTATGTTAGAGATTTGAAAAGTGCTGGGTGGAAAGCTCTCATTACCATCATCCCATTTATGATGACATATCTCATCTAAAAAAGCGGTTGCATTATGAATAGGGTTTTGGGCAAGATGTGGGTAGGCAACATGTCCTTGTTTGCCGATTATGGTAAGTTTTAAACTAAGTGAGCCTCTTCTGCCTATTTTTATCTCATCACCTATTATCTTTTTGCATGATGGCTCGCCAAGCAGACAATAATCAATTATCTCTGCTCTTTTTTGCAAAACTTCAATAACTTTGATGGTGCCATCAACTGCCTCTGCCTCCTCATCGGCGGTTAATAAAAAGCCAATTGAGCCTTTAAAGTTTGTGTTGTTTTTTAAAAACTCTTCAACAGCCACGACAAAAGCTGCGATGCCTCCTTTCATATCAGCACTACCACGACCATATAAAATATCGTCGCCATTATCATCTTTTATAATATTACCACTAAATGGTGGTTCATCCCATAGGTTTTGATCCCCTGTTGGCACAACATCTGTATGCCCTGCAAATAATAATAATGGGCTTTTATCTCCAAACCTGCTATATAAATTATTAACCTTGTCAAATTTTAAAAATTCATTTTTAAAGCCTATTTTTTTTAATCTATCAGCTATTATAGGCAAACATTTGCTGTCATCTGGGGTAATTGATTGTTGTTGAATTAACTTCTGACAGAGTTTTATGGTAGGTGATATTTTTTTCATAGTTTTGTATTTAAGTATTTTATAAGACCTTTGCACGAATTATAAAAAATGTTATAATAGCAAATATTTTTAACTTTTACGAATTAAATATCATGTCTGCGGATATATGCCGCCCAACACTCATTTGTCAATAGCTTATTAGTTTAAATTATAAGAGATCTTTGCATAATTCAAGCACAATTTATAAAACAAATAGATTACATATGCTTATAGCAAAAACTCGTCAAAGGACTTGCCATTTTCCTTATTTTTGCTATAAAAATGCACTATTTTCTGTCCTCTCTAAACAGCACTTGAATTATGCAAAGGTCTCTATAAACATTTTTGCTTTGAATAACTATCAAATAAATTGCCATTTTTTAAATAATATTCTGTTGTAATTTTACAATATGAGACAATAATTTTTAATGCACCATAATCTGTGTCATTTTTTGCATGCACAGTGGCTGTTGTGCTACCTGTAAATGAATACAAACCTGTTCCACCTGCACCATTGATTATAAAGACCGTATTACTTTGACCTGGAACTGTTATTCTTTGATAGTTGTGGTCGTGTCCATTGATTACAAAATCAACACCCATAGCATCCCAGCCATAATTTGTGTCTCTGGCAGGCACATCACCTCTTCTTAATGAATAAGGAGGATGATGAAAAGATACAATTTTCCAACTTGCATCAGATGCCATAATTTTAGGTTTAATCCAATTCATTTGAGGATTGTTGATAGTGGTAAAATCATGTCTATTGCTATCTAACACAAACCAATGGATGTTTTCATCTTTATATTCGTATACTCTGCCTCCATAACCTGGCATTTGATTATATAAAAACTTATCAACTTGATCTACACCAAAATAATTAGCATAAAGATCATTGTTTCCGCCTCCATATAACTCATGGTTGCCGATAACAGGTAAAACTCTATTCATGTCAATTGATGAGTCTCCGTATATGCCTTTATAAGGTAACATTTTATTATGCCACAATTCTCCTACTTGTTTATCCGCAGATTCAAAAGGTGTTAAATCTCTGTAATGACCGACATCATAATTATCTCCACAAAACAAAACTCTTTCAGGATTCCATGTTTTTATCATATTGGCAATTGCAGTTCTGGTTGGTCGCATACTATCTCCTCCTCTAAAATCGCCATGAGAGGCATATATTTTTATAGGATCAATGACTGTTAATACAAAAGATGCAATAACATCATTAAATTTATCATCTCCTTGCATTGTGGCATATATTCTTGTTACACCTGTTGCCACCAAAGTAATTTTTCCAGATAAGTTTATGGTAGCAATTGTTTCATGACTTGAATCATATGACACTGTTCCACCTGTTGACCCACCAGTAACATTGACAACACCATTATAGTGACCAATTTTTTTAGTAATATCTCCTCCGATTGATAATGTTGCTTGATTGGCTTTGTTGATAACAAGATTATAACTTGCTTGATTTGAGGTGTTATAAATATCATCGGTAGCTTTGGTGGTTTTGATGGTTGTATTGCCTGCTTTTATGATATGAATTAAACCTGTATCGGCATTGATTGTAGCAATGCCGGTGTTAGTTGATTCCCAAGATAAAGCTCCTGTGCCATTACCTCCTGTGGTGGTAAAAGTAAAATCTGCATCTGTGGCAGTTTTTTGGGTGCCGTTGATTGATAGTGTGGTCTGATTGGCTTTGTTGATAACAAGATTATAACTTGCTTGATTTGAGGCATTGTATTTGTTATCAGTAGCTTTGGTGGTTTTGATGGTTGCGTTGCCTGCTTTTAATATATGAATTAAACCTGTGCTGGCATTTATTGTGGCAACACTGGTATTGGTTGAAACCCAAGATAAAGCTCCTGTGCCATTACCTCCTGTGGTGGTAAAAGTAAAATCTGCATCTGTGGCAGTTTTTTGGGTGCCGTTGATTGATAGTGCTGCTTGGTTGGCTTTGTTGATAACAAGATTATAACTTGCTTGATTTGAGGTGTTATAAATATCATCGGTTGCTTTGATGGTTTTGATGGTTGTATTGCCTGCTTTTATGATATGGATTAAACCTGTGTTGGCATTGATTGTGGCAACACTGGTATTGGTTGAAAGCCAAGATAAAGCCCCTGTGCCATTGCCTCCTGTGGTGGTAAAGGTGAAGTCTGCATCTGTGGCAGTTTTTTGGGTGCCGTTGATTGATAGTGCTGCTTGGATATATTTTGGCAAATCTTTTGAGGAAGAAATATCATGCTCTTCACTACAAGCTACAACTGTTATTAAAAATAAAAATAATGGTTTAAAATAACTCATATGAGACTCCAAAGTTAAAATTTGTTAATTCTGTTGGTGTTTTATCTGCCCTTGCTTTGCCTATCTCTATGCGTTTGCTGATATATGCCACATCTTTTGATGCTTGAATAAAAAATATCATAGATTTATTGATTTGAAAACCCATACCCAAACCAATTGGTAATGAAAATGAGGTCATTTTATATTCATTATCGCTCCAATTTCTCCCCATTGTTGTTATCATTTGGCGGTATTTTATGCCAGCCATAAGACTAAAATAATGATTGTTGATAGAAATAAATCGTTTGTCAATATCAAAACCCATAGTTTTGATTTTTGAGTCTGTCCACATAGGGGCATCAATGCCATCCATACTATAATTTGCTCCGGTGTATGAGCCAATATATGTTTGCAAATGGACACTTTCTGTGACAGGGGTTGATATGCCGATTACAAAACCTTTTGATGTTGCATCACTTTTGATTTTTGTTTTGTCAATTTTATTGATAGAAAAATTATCCGCCCCTAAACCAAAAAACAAAGAATGATTTCTGGTTGATTGCTCTTTTGTGGTTTTTAACCTTCTGAATTTTGGTTTTCGTCCTCTAAACCTTAACTTGCTTTTTTTAACTCTATATTTTTGTTCTCTCTTTTTACGGTAAATTATTTTCTTTTCGTTGTTAAGAGTTATTTTTAAAGATTTTTTGTCTTTGTTTTGCTCTTGTATATTTTCATCAACTAATTGGGTTGCTGATAAACCACCAATCATTTTGATGTTGATAATTATAGATAACAGTATTGATATTTTTATTTTTGAAATCATTTTAAGTGCTCTTGTTGATGGTTTTTTTATAATAAATTGAGGTCTTTGCAAAAATCAACAAAAACCAGCATAATATTATGAGACCTTTGCATAATTTAAGCATAGTTTATAACAACAATAAAATGCACCTATTTTCTTACTATTCTAAACCGCACTTAAATTATGCAAAGGTCTCATTATGAAACTAAACACTTAGTAAACCTTAATCGCAAGTTGCAAACCTGCAAAACAAGCCAGAATACACAGGATAACACTCATCAATATATTTAATATCAAATACAGATATTGTCCTTGCTCAAAAAGATTTAAACTCTCTAATGAGAAACCTGAAAATGTCGTAAATGCTCCCAAAAAACCAATAATTAAAAAAGATTGAATGTCTTGGGATACGCTTAGTTTTTTTAAAATCAAAATTGATAAAAAACCGATAAAAAAAGAGCCTATTATATTAACCCCAAGAGTCGCCCAGGGGAAATCTCGCCCTATAAATCTATATATAAAAGAATTAAAAGAGAAACGACTTACGCTTCCTAATGCTCCACCGAATGCAACTAATAATATCTGGTTCATTTCTTTCTACTCGTTTTTTTTATTGTTTTTTTTACTGCTGTTTTTTTCTTTGTTGTTGTTTTTTTGCGAGCTGGGGCTTTTTTACGGTATTTTTTTTCAGGGGCTTTTTTTATCAAATCTTGACACTGCTCTATTGTCAGAGTTTTAGGTTCGGTGTCTTTGGGGATTTTTGCATTTTTTTTGCCATCCGTGATAAATGGACCATAACGACCGTTTAAAACTTGAATCCCCTCTTTTTTGAAATCTAAAATTATACGATTTGCATCTTTTTCTTTTTTATCATTCACCAATTCTAATGCTTGCTTTAATTCAATAGTATAGGGATCACAGTCTTTTGGCAAAGATACAAATTTGTCATCATAACGGACATATGGTCCGAATCTGCCAATATTTACTGCTATCTTTTCACCTGCGGGAGATTCTCCGAGATCTCGTGGCAATTTAAAAAGTTGCATTGCATCATCAAAAGTGATTGTCTCTAATTTTTGGTTTTTAGATAAAGAGGCAAATTTTGGTTTTTCTTCGTCATCAACTGTGCCTATTTGTGCCATCGGTCCGAAACGCCCCATCCGCACTGATAGAGGTTTACCACTTCTCGGGTCGTCTCCCAATATTCTTGATTTTAATACATCCGATCTTTGGACATTTTTTTGAGTTTCATCAACATTTTTTTTAAAGTCTAACCAAAAGTTTTTTAAAACTGGCAACATATCTTTTTTGCCTGTGGATATCTCGTCCAAGCTATTTTCTAATTTTGCCGTCCAGTCATAGTCCACATATTTGGTAAAATAATCGGTTAAAAATCCGTTGACAATCTTGCCGATTTCGGTAGGGATAAATCTTTTTTTCTCCATTTCTACATAGTTGCGATTTTGCAGAGTTGAGATTATTGAGGCATAGGTTGATGGTCGTCCTATTCCATATTCTTCCAGTCCTTTTACCAATGTTGCCTCAGAATATCTCGGTGGCGGTTCGGTAAAATGTTGCTCTGGTTTTATTTTTAATAAATCAATAATTTGCCCCTCTTGCATATCAGGTAATATCTTATCATCTTCGTTATTAGAAGATACAGGATATACTTTTAAAAAACCGGCATGGCGGATTGATGAACCGGTGGCACGAAAAATCGCTTCACCTGTGGCACAATCTAAATCCGCACGCACTGTATCCATTGTAGCATAGATCATCTGTGAGGCAACTGCCCTTTGCCATATTAAAGAATACAATCTATACTGGTCGTTATTGAGTTTTGTTTTTAAAGTAGTAGGCGATTTTAAAACATCAGTAGGACGAATTGCCTCGTGAGCTTCTTGGGCATTTTTTGATTTGGTTTTATAATAGTTAGGTTTATCAGGAATATAATCATTGCCATATTTTTTTGTGACAAAATCACGAAAACTTGTAATGGCATCGGAGGATAAATTTAATGAATCCGTTCGCATATAAGTTATAAGTCCTGTTTGTCCGTTTATTCCCTCATATAATTGTTGGGCAACCATCATGGTTTTTAAAGCACTAAAACCTAATTTACCAATAGCTTGTTGTTGCATAGTTGAGGTGGTAAAAGGCGGTGATGGGTATCTTTTTCGTTGTTTTTTTTCAATTTTTGCGACTGTGATTTTATTTTGTGCTTTGGTTTCTAAGTTATTTTTTAAACTCTTGGCAGTTTTTTCATCTGTTATTGTAAATTGTTTGACTTTATCTTTTTTTATGCTGTATAACTTGGCATTAAATATTTTTTTATCCGCTTGGACCTTTGCATCAATGCTCCAATATTCACGTGCTACAAAGGCATTTATTTTCTGCTCTTGTTCTGTTATCATCCGTAAAGCGGGGCTTTGCACTCGCCCTGCGGACAACCCCGTTCTTATTTTTTGCCATAATAATGGCGAGAGATTAAAACCTACCAGATAATCCAAAGCACGGCGAGCTTGTTGGGCATTCACCAGATTCATATCAATATCTTGGGGGTTGGCAACGGCATTTTTTAAAGCTTTTTGAGTAATTTCATTAAAAACTATCCGATGAACTGTTTTATTTTTTAAGTCATTTTTCTCTTTTAAGATTTCTAATAGGTGCCATGATATTGCCTCGCCTTCTCTATCAGGGTCAGTTGCAAGCAATAAGTTGTCACATTTTTTCAAAGCTTTTTTGATGTTCGTTATATGTTTTTGGTTGCGATCAATCGTTTCATATTTCATAAAAAAATTATTATCAACCTCAACTGCTCCATTTTTTTTAATCAAATCTCGCAGATGCCCGAATGATGCTAATACCTGATAATCACTCCCGAGATATTTTTCGATGGTTTTGCTTTTCGCAGGTGATTCCACTATAATTAAATTTTTTGCCATTGTTTTTATTCCTTTTAGTTATTTTGTTTAAAATCCGTAATTGTTTGTTTAACTTTTTGTAACTTATGAATTCTCGGTTTGTTGATACTAAAATACTCATGCAAAGACAAAGCTTCTTTTGTAGCAATATCTTTGTTTTTATGTAATCCTTTTGTTATGACAAAAAAAGTAATATCGTCTTTTTTTAATATTCTATATACATAGATTTCATTTTGTAAATTATGCACATCAATAAACTGTTTTATGCTTGCAATACTATCTAATGTTGCAAGTTGCAGAGTAAAATATTCATCTGGCTGCTCTAATAGATATTTTTCGTCATTATATATTTCTTTCATGCTTTTTGTTGTCACAGCAGGTTTTTTATTGTTGTCTGTTTGTTTTTCACGCTGAATTTTCTTTTTTTTATCAGCAGAATCCACAGGGAGATTTAAGGATTTTGCTTTGGTGTTTTTATCAGGTCGTGGCGGTTTGATAAAATGCTCTGGCTCGTAAATTACTAAATTTTTATCTTGACTGGATGTCCTGTCAATGTTATATTTTGTATTAGTCTTGACAATATTAGAGTCCTTATCGTCTCTTACAATTTCTATAACTGATGTTATGATGTATGTCATGGTTATAATTATGATAGAGATTACAGTTATTGACTTGTAGTTATTAGCAAGATTCTCCAAATAATAATCCCATAATTGACGAGGATTTGCATTAAAATAGTTAGCAGCCTGCTGATTTATCTGCGAGGCGATACCAGATGACTGACTATACAAATTCTTTAATGTTTTTTTGGTGAAAGGGCTTGGAGCGGCGATATCTGCTAACATCAGGCGATAATCTAAGTATGCTTTGGTTTGATTCAGGTTAAACGGTCTCAATAATGCTGTATAAACCTTACCATTTTTGACAGCTTCCACATCTAAATCTGGTAAATTAAGCTCAATTGATGGTTCTGTAATAAGCAATAAACGTAAATGATCTTTTAAAACCTCTGTGAGTGCTTCCATTGACTGTAAAATATATTGCAAGTTTTTTGCAGGCAAAAAATGACAATCATCAATAAAAATTATGGCTTTATTTTGCTGAGATATATTATTTTTTAAATGTCGTGACAAGCTTATTATACAAGACCTCAAATCAACAGGAATATTGTCTTGATAATATTTTAACATCTGTTTTATAACCGTTCCAGCTTGTAGGCTTGTGCTACCTTTTAAGTAAAATACTGTCGCTTGATCGTCTATTTGATGTTTTAAATATTTACAAATTGTTGTTTTGCCGACACCTTTTTCACCTTTTAGAATCTGCAAATTATTACTATTAAATAAATTGTTTTGCAAGACGCCAAGTTGCATTTGTAAATTAGTGTCTAAGTAAATATGTTCATCCGTATTTTCTGTCTCAAATGGTTGGCGAGAAAAACCCCAAAATCTTAAAATATCTTTGTCTAAGTAATACAATTGTTTATTGTTTCGTGCGTTCATTGACTTAAAAAACTATGCAAATTTTGTTTATCAACATCTTGTGCTATATAAACATCAGCAATATCATTTATTAAGATTAGGTTTATTTTGCCGTTTTTTGTTTTTTTATCAACCGCCATCACATCCATATAATCATCTACTTTGATATTTTTATCCATACCCATAGGAATTTGTGCCATTTGTAGTATTTTAACAATCATATCCTTTTTATTATCTTTTAATTTTCCGTATTTGTTTGAATAAACTGCGGCAAGTTTTATACCTGCTCCTACTGCTTCACCGTGTAAAATATTGCCATATCCCAAAATAGTTTCAATCGCATGTCCGAATGTATGCCCTAAGTTTAATAAAGCTCGGATGCCCTGTTCGGTTTCATCAATTGCCACAATATCAGCTTTTATTTTACAAGATTGATAAATTACATCTTGAATTAGATCTTGTTTTAAACTTAAAATACTGTCCATGTTATTGTATAGTTTTTCAAAAAACTGTTTATCTTTTATGATGGCTACTTTAATAATTTCAGCGAGCCCTGCGCTAATTTGTTTTTTATTCAGAGTTTTTAAGGTGTTTGTATCCGACAAAACGCATTCAGGTTGCCAAAATGAACCAATCATATTTTTGCCCTTGGGGTGATTTACGCCTGTTTTTCCTCCTACGGATGAATCCACCTGTGATAGTAATGTAGTCGGAATTTGAATAAAAGAGACGCCTCGCATATAGGTGCTCGCTACAAAGCCTGTTATATCTCCTATTACTCCTCCTCCTAAGGCTATTAAAGTGCAATCACGATCAAATTTAACATCAATAAGTTTGTCATATATTACATTAACGGTTGTTATATTCTTATATTCTTCACCATCTTTTAAAATAATTGTTGCAGGCTTGATGGATTTTAAAGATTTTTTTAAACTATCAAGATATAAAGGAGCGACAGTTTCATTACTTACAACCAAAACCTGATTATTTTTCAAATGGGGCAGTATATATTTATCATCTGACAGTAGGTTCTCACCTATATATATTGGATAGGTTTTGTGTTTTGTGTCTAATGATAACTTTTTCATCTTCATCAAAAATAAAGTAAGTGTAAAAAATTTTGCAATAATACCATATATTTAAATTTATTCTTTAAATAAATAAAATTTGCTATTAAAAACTCTTATAAAAAAGTTCGTTGTGGCAGAATAAAACTCAATCGTGGTAAAATTATAACCCCTGCATTGATGCCAGTTACCACAGAAGGTAGATAGTAAAAAAATTGTTGGCAAGATATGATTGGTGAAAAACCTAAGCCCTAACGAACAAACAAAAAAGAAGCCGTCATCGCGAACAAGCAAAAGAAATCGTCATCGCGAGCGAGCCTGCGAGTGTGGCGATCTCATGGGGCTGACGGATAATTTTCAAGAGATAACCACGGCGGATTATTATTTTTCATGTATTGTTTTATCCGTCTGCCTCGTTATGACGGCTTGTCTTTTTTTTTATAAGACTTATAAGACTCATGTGAAGTATAACCTGCAAATCGCTCTTTGACTACATTCTCTATTTTATTTATAATGATTAGTGAGGGTTATTATTTCAATGGTATTTTTATCAACATAAATAAAAATTGCTCGGTATTTTATATCTATTCTAAAAGAATATATTAGTCTGCTTTTTGGCTCTAAAAGTTCTGTATTTAAGGACAGATAAAACGGATCAGTTTCAAATAAATTTTTTGCTTTTTTGAATTTTTTCTCTAAATTATGTTTTTTAAGATAAAGCTGTAAATCGGCTCGCAGAGGTTTAATTTGCATTATAAATTGAACTTTTTTTCAAACCATTTTCTAAGTCATTTAAAAATTCTTGCGAATAATCCTCTTGTTTAAAGTCAGATATAACATTCTCAATCTTGTCTTTTTTGAATTTTTTAAAATAAATTTCCTGTTGAATTATTTTATTTTTTATCTCTTCAATCTCATCATAAGACATTTGAGAGATAACAGACAAAATACTTGGCATAGATACATTTATCGCTAATTGCATGATGATAGATTATGGATATAAAAAAGCAAACTATAACATTTATTTTTTAAAAGTGCAAATTGCAAGCAAAAAACTAAAACTATTTTGCCCCTTGCAACAGGAATATTTTTAAAGGCACATCACCCCAACTATTGGTAAGATATGGTTGATAAGGAGCATATTGTTTATAACCTTTATAGGGTTTATATTTTTTATAAGACTTATAAGGCTCGTGTGAGGTGTAACCACTAAATCGCTTTTTGACGCCCCTACTGCTTTGCCTTGGTGTTGCGAATATCGCACCCTTGATAAACCAGCCCAAATGTTTGCCATTAAAACCATATACCTGCAAATGATAGTTATTTTAATTGTATTCTAACACATCGCCATTGTTGAATACAATTAAGATTTTCTCAAATATATTAGGTATGGTTGATTTATCTAAAATTTGCTTATAATCTTCAATGTGATTTTTGTCTTTAAAATTACTATACATAAATAAATAGCCATCTTGTAATGCTAACCATATTGGTTTTTTGAGTTCTTTACATTTATGTTTTTTGGTAGATAATCTTTCATTGACAATATTAAAAAGTTGAATGTCAACATTGCAAAAAGATATATTTTTTAATACTTCTTCTATTGTTTTCATCTTAAAAAATTTTCCACCAAAAGGCATAACACTCAAGCATATATTAGATTTGTTTCTTGGTATTGTTTTCACTGCTTCAATGCTGTAACCAACACCACCTATAACATCTTCTATTTTTTTACCAGCCACCAATTTTTTGTTTTCAATATAATTCATTAAATTTTTTATAAATATTTTTTTAATATTTTTTATTCCTATACTGTTATGATAAAAAGTTAGATACAAATACAAATCATTCTTTTGTAAAAAATCTCCAATTTTTTCATCTAACACTTTTCTGAAAGCAAAGTACCCAAAATTGATGGTATCAATGTCAGTAGTGGAATTTTGATTCAATGTTGATATTTCCACAGAAATATTTTTATTGTCAATACTTAAAACAATATCTGGTGGATTTTTTCCTTCTACATAACTAACATCACTTCCTTTGTTTTTAAAATATTTTTCTAAACTATCTGCTACAAATACTTCGTTTTGTTTTAATGTCATAAATCACTCCGTAAATAAAAAAAATTAAGGCCAATTTGGCTCAGTGCAATTATCACAAAAATTATCATGGCTCGTTACATTGCTGACATCCCAGCCAGATAAATCTTGTGTAAAATCTGTTGCACCAGAAAACATACCGCTCATATTTGTAACATTAATGACATCCCAATTTTTAATATCATGGTTAAATATCGATGCACCATTAAAAGCATTTGACATATCTGTTACCTGTGATAAATCTGGTTTGTCGGTGGCATTACCCGATAAATCAGAACAACCAGCAAAAGCATCTTTAAAAGTTTGCCATTTTTGGTCGCCCCATTGATCAATTGCTACCAGCTTAGCATAACCATCACAACTAGTAGATTTAATCACTGGGAAAGTGCCACTGATTTTGACAGTATACAAACCTCTGGAACAATGCTCATGATAGGCATCAGTTGTTTGATTAGTCTCTATTGTGCCATCACCCCAATCAACTGTATAATTATAAGTGTAGCCTGAAACAGTGCCGATATTAACACCAGTTTCAAAACAATAACCTATTCCCACTCGCCATTTCATAATAAAACTTGTGGTGTCTGTTGTTGGTGTATCATCGTCTGAACTGCTGTCTGAACTGCTGTCTGAACTGCTGCCTGAACCGCTATCAGATGAGTCATCGGCACAACCAACTGCAAAAAAAGTTAAAAAAATAATTGATAAAAAACTTATCAATTTTACATTGCCAAATTTTAAGTTAAAAGTTTTCATAAGTTGCCTCGTGAGATAAAAAATTGGTATTATAAATTAGAAATTTTATAAAATCAAGTATTATTTGATTTTAATATCAATCTATATTTGATTGATATAACTGACAATGGTTATTTTATTTTTTAATATCCATATGTCATATTTAAAAACCCAAGCGGTTAAAAATGAATTCGCTCAAAGATTAGAGACGGCTTTGAAAATTCCTGTTAATGCTCGCTCTGGTTTGATAAAATTATCTCAATCGTTTGGGGTGAGTCGCCAGGCGGTGGACCACTGGTTAAATGCTGTGAGTATGCCCCATCAATCACGGATGCCGATTATCGCTGAAAAGCTTGGGGTGTCGCTTGCTTGGTTGCGAGATGGGACAGGTGATATGTTGGCAAATAAGGTTTTTGTTGATAATAATGGTGGTGATGATAAATCTGATGGAAGCGGACAAAAAAATGATAAATTTTTTATCAATAATGAGGAGTTGTTGCTGATTAAAAACTATCGTAAAGTATCTTTTCGTGATAAGGGAGTTATCAAAAAATTGTTAGGTTGGTTTGATGGTTAGAGAAGTAAAAATTCCGTCATTGCGAACGAGCCTGCGAGTGTGGCGATCTCTATTTGGCATACGGACAATAACAAGAGATAACCACGGCGGTTTACTATCCTACATTACATACTTATTCCGTCCGCCTCGTTATGACGGACTATTTTACCGCTTGCAACAGGAATAATTTCAAAGGCACGTCACCCCCAACTATTGGCAAGATATGGTTGGTAAAAAATCTAAGTCATAACGAACAAACAAAAGAAGCCGTCATCGCGAACGAGCCTGCGAGTGTGGCGATCTCATAGGGGTCAAGAGACTGCCACGCTCACAAGTTCGCTCGCAGTGACGACAGTAACAAGAGATATGGCAGTCTATATAGTTAATAGAGACCTTTGCATAATTCAAGTGCTGTTTAGAGAATGCAGAAAATAGTGCATTTTTATAGTAAAAATAAGGAAAATGGCAAGTCCTTTGACGAATTTTTGCTATGAAAAGGTGCATTTTATGTGTTTTATAAATTGTGCTTGAATTATGCAAAGGTCTCTAATAGTTATTAGTTAAAAATTAATAGCGGATTTTAAACTAATAACTGTTAATTATCAATTATCAATTATTCTCGTCCGCCTCGTTATGACATGATTATTTTTGGTGTGTGGTTTTGTTGTGGGTGATTTTTAATTATCCATTCTCAATCATCAATTATTAATTATACACGAACCCCCAAAATCAAAGATTTTGATTGCTTAAAAGTGCTAAATTAAAATAAAAAATTTGCTATTGTGTATATAATTTTATACAATACCGCTTTATGATTGATGAAAAACCTATTTATTGGATTGGCAGCAGTTATAAGGATTTGCTTAAATTTCCAGATGGAGTTAAAAAAATGGCAGGTTATCAACTCCATCGTGTGCAAAGTGGTTTAGAGCCTGATAATTACAAACATATGAAAACCATTGGTAGTGGTGTAAAAGAAATTCGTCTAACTGATTCGGATGGGAATTACAGAATTATTTATATCGCTAATTTTGGTGAAAAAATATATGTTTTACATTCGTTTAACAAAAAAAGCCAAAAAACATCACAGCAGGATATAAAAATTGCAAAAAAACGTTTTATGGTAATAAAAAGAGGTGGTAATTTATGAATAATATTGAGGACAAAATAGAGCATATAACTCCAACTGATGGTAATATTTTTGTTGATTTGGGTTTTAGTTCGGCTGTTGCTACTAAACTTAAAATCAAATCACAGCTTATGTGCCAGATTGAAAAGTGGTTAAAAAATAAACAACTTACCCAAGCACGAGCTGCAACTATTTTAAAAGTGCATCGTCCCAGAATATCTGATATAGCACAGGGTAAAACTGATAAATTTACGATTGATGCTTTGCTTGATATGCTTGATAAAACAGGGCAAAAAGTGGCTATGCAAATAAGATAAGTTTTGTTGTATAAAACTTCTATTTATGGTATAGTTGTGATAAAAATAATTGCTTTTCATGGGATTGAGTCTTATCAAAACCTATCTTAAAATTTAATTTTTAAAAATGAAATTTAATATTAAAAATACTTATAAAAAAGCTCGTTGTGGCACAATAAAATTCAATCGTGGTGAAATAAAAACTCCGGTTTTTATGCCAGTTGGCACTTATGGCACAGTCAAGGCGATGTTGCCAGATGAATTAGAGCAGATGGGTTTTGATATTATTTTGGGTAATACTTTTCATCTTTATTTGCGTCCTGGACTTGATGTTATTAAAAATCATCAAGGTTTGCATAATTTTTGTAATTGGCAACAGCCAATTTTAACAGATTCTGGTGGTTTTCAAGTTTTTTCACTAGCAAAAATGCGAAAAATAACCGAAGATGGGGTTGAGTTTAGATCCCCTATTGATGGGGCAAAAATCTTTTTAAGTCCTGAAAAATCAATCCAAATTCAACAAACATTAAAATCAGATATTATTATGGTTTTTGATGAATGCACGCCCTATCCTGCGGACTTTGAAACCTCTGCTAAATCTATGCAAATGTCTATGAGGTGGGCGGATAGATGTAAAAAAGAACACAATGGCGAAGGTGCATTATTTGGCATAGTGCAAGGTGGAATGTATCCTGATTTACGAACAGAGTCTGCATCTTTATTGCAAAAAATAGGGTTTGACGGGTTTGCTATCGGTGGCTTGTCCGTGGGCGAGAGCAAACAGGAACGAGAGATGGTTTTGGATTGTTGTGTTGACAATCTGCCAGAGGATAAACCTCGTTATCTGATGGGAGTTGGCACCCCACAGGATATTATAAATGCTGTGGAGTTTGGGGTTGATATGTTTGATTGTGTAATTCCGACCCGTCATGCCAGAACCGGTTTTTTATATACCAGCGACAAAATAGTTAAAATCAGAAATGCAAAGTATAAAAATGATAATAGTCCTTTGGATCAAAACTGCACTTGTCACACTTGCCAAAACTATTCAAAATCCTATTTGCATCATCTTGATAAATGCAAAGAAATAACAGGGATAAGGCTCAATACCATTCATAATTTGCATTATTATCATAATCTTATGGCAAGAATAAGACAAGCCATCCAGGATAATAATTTAGATATTTTAAAAAAAGAAATTAAAAGGAGCATGCAATAATGAATAATATCTTAAAAGTCAAAAATCTACACAAGTCATACGGTAAAATAACAGCAGTTAATGATATAAGTTTTGCTATAAAAACTGGAACTTGTTTTGGACTATTGGGTCCAAATGGTGCCGGAAAAAGCACGACAATCGAAATATTAGAGGGTATAATAAAAGAAAATAGTGGTGAAATCTTGTATCAAGAACAAGAGAGGACAAAAAACTACAAGCAACAAATTGGCATAGGTTTTCAACATACGGCTTTGCAGGAATTTTTAACCGTTAAAAATCAATTACAGTTGTTTGCAGGATTATATCAAAACCCAGTAGATTTAAAAAAACTAATCCATGATTGTCAATTACAAGATTTTTTAAATCAAGATGCTAATAAATTATCAGGTGGCCAAAGACAAAGATTGCTCTTTGCGATCGCCCTTATCAACGATCCTAAAATTTTATTTCTCGACGAGCCTACGACAGGATTAGACCCCAAATCAAGACGAGCATTTTGGCAACTAATCAACGAGCAAAAAAAACAAAATAAGACAATCCTGCTTACCACTCATTATATGGAGGAGGCATATCAGTTGTGTGATGAGATAGCCATAATGCAACAGGGTAAAATTATCGCATCAGGAAGCCCTCAGGGGCTTTTAAAACAACACTTTAAAAGTGTAATTTTAGAGCTACCAACAGATGCAATTAATAAAAGCAGTAAAATTGACTACATTATAAAAGATAACACGGTGCACATTCAAAGCACCAATATAAACGATACTTTACAAGAACTACTGCAACAAAAAATTTGTTTGGATAAATTGCAAATCCATCAACCAACATTAGATGATTTATTTATTCTACTAACAACAGATGAATAAAAGCTAAACTACAAACATATCCATAAAATCATCTACTGCCATATTTTCTAATTTTTGCTGATTCAATGTTATGTTTATTATCTTATCACATTGATTTTTGCTAAATCTTGTTTTGATGGCTTTGATGTATTTTTGCTCTAATACTGGAATCCCCTCATCTCGGCGTCTTTTGTGACCGATAGGATATTGGACTGTTACCCTATCACTTTTACTGCCATCTTTAAAAAAGATTTGAATGGCATTTGCAATTGATCTTTTATTTTTGTCTAAATAATCTTTGGTGTATTGTAAATCTTCTTCGACTTGTATTTTATCTCTTAATCTATCAATTAGAGGATTATTAAGGTGATATTCGTCTTCATAATTATCAGCAGTAATATTGCCTTCAATTAAAGCGACTGCCACCATATATTGCAGGCAGTGATCCCGATCCGCAGGGTTTGATAACTCCCCTGTTTTGCTAATAATTCTTATGGCAGATTCGTGGGTCGTGATAATAATTTTTTCAATTTCATTTATTTTATCTTTTGTTGATAGGTGCAATTTTACCGCACACTCTATCGCAGTTTGGCTATGAAATTCGGCAGGATAGGATATTTTAAATAAAATTTGCTCCATAACATATGAGCCATATTTTTGGGAAAATGAAAAAGATTTGCCCTTAAACAAAACATCATAAAAACCCCATTGCTTGGCAGTTAACACAGAATTTATTCCCATCTCGCCCTTAATCGCCATCTGGGCTAATTTCAAGCCACGTGATGCGGCATCTCCTGCGGCATATGATTTACGGCTCATCGTGTTTGGTGCATGGCGATAGGTTCGAAGAGCACAGCCATCAACAAAGGCATGCGAGAGTGCATTTATAATTTGCTCTCTATTGCCTCCATACAGATAAGTGGAAAGTGCACAACTTGCCACCCGAACCAACAAAACATGGTCCAACCCTACCTTATTAAAACTATTCTCCAAAGCTATCACACCTTGAATTTCATGAGCCTTAATCATCGCCTCCAAAACTTTTTTCATCTTTATAGGTGGCAGATTTTTTGCTCTATTTATCTGACTTAAATAATCACATACCGCCAAAATAGCACCGATATTATCAGATGGATGACCCCATTCAGCAGCCAGCCATGTATCATTAAAATCTAACCAGCGAATAAGACAACCCATGTCCCAGGTGGCTTTGGTAGGGGATAAAATATTAGAACTACCAAAAACACGCGAGCCATTGGGGGTAATTGTGCCGATGATTTCAGCCCCGAGATGTTTGGTGCATTCAGGATAAGAGTAAGCCAACATCGCACAACCTATGCTATCTATCAAGCAATTTCGTGCCGTGTTATAAGCCTCATCAGATTGAATTTCATAGTTTAAAATATAATCTGCTATATCGGACAAAACCTCGTCTGGCTGTTGTTTAGTATTTGTATCGGTATTTTGATTCATAAAATTTTTCCTTTTAAAAACATACAAACTATACCATAAAAATTACCTGTAAAAATTAAAAAATAAATTAGACGATATATTTAACTAAAGTGTGACAAAAATTATTATTAACGATTTTGAAGATCCACCCATACGGCTTTTTCTACTCCATTATATTCTGCGGTGGGGCGAATCAAACGATTGTTTTCTCTTTGTTCCATAATATGAGCACACCAACCTACCAGACGGCTACATACAAAAATTGGAGTAAATAATTCAGTGGGGATTTCCATAAAATTATATGCCGAAGCATGATAAAAATCTGCATTAGCAAACATTCCTTTTTCTTCTTTCATTATTCGCTCCACCTCACATGAAACATCATACAAAGTAGGGTCAGCAACCGTGTCGCTTAATTGTTTTGAAAATTGTTTTATAACTGCGGTTCTGGGATCTAATTCTTTATAAACCGCATGCCCGAATCCCATTATTATTTGTTTATTACTTAACATTTTTAATAATTCTGTTTTTGCCTCATCAACAGATTTAAACTGCTTTAATAATTTATAGGCTGCCTCGTTTGCCCCACCGTGAAGCGGGCCTCGCAGAGTGCCTATCGCAGTTGTGATACAAGAGTAAATATCAGATAGAGTAGAGGCACAAACACGGGCAGCAAAAGTGGAGGCATTAAATTCGTGTTCGGCATATAAGATCAGCGAGGCATCCATAACTTTTTTATGTAAATCATCCACAGGTTTATCAAAAAGGCTCGATAAAAAGTGTCCGGCAATTGAGTCCTCATTATTATCGGTGTTAATTTTTTTGCCAAAAGTTGCAAAATTATACCAATAATTTAAAATCGATGGCATAATAGCGAGCAATCTATTGGTTTTGTCTTGTTGTTCGGCAATTGAGGACTCAGGCTCTAAGTTGCCAAGGTATGAAACTCCTGTTCGCAACACATCCATAGGGTGAGTATCTTTATCAATACTCTCTAACACGGTTTTTAATTTTGTTGGCAAAGATCGCAATTGTTGCAAGGTGTTTTTATACTCTTTTAACTGCGATAAATTTGGTAATTTGCCATATAAAACTAAAAAAGCCACCTCTTCAAAAGTCGCTTTTTCTGCCAATAATTCAACATCAAAACCACGGTATTTAAGCGATGAACTGCCAGCTCCAACAGTGCAAATTGAGCTTGTTCCTGCACTCATTCCTCGTAATCCTGTGGGTTTTTTATTATTTTGTGTCATTTTTTCTTACAATAAAAAGAGTGTCTAATATAACATTAAAAAAACAATAACACACAACAAAAATATATTTTATTGGATTTATTAAAATAACTTGTTGTATAATATCGTCTCGGTGATTTGTATTTACGACTTTACGATAGAGTTGAGGTGAACCTGGTCAGATGCGGAAGCAAGCAGCCACAGCAACAAATTTATGTGTAGATAATCGCAGTACAAATCACCCTTATTATTTTAAAAATTTTATGACATTCTCCCCTATTAGGTGGCAAAACAATAGTTTAGAGCTTTTGGATCAGCGAATTTTACCTCACAAAGAAAAGTGGATAAAATACTCTAATCCCATTAAAGCAGCAGAGGCAATTACCAATATGGTTGTCAGAGGTGCACCTGCTATTGGCATCACTGCATCCTATGTCATGGCTTTATCCGCCTTACAACACAAAAACAAAACAAACATTAAAAACCTGATTTTTGCAAATTTACAAATTATCAAAAAATCTCGCCCCACAGCTTATAATTTATTTTGGGCATTATCGCAATATCAAAAACTAATTGATGAGAATAATTTTAATTTTGCTGATTATTTATACTTGGCTAAAAAAATTCACAAGCAAGACATAGAAAATAATATTAAAATGGGAGATTTTGGCAACGAATATATTAAAGATAACGATGGTATTTTAACTCACTGTAATGCAGGAGCATTAGCAACTGGTGGTTATGGCACAGCACTCGGGGTTATAAGAGCAGCACACAGAGACAAAAAAATCAAAAAAGTCTATGCCGATGAAACTCGTCCTTGGTTGCAAGGCACAAGATTAACCGCCTGGGAGTTATTAAAAGATAACATAAGCACGACAATTATAACCGATAGCAGTGCCGCAGTTTTGATGGCACAAAATAAAATCCAATGGGTTGTTGTAGGTGCTGATAGAATCACTGCAAATGGTGATGTAATAAATAAAATTGGCACCTATAGCTTGGCAATTTTGGCAAATTTTCATAAGATCGGATTTATGGTAGTGGCTCCCACTTCCACTATTGACAAAAATATAAAAAAAGGCGAAGATATCATAATTGAACATAGACATAAAAATGAGGTTTTATTCCTTAACGAGCAAAATCTTGCCCCTGACAAAGCAGATGCCATCAATCAGGTTTTTGATACTACTCCTGCGAATTTAATAAGTGTTATAATCACAGAAAAAAAAGCGATTGAAAACCCTAACTTTAAAAAAATAAATGGACTATAATATCATCCAAGACGAAGTAGTTTTTAATGGTTATTTTGCCGTCAATAAATTACACTTAAAAATTGATCTCTATAATGGCGAGCAGAGCGATATATTTACTCGTGAGGTATTCAAAAGAGGTCATGCAGTCGCCCTATTACCATTTGACATTAAAAATAATTTAATTTTAATGGTGGAACAATTTAGAATAGGTGCAATCGGTCATATGGATAACCCCTGGTTAATCGAACCAATAGCAGGTATCATTGAAAAAAATGAAACCTCCCAAGAAGTCGTGCAAAGAGAGGCCTATGAAGAGGCAGGTTTAAAAATAAGGAAAGATGATTTAATTTTTATAACTAAGTATTTGGTAAGTCCGGGAGGCTCCACAGAATCGATGATGCTGTATGCCATCGAGATGGATTTATCAAACATCAAACCTGCAATTTTTGGCTTAAAGCACGAAAACGAAGATATAAAAATAAAAATTATGGATATTGGTGATGCCATAAATGACATAACAAATAATAAAATAAATAATGCAATGGCGATGATTAGCCTGTTATGGCTGGCAAAACACTTAAAAAAAAATGATTAAAAAAATAATTCAACAAAGCATTGACACCAAACAACTCATTATGCAAAACGATAATGTCATCAAACAAATTAAAGTTTTGTCCCATGACATAATCAAGGTTTTGAAAAACAATGGCAAGGTTATTCTTGCAGGTAATGGGGGCAGTTTTGCTGACAGCATTCATATTTGTGCCGAATTTGTCGTGCGTTTCGCCAAAAACCGTAAATCCTTATCCGCTATCTCGCTCGGTTGCAACAGCTCTATCTTAACAGCTGCTGCTAATGATTTTAACTTTGATGATGCTTTTGCTCGTGAATTAGAAGCAGTCGCCAATGTAAACGATATTTTTATCCCTATCTCCACCAGTGGTGATTCTAAAAATATCATCAAAGCAGTGGAATATGCCAACACAAAATCAATCAAAACTATCTGTATGACAGGGGATAAAGGTGGCAAGATAAGCCATATCACAGATTGCATCAAAGTGCCATCAAATATCACAGCTCGCATCCAAGAATCCCATATAATGATAGGGCATATAATTTGTGAACTAGTTGAAAATTATTTTGTCAATAAAAAATGACTTTATCCGTTCTTTGAGTATAGAACTTGAGATAAATATATTTTTTTAGGATTTAATTAAAAATGAAAAACAACGACCAAATTAACCAAAGTTATAACTGGCTTTTTACCAAAACAACCGAAGTTTTTGCAAAGCACGATGAGAATGATAAAATCTCACTTGAAATAAAAAATAAATTATTCCAAGCAAAAACCAAAGCCTTATTAAAATATGACACTTTAAATCAACCTACTCTACCAAAACTATTACAACAAATTGATGATATGTTTTATGTGCCACAACTATCGTTCGCCAAGGCAAGTTCGTATTTATTCATAACAATCTTTACAGTGTTTCTAAGTGTATCCATAATTACCCCAAAAGATTCATCATCTGAATCAGCCTCCGTAAAATCACCCCCAATTAACACCTGTTTTTTTGGATAAAATTAACCCTTTTACGAATCCGCTCCATCTCCTACAAAAAGATTAGATATTTTTTCATAAAATTAACCCAGCAAACAAATAAATAAATAAAACAAAAGTTATAATTATCAAATCCCTTGCCAAAACTGCCATTAAAAAATTTTTAGGATATGATTGGAGTGCCGCCAAAGACAACGAAGGCATTCAATATCTATCAGGCAGCCAAAACAGATGAAATCGAAAATAACGACAAAAGAATTATCCAAAACCTAACAGGCTTAAAAAATATCAACACCCCACTTTATAACTCCCAAAATCCAGAGGATGAGAGCAAAATAAACACCATTATAAAAAATAATTTTGATTATGGTTCAAATTCTAACCCCCCCTCCCCCTATTCCAAAGGATTTAAAAAAATATGTATCAACTACCAACCTTATTGATATGATAGATTTTAAAACCACAAATTTTGATTTGTCTTTTAACTTCATGCCAAGCCAAAAAGTTGAAATAGAAAGTAAATATCCGCTTGAAAAAATTGATAGTTTGATATTAAACTGGCAACAATAAACACCTCTTTATTGAAGCACATTAATGATTCATAAAATTGGAAGTGGTGCGTAAGCTACCGCCATTTTATCCAATAAAAACAAAGACGGACAAGGCGAGTCTTGCGTCCCACTTCCAAGGATCAGAGTTTATTTAAAACTTTCAAAAGCAAAGTTCTTAACTGCGAGTTAATAACATTTTTTAGTTTGCAAAAACACAAAAAAATCCGTCATTGCGAGGAACGAAGCAATCTCATCAGTTACCGTCATTGCGAGGAACGAAGCAATCTCATCAGTTACCGTCATTGCGAGGAACGAAGCAATCTCATCAGTTACCGTCATTGCGAGGAACGAAGCAATCTCTTGGGGGATAACGGACACCCTGGGAGACTGCCACACTCGCAAGCTCGTTCGCAGTGACGAGATATTTTCGTTGCATTCGCAGTGACAATATATTTTCGTTGCATTCGCAGTGACGGACTTTTTTAAGAACGAATACCATGTCATCTATGCCTCGTTATGACGGACTCTCACAGACAGTCCTAATGTTGTCGGTCTCATCTTGATTTTAATTTAATCTCTCTCGTCTATCCAAGAGGTGACTATTGCCTCTAAGATTCGCTCGCTTGATTTATTTTTATCATCATCAAAATTATCTAAATTGCAAATTCTGCGATGCAAATCTGGGAATGAGATTGACAAAGGGTCATCATCTGGATATTTTTCGCATAATTCTATTGTTATATCTTGAATGTCAAGCCATTTCATTTTTATTTTATTTTGCCTCGCTTACCATATTTATCGTGTGTTTGGGAATTTCCACCACCAAATCTCTATCTGTTATTATGGTTTGACACGAAAGACGAGAATCCATATCAAGCCCCAGGCTTTATCAAGCAAATCATCCTCTAATTCACAGGCTTCATTCAAAGACTCACCTCCTTCACGAATATGAACATGGCAGGTCGTGCAAGCACAACTTTTTTCACAAGCATGTTCGATAAAAATATCATTTTGATTCGCAATATCACAAATAGACTCTCCGCTTTTGGCATTTTCAATTACTGCTCCTTCTCCTTCGGGGCATAATTTTCTTAAAATAAAAAATGAGACTTTTGTGTCCAGCGATGCTCCGCCGTTTTTATGTTTTTAAAATCAAGCACTCAAAAAGTCTGAAGACAAATAACTATCTGGACTGACAAAATTCAATACACACATTTTTGCCAGATTTTTGATACAAAAAAAGCACTCAACAACAATGCCAAGTGCTTTTAATGTGTATTGATTTATTTATGGCCAGGTAGGCTCTGTATTACCCGAACCTGCTCCCATCATAAAGTTTGTATGATCTGCAACACTTGTCACAGTCCAGCCACTTAAATCTTGACTATTAAATCCAGCAGCAAAAAAGAACATATGTGACATATCAGTCACAACTGCTGTATTCCACGAACTTATATCTTGGTTAAACACTATGGCTCCTGAAAAAAGAGCTGCCATATTAGTCACAGATGAGGTGGTCCAGCTTAAAGGTTGGTTAAATTCTTCGGCACCAGAAAACATTGAAGACATATCAGTAACAGCTGAGGTGTTCCAATTGGTATCTAAGGCTTGGTTGAATTTTGCCGCATCTTTAAACATATCCGACATATCAGTAACAGTTGATGTAGCCCAGTTATTCAATGGTTGGTTAAATTTTTCTGCCCCAGAGAATAATGCTGACATATTAGTAACCGAATTTACAGTCCAAAGACTTATATTCTGGTTAAAAGATGAGGCATTTTCAAACATACTTGCCATATTTGCAACAGAGGTGGTAGTCCAACTACTTAATGCTTGGTTAAAAGATGAAGCACCTAAGAACATAGCATTCATATTAGTAACAGAGCTTGTATTCCAACTATTTAAAGCTTGGTTAAAAGATGAGGCACCTGAGAACATAGCAGTCATATTAGTAACAGAGTCCGTAGTCCAGCCATTTAATGCTTGGTTAAAAGATGAAGCACCTGAGAACATGCCTGTCATATCTGTAACAGATGAGGTAGTCCAGCCACTTATATCCTGATTAAAGGAGGAAGCATTTTGAAACATATATGACATATCTGTAACAGCTGATGTAACCCAATTATCTAATGGTTGGTCAAAGGCTGAGACATTTACAAATATATTTGACATATCGGTAACAGCTGAGGTGGTCCAGGCATTCAATGGTTTGTTAAAAGATGAAGCATCAGAGAACAACTCTGACATATCATTAACGTTTGAGACATTCCAGCCACTTATATCCTGGTTAAAAGATGAGGCATTTTTAAACATAGCTGCCATATTAGTTACAGACGACAAATCAGGGGCATCTTGGCTATTGCCAACTAAATTAGAACAACCATAAAAAGCGTTCTCCATCGAGCTCCAGGTTATGTTACCCCAGTTTTCAATACTTAATATTTTATCTTTGTCACCTGAATTGTTAAAATATATTCTAGGGAATGTGCCAGAGATTTTTACCTTATAACTACCAGCAGAAGCATAGGTATGGGTGGCATCACCTGTTATACCAGTATCAGTATTAGTATCCCCCCAATCTACATCATAAGTATAGCCACCACCTGTGGTAGGAATTGTAATACTCTCACTTGCCGAGGTGGTATACCAATATGTAGTAAAGTCATTTGATGCAACAAAAGTCTCAACAGTTATATCAATTGTAGCAGGGGTTGCATCATCTCCTAAAACATTGGTGCCTGTGACTGTGTAAGTATCAAGAGCATCTGCAACTGTTGGTGTGCCTTGCAATAAACAGGTGTCATTGGCTGCCACAACCTCTAATCCAGTAGGTAGGGATGGGCTTACTCCACAACTATCAACATCACCTAAGATATTGGTAAAATAAATTGCATTGATAGGGGTATCAGTTGTGTATACACGTGCTATGGTCTCGTTTTGTAGATCTGGTTTTCCAGCTAAGATTTGGATGCTGATTGTGGCAGGGGTTGCATCATCTCCGCCAGCATTGTTGGCTGTGATAACATATGTAGCAGCATCTGTTACAACTGTTGGTGTGCCATATATTCTACACGAATCACCATCAACAACAAGATTCAAACCAGTTGGCAAACCAGGGTCAGATAAACAACTTGTAGGGTCACTACCAGTTGCTATGAATGTATAATCTGCAATCGCTACATCTTTTTCATAAATCTTTGCCACAGCTTCACTATTTATATCTGCTAAACCATCATCACTGGTTAAATCAGCTGTGTCATTAGATGAACTAATTGTAACTAATAGATTTGAGATATTAGAGATGGTGGCAATTATATCCTCTGTAACTTCATACAGATTATCATCTGTGGTGGTAAGAGTTATTACAGCATTATCTGAACCATCGGCTATAGAGAAACCAGTAACAC
>QNFE01000006.1 GCA_003645455.1 Gammaproteobacteria bacterium | reverse complement strand
CAGAAAATAGTGCATTTTTATAACAAAAATGAGGAAAATGGCAAGTCCTTTGACGAATTTTTGCTATTAAAAGGCGCATTTTGTGTGTTTTATAAATTGTGCTTGAATTATGCAAAGGTCTCTTTTAATAGTGATGCCATTATTTACCGTATGTTTTACCTTGGGTTAAATCAACAAATGCTTTGATGGGTTTATCAAAATCTCCCACTTTTTTTAAAAAATTTAAAGTTTCATTTTTAAAATCTTTTTTGGCGAGTATAGGGGTTTGCTGTTTATTCCAACATATTTTCAAAATAATTATTTGAATATTGCTTGTAATTTTATGTTATGAGAGGTCTTTGTAAATAATTGCTGACAAGGGGGGTTTGCTTACAACTGCATTTTATGGTTGGTTTTGTGAGTTATTCGACCGGCATTCCTTAATTAAAAAAAGGGTGCAAAAAATGCACCCTTTTTAAAACATAACACAAAAACTTTTTAAATATTTATTTAGCAGCTTTTTGTTTTTTGATAATTTTTTCTAATTTTTTGATTAACTTTCTTTGCTTTTCTATAAGTTGTTGTTGCGTATCAACTTTTTTTGTCATAGATGGTGGTGGTGTTTTTACTACTTTTTTAGCTGCTCTCATCTTGATATCCGGACGAACTATCGCATGAGTTGAGATTATCATATCGCCTTCTCTATAAGAGTTGTTTGACATATAATTAATCACCGGATAAAGATCCATATTGTTGACATATGATAACTCTTTTCTTTTCTTGATTAAATGAGGAACAAAATTTTGAGTATTGTATGAAACATTCAAAGAAGATGGTAACTTTTTGCGAGAAACAATAGTTTTTTGAATGTTATTTTCATTCACTTGCACATCAACATCAGCTGCGGTAATTGTAAATTTTTGCACTGGTTTGTCATTTAAAAAATATGCTCTATCAGATGCTTCTAATTTATACTTTACCTGGCGAGGAACAACTTTAAATTTCGCCGACACCATACATTCAGAGTTAGCAACCTCACAAACTTCTGTAAGTTGAACGCCGTTTGAAGACCCTACACTAACCTTAATGTTGCTACCATGGAAATGTCTGCGGTCAATAGGTAAATTAAAATACACTACCTGTGTTTTGCCAGAGGCAGAAGTACGGAATATATTTTTATTAGGACCCACAAAGGTTATTAGGTTGGCACTATTTTTTAAACTGTTGCTTAATGATACCTGGGCTATTGCATTCAAAGATGTGCCATATTTCACTTTTGATTTAACAGCAGATGAATAAATTGTTAACAATCTTCGCTCACGAGAGTTTTTAATCGTTAATTTAATCGGCACCATAAGATGAGCTTTTAATTTATTGCCACTTAACAAATCTTTATAATACTTTACAGGAACAGGGAATACATCGTTATCCACCTTAGGGGCAACAACCTCAAGAGTGTATTTTTCAGCCTTTGCTGTTCTACCTGTAAGTGTTGTTACATTATCATCATCTAAGTTAGATTTTTTTGCAACTGGTGATTTTTTAACAGATTTTGATGCTGCTATTTCAGCATCTAATATTTTTTGTTCGTTAATTTGCATTTGTGCATTTGCTACTTCTAAATAACAAACATCGTCTTCTTCTGAGCATTCATCAAAAGCCTTTATACAAGATTTATTACTTTCATCACATATGCCCCAGTAAGGCTCACACTCTGCATCTTCGGCAGTACATTCTTCATACAACGCAGTATCATCTTTACCAGCATATTCGGCGGCTAATATGTTTGTTACATCTAATACACAATAGGCATCACCTTCACAATCATCCACCATTTCTTTACATTCAGTATCGTCGTCCTCGCAAAGCTGCCAATAAGCCACACAGCCGTCTTCTCCTTTTGAACACTCTTCATAATCAGCAGAATTCAACTCGTCACCTGACGAGATTACTAATTTTTCCGCAGAATATGCAGGATTAAAACTAAATAATGCAAATAATATGCTAAAAATAAATACAAGTTTTGTTGTTTTCATGATGTTACCTTATTAAAGTTAAAAAAGTGGTTAAAGTTAAAAAAGTGGTATAGTAAATTAAACTTTTATGCTTGTCAAGTTTTTTTTTATTTTTTTATTCTTGATGTAAAATAAATACATTGTTATCTCTAAATAAATTTTGGGAATTTATTGAAGTTTGGTTTTCTTTTTTCTAAAAAGGCTTGTTTGCCTTCATTTGCCTCTTCTGATAAATAATATAACAAAGTTGAGTTGCCGGCTAATTCCATTATTCCTGTTTGTCCGTCTAATTCGGCATTAAAGGCGGATTTTAATAGTCGGATTGATAATGGGGATTTTTGTTTGATTTTTTGCGCCCACTCTATTGTGGTTTTTTCTAATTTATCATATGCCACTACTTTATTTATCAAACCCATATCAAGGGCTTGTCTAGCATTATATTGCTCGCATAAAAACCAAATTTCACGGGCTTTTCTTTGCCCTACTAATCTTGCTAAATAAGATGCTCCAAAACCGCCATCAAACGAGCCGACATTAGGTCCTGTTTGTCCGAAAATTGAATTGTCAGAGGCGATTGAAAGGTCACACACAACCTGTAAAACATTGCCACCACCAATGGCATATCCTGCCACCATTGCGATCACAACCTTTGGGATTGTGCGGATAAGTTTTTGTAAATCCAAAACATTTAAACTCAGATTATTATCTTTGTCTTTATAACCGCCCTTGCCTCGCCTGCTTTGGTCGCCACCACTACAAAATGCACGACCGCCCTCGCCTGTTATAATGATTACGGCGATATCTTGTGATGTTTTGCAATAATTCATCGCCTCTATCATCTGCATAACAGTATCTGCAGTAAAAGCATTGTGTTTATAGGGGCGGTTGATGCTAATTTTTGCAATACCATCAAAAACACTAAACTTAATATCATTATATTTTTTGATGGTTTGCCATTTTATTTTATTATTCATAGTTGCGGTATTTTAATAGAGACCCTTATATAAATCAAGTTTTAGTTAAAAATTAAAATAATCATCCTTGTTTTTTGTTGATTTGCTATTATATTGTTTTTTTAACTTTTTTTTATAAATAACTATGGCAAACATTGACAAACAGCAAATTGAGGACAAAATCAAGGAATATATTGACCCTTTTATGCAACAAGATTTAATTAAAAGCAACTGCATCAAAGACATTAAAATTAACGGCTTCGATGTGAATGTTGATATTGTGTTAGGTTATGCAAGCACAGGATTTCACGATAAATTAACACAAACTATTACGGATAAAATTAAAGAGATAACAGGTATTGGTAAGGTAAAAATTGACATAAAAACCGACATAATCGCCCATACCGTGCAAAAAGGCATTAAACGCAAGGACAATATTAAAAACATAATTGCAGTAGCCTCTGGTAAGGGTGGGGTTGGTAAATCTACCGTCTCGGTAAATCTGGCGATCGCTTTGCAAAAAGAAGGGGCAACAGTGGGGCTTTTGGATGCAGATATTTATGGTCCATCTCAACCGCAAATGCTTGGCATCGATAAACAACCTGATTCAAAAGATGGTAAATTATTAGAACCTTTGCAAAACCATGGCATCCAAGCTATGTCAATTGGTTTTTTGGTTGATAGCGAACAACCGATGATTTGGCGTGGCCCTATGGTAACCCAAGCTTTGGAGCAACTGCTAAACGACACCAACTGGCAAGATTTGGATTATTTAATTATTGATCTTCCCCCCGGCACTGGTGACACTCAACTGACTCTGGCTCAAAAAGTGCCGTTATCCGGGGCGGTGATTGTAACTACTCCACAAGATATAGCGTTGCTTGATGCGCGCAAGGGCTTGAAAATGTTTCAAAAAGTTGAAGTGCCAATTTTAGGAATTGTTGAAAATATGAGTTATCATATCTGCAAAAAATGTGGCGAAGAAGAGAATATTTTTGGCACAGGTGGTGGTAATAAAATGGCAGATCAATATGAGGTTGATTTTTTGGGTGCTTTGCCTTTGGATATTTCTATTCGAGAAGATACGGATAGCGGTAACCCTACCGTAGCCCGCGATGAAAGTTCAAAAATATCGCAAATTTATCGTGATATAGCTCGCAGAACTTCCGCCAAATTAGCATTGCAAGCAAAAGACTATTCGGCAAAATTTCCTAATATTGTTATTAGCAATGATTGATGAATAAATTTACCAACACTCTTTATACTAATGATAACCTATTTATCTTAAATGGTTTAAATAGTCAGAGTGTTGATTTAATTTATTTAGACCCACCTTTTAATTCAAAACGAACTTATTCTGCCCCTGTGGGCTCTAAGTCTGCTGGGGCGAGTTTTAAAGATATGTGGAGCTGGGAAGATGTTAATGAGTTTTATCTTGAAACTATGTTTACCGATTATCCTTTTTTGGTTAATTTTATTCAATCTATTGAGGGTATTTATGGCAAAGCTATGATGGCATATATTACCTATATGACTCAACGCATAATCCAAATGCACCGAGTTTTAAAAGAGACAGGTAGTTTATATTTACACTGCGATCCTACGGCATCACATTATTTGAAAATTGTGTTAGATAGAATCTTTGGTAAAAATAATTTTAGGAATGAAATTGTTTGGTGTTATTCACATGGTGGCAGGTCCAAAAAAGGATTTGGAAAAAAACATGATATAATATTAAGATACTCAAAATCAAATGCATTTACTTTTAATGGCAATGATGTAAAAATAGAAATGAAAAGTGGGAAAAAATCTTTTGGTGGTAAAATGAAGATTGATAACACAGGCAGAAAATATAGATTAGTTTATGGAACAAAAAACTCTAAAGGAGAGACAAAGTATTATAAATATTATTTAGATGAAGGAAAGATTCCAGAAGATTATTGGACTGATATAAACAGCTTACAATCTGGAGTTGCAGAACGCACAGGCTACCCTACCCAAAAACCACTTGCCCTTTTACACAGAATAATCAAAGCAAGCTCCTGCGAAGGTGATGTAGTGTTTGATCCTTTCTGTGGTTGTGCGACAGCTTGTGTGGCAGCCCAGCAATTACAACGACATTGGATAGGAATAGATATAGAAAAACAAGCCGCCGATGTTTTGGTCGAGAGGTTATCAGATGATGCAGGTTTATTTAAAGATTTTATTCATAGAACAGATATTCCAAAAAGAGATGATGTCAAAGAAGAACTACCAAACCAAAACATCAAAGAAAAATTATACAAAGAACAACAGGGGCATTGTAATGGTTGTGATAATAAATATTTAATTAAAGATTTTCATATTGATCATATAATTCCAAAATCAAAAGGTGGTGGTAATTATTATGAAAACTATCAATTATTATGTGGGCATTGCAATACTACCAAAGGAGACCGACCGATGGAGTATTTGATGACAAAAACAAATAAAAGAGATGAGTTATTAAGATCTAAACTTACTTTTGGCATTAGAAATTAAAACTAAAATTAAATATTGACTATGAGTATTAAATCAGACAAGTGGATTAAAAAAATGGCCCAAAATCATGAGTTGATTAAGCCATTTTATCCAACCCAAATTAAAACCGACAAACACGGCAAAAAGGCGGTATCTTATGGCACCTCATCCTATGGTTATGATGTGCGTTGTGCCGATGAGTTTAAAATTTTTACCAACATTAACCATGCAATAGTTGACCCCAAAGATTTTGATCCCAATAGTTTTGTTGATGTTAAATCTGATATTTGTATTATTCCTCCTAATTCTTTTGCTTTAGCTCGCACGATTGAATATTTCAAAATTCCTCGTAATGTTTTGACAATTTGCTTGGGTAAATCTACCTATGCAAGATGTGGCATAATTGTCAATGTTACCCCATTAGAGCCTGAATGGGAAGGACATGTTACTTTGGAATTTTCCAACACGACCCCCCTGCCTGCCAGAATTTATGCTAATGAGGGTGTTGCCCAAATGTTGTTTTTTGAATCTGATGAGGTATGCGAGGTATCCTATAAAGACAAAAGCGGCAAATATCAAGGTCAAACTGGCGTTACTTTGCCAAAATAATTATGAGTCAAAAATTTGCCGATTTGATAAACACAGCCAAAATTGTCCCTTTAAAAAAACAAAATAAAATTAGCCACACCAAAAAACCGGCAACAAAAACACCACAACATAACCAAAAATCCGTGACTGCCACTAATTTTAATTATTTTGTTGATACAGATTCCTTGTCCCAGGTAGATACAGATTCAGACTACAAACAAGACGGTTTGCAAAACAAAACTTTTAAAAAATTAAAACAGGGTAAAATTCCTGCCGAGGTTGAATTAGACTTACACGGACAAACAGCCAATGAGGCCTACCAATCATTAGCAGTTTTTTTAAATCAAGCATCTGAGCATCATATAAAGACTATCCGCATAATTCACGGCAAAGGTTTTGGAAGCCACAAAAATAAACCAGTTTTAAAACCTTTAGTCCGTCAATATTTGCAAAGATATGATAATGTTTTGTCCTATTGTTCTGCTCCCATAAATCAAGGTGGTTCAGGCGCCACTTTGGTTTTGTTAAAATCATAAAAATATTTTATGTTATAATGCTTTTTATGGAATCTGAATCAAGACACAACAAAATAACAAATTTTAAACATATCAGAGATTATTTTGATAAGTTGAATTTTGATAAAAATCACTTTGTAAACTCAAATGATATTTGCACTCCGATGGATTGTGTCAAAGAAATGGTAGATAGCATTCCTGATAATTTTTGGCAAAAAGATAACTTAAAAATCTTAGATAGTTGTTGTGGTAATGGTAATTTTCACGGTTATATTAGAACCAAAACTAATTTGAAAAATTTATATTTCAATGAAATAAACCCCAAAAGAATTGAAAATGTTAAAGAATATTTTGGGTCTAAGATAAATTTAACTTGTCAAGATTTTTTAACCTATCCTACCTCTTGCGATGATTTATTAACAAACACAGATAAAAACATAAAAAAATATGATTTAATTGTCTCAAATCCACCCTATGCTAAATTTAATGACAACGGCAGGGTCTCAAAAAATCATAATTTATCACGAGATTTTATAAAAAAAGCCCTTGATTTAACTTATGATGGCGGTTATATTTTATTTATTGTGCCAAACAATTGGATGTCATACTCTGATAGAAATACTCTGCCAAAAAAATTAAGCCAATATCAATTTATCCACCTTGATATAGGCGGAGCAAAAAAATATTTCCCCAAAGTTGGCTCATCTTTTAGCTGGTTTTTGTTACAAAAAAGCCCCAATAGACATAAATTCACGATAAATAATCATTATAAAATAAAAGATACTCAACAAGCCCGTCTCAACAAAAATGTCAATTTTATCCCTCTTTATTATTCGGATATGGTGCGAGAGATTTTAGATTTAACCATCAACAATAAAAAATTACCAAAATATGAAATTCAAACCACCAGCGACCTACACCGCACGACCAAAAAACAGTTTATCAGCGAACATAAAACAGCTGAATATAAATATAAACTAATTCATACTCCAACCAAAACCCTGTGGAGCAAACAAGCCCATAAGTTCCAAGATGGTTTTAAGGTCTTTTTGTCGCTTACCAATCAATATGGTTTATTTATTGATAACTGTGGTATGACTCAATCGGTGGCATTTATAAGGTGCAAAACGCAAATACAAGCGATTAAAACAAAACAAGAATTAGAGCAAGATGTGTATAAGTTTATCAACAATATAACCCGTTATGGCAACTTTAACAATGTGCGAGTTTTGCAAAATTATCCGCTGTGGGGTAGTTTTAAATTAAATTCAGCTCAAAACTCTTTTATCAAAAAATTTAATACCAAATACTATGGCAAAAAAGAAAAATAGAAATATTGTTTTATTGAAAACAAGTGACGAATTGCAAAATGAAGTTAATTTTAATGACTTTGAATACAAAAAACATTTTCAGCATTTGTGCGATTTAAAACCTAATAAAGATCGTGAGAGGTTAGAGGTGATAAACCCCAATAAGGACAATATCAATAAAAACGGCTTAGTTTATTTATTCGTTATAAACGACAAAATCTTTAAAATCGGACACACCATAACATCTATTGTTAAAAGAGTGCAGTCATATAATTGTGGCAAAATAGAATACAGAATAGCAGGAACTAATTCAACCACCAATTATTTCGTCTTGCAAAGTTTGTTAAATATGAACAAAATTATAAATGTTTATGCTTTTTTTCCTATCCAACCTAAGTATAAAATTTTTGGTAAAGAATATCAAGACGGCAGGGCTCCTGCAAAAACCGCAGAAAATAAAATTATTAATGAGTTTATAAAAAATCACAACAAAAAACCAATCGGTTGCACACAAACTTAAATAAAAAAATAGTGTATTTTATGTACTTTACGAATTGAATAAAATTTATGAAAAAGCCTTATGTTTTATAAAATATATTTGCTTATTGGCTTTAAAAAAGATTATAATTTTATCTTTTTGATTTTAAAAATACTCTTATGAATATAACAGATTGCAAAATTAAGGATAAACCTTTCTATTATAACCAAAATAATGAATCCTCTTTATATGAAGCAGCCTATGGCAAAAAAATGCCTATGATGTTAAAGGGACCTACAGGTTGTGGCAAATCTCGTTTTGTCGAACATATGGCATATTCTCTCAACAAACCCCTGATAACGGTCGCTTGCAACGAGGATATGACAGCCTCTGATTTAATTGGTAGATTTTTATTAGATAAAGACGGCACCAGATGGGTTGACGGACCTTTAACTAATGCCGTGCGATATGGAGCAATTTGTTATTTGGATGAAATTGTCGAGGCACGGGCTGATACCACTGTTATCATTCATCCTTTAACTGATTATCGCAGAATGTTACCGCTTGACAAAAAAGGCGAGCTTATTGAGGCACATAAAGATTTTCAACTTGTTATCTCTTATAATCCAGGTTATCAATCGTTAATGAAAGATTTAAAACAAAGCACCAAGCAGCGATTTGTTTGTTTGGATTTTGACTATCCAAAATCTGCAATTGAGGCAAAAATTATTATCAAAGAAACGGGTATATCCCAGGATATTGCGGATAAATTAGTGCAAATAGCAGCAGCTTCACGTAACCTCAAAGGACACGGACTTGACGAGGGAATCTCTACTCGTTTGTTGGTATATTGTGCTACATTATTAAAACAAAATATCAACCCAAAAGATGCAATTAAAATGTCACTTATCTCCCCTATCACAGATGACAAAGATATAAAAGATGCCATTGAAAAGGCGGCTTTTGCCACAGGACTGATTGATAGTTGATAGTTAATAGTTAAAAATTGATAATTATTTATGGAAATACCTGTCTTAAATTGTAGTTTTGAAGAGGTGCAAAACATATGGCAGGACTCATATGCCAATGCTTATAAAACCAAAAACTTAAATCTTCAAAAATATCAACAATATGCCGAACAAATTGCCGCCTTTGGTCGTGGTGCAGACCCTGTTTTAAGTTTTATATCTGAAATACCGCAGATTGTCCGAATCATTGGCGAGAACATATCGGACTTAGTTTTTAATCTTATTTTATTTTTACAAAAATCCCCCAATAGCAAATCAATAGCTTTGTTTTTACAGCACTTACCTGCTATCAGCCGTTGTTTGGAAAGCCCATTATTACTTAAAAATTATCTTAAAATTTTGAGAATCTTATCTGATAAAACTAGTGTCTCGGTGCATGGCATTCACTCCACTCATCCGAGTGTTGCCTTGCCTGTTTTTATCGAAAATTCGGCAAAATTATTAAAAATTGTTAATGTTGATGGTTTAAAAAAATGGGCAGAATATGGGATTTTATATTTCAAAGACAATCCAGAACATCAAACGGATTTTTTCTCGCTTAAAACATCTGATAGCAAGTCAATGTTGCAAAGACAAAGAGCAGGCACATTGCTTATCAATATTGAAAATTCTTTGCAAAAATATGCCAAAAGTTTGTGGGATATTAAATTAAATTTTCGCCCGCAACCTGTAACTCTTACCAAAGCAAATCCTGCTGGTTGTTTTTTGGATGATGGGACTTTATTTATGCCAGATTCTTATGACACCAAAAATAATATAAGTGGCAAAAATCGTTATTTTGCTCAAATTTGTCATATTAGTTCGCATATAAAATGGACCAAACAAGTTGTAGGTGACAACCTCTCGCCGATGCAAAGATTTTTTATTGAATTATTTGAAGATTCCAGAGTAGAATATCTGGCAATGCAAAAATATCCCGGTTTGCGATATTTGTGGCAAAAACTACACCCTGTCCCGATTGATAATGATTGTGATGATAAAAATATATCCTGTGTTCGCCACAGAATGGCACAATTATCTTATAAAATATTAAATTCAGATTATAAATGTAGCAACCAGATAATTAACGAATATGTTGATAAGTTTTTAAAAATGATGCAAACAGGCGAGCATTCAACGGCAAAATGTTTAAAAATTGGGTTGGATTTCACGATTAAAGCTCAACTCAAAAGTGACTCGTATTCACAGGTTTATTTTAAAAATACCCTAATTGATTATCGTGATGACAATCGCACTATGTGGCTTTTTCACGAAGAAAATGATGAGCCTGAGGATATGATGGAGAGAAAAACAACCGATGAGGACAAAAAAACCTATGGCATTCCTTATTTATATGACGAGTGGGATTATATAGCCAAAATTTTTAAACCAGATTGGGTCACCCTATATGAAAGCAAATATGCCGAGGCAAATTCAGATAAAATAAACAATATTTTATTAAAACATAAAAAAACAACAAATAAACTCAAAAAATTATTAGATTCATTAAAACCGCAAAACCATAAACGTCTGCGATACCAAGAAGACGGCACAGAATTAGATACCGATATAGCCATCGGCTCTTATATTGATTACAAATCTGGGATTGAAATTGATAATCGCATCAATGCTAACACAACTCCCTATGAGCGAGATATCGCACTCTCACTATTGCTTGACTTATCTGCCTCTGGCAATAATAAAATTAACAAAAAATCTTCGCAAACTATCTTGAATTTATTACAAGAGGCAATAGTTATTTTAAGCTGGGCTATCGAGCAACTGCAAGATAATTTTGCCATCGCAGGATTTAATTCCAACGGCAGGCATTTTGTAGGGTATTATCACATTAAAGGATATAGCGAAAAATTTGATGATAGTGTAAAAAAAAGATTGTCGGCTATGCGAGCTGGTCTCTCAACAAGAATGGGGGCTGCTATGCGCCACAGTGGTAATATCTTACAAAACCAAAAAAATGATAAAAAAATTGTCTTGATTTTAACCGATGGTGAACCTGCTGATATTGATGTCAAAGACCAAAATTTATTGATAGAAGATGCCAAACAAGCCAGAATAGAATTACAACAAAAAAATATCTTTACCTACTGCATAAACTTAGACAAAAAGTCGGATCAATATGTCAAAAGAATATTTTTAAAAAATTATGCTATTATAGACGACATTTTAACCCTGCCAGAAAAGCTGGCACAAATTTTTTTAAAACTCACCAAATAACCGTTATGAAAAATCTATTTTATTTTTTACTTCCCTTAATTTTTTTTAACCTTGTTGCTTGCTCATTTAACAATAAAAAGCCACAACCGCAACCCTATGCACGCCATGTTGACAAATCTAATGTGGGGTTCATTTACCATAGACAACAAATACAATCATCATCACAACAACAAAACAATGGACAGATTGTGCTCTCAACCGCTCAAAAAATGGTGGCAAAAGGTGAGATAATTCGTGGTGGTTGTTGGGATTATTTAAATGTTGCTTATAATCGGGCAGGCTTTGATTACCAAAACAGACAAACAGTTTTTAAATCTCATAAAAAAAGAGGACCATTTGCCAAACAATCCATAATTAAACCTGGCGACTGGTTGTATTTTATCAACCATTCATATCACAATTCAGAACACAGCGGAATGTTTGTAAGTTGGGTAGATTATAATAAAAAAATTGCTAACCTATTAAGTTATCCAGGTGGCAACCGTAAAAAACCTGGACGTTATAGAAATTATAATTTAAAAAGTGTGTGGAATGTAATGAGACCAAAAGATTGAGTTTAATATCTTGCAAAACCAAAGAATTTTAATTATAAGTCCACACTGGTTAGGTGATGCGGTTATGTCCCATAGCCTCATCCGTGCTCTGCCAAAAAATTTAAAAATATCTGTCTTATGTCCTTTATGGTTAAAACCAATCTACCAAAGAATAGCAGAGGTTAATGATATTTATCCACTTGATTTGCAGCATGGCAAATTTCAACTATCATTATATCTGAAAACTGCCAAAAAAATAAAAGGCAAATTTGATAAAGCCATTATAATTCCACGTAAATTCAAAGCAGCCCTTATCCCCTATTTTGCCAAAATTCCTATAAGATCTGGCACATCAGCAAATATCCGTAATTTTTTTATCAATGACATAAAAAACATACCACACGACAAAAATACCCCTTGGCTTGAAAAAACTTTAAAACTAATCAACTATAAACAAAAACCACCATATCCAAAATTACAAATTGACCCAAACAACCAACAAAAATGGCAACAAAAAATCAAAACCAAAAAACTAATCGCATTTATGCCAGGGGCAAGTTATGGCAAAACAAAACAGTATCCCGCGAACAAATTTGCGTCCCTTGCCACTGTTTTGCAAAAAAAAGGTTATGAAATTATAATTCTCGGTGGCAAAAACGAAAAATTAATATGTGATAAAATATGCAAAAATAATGATAATATCTTAAACTTATCTGGGAAAACTACAATTTTTGATGCAATTGATATTTTAGATTTATGCCAATATGCAATTACAAATGATTCAGGATTGATGCATATAAGCTCGGCTGTTAATTGTCATCCTATAGTTATTTATGGTGGATCATCACCTTTTTATACACCACCCTTAACAAATAACAAAACAATTTTACAAACAAATTTAGAATGCCAACCATGCTTTAAACGATTCTGCCCTCTCAAATCCTATGAATGTTTAGAAAAAATAACAGCGGAGCAAATTTGTCAAAACATTTCATAACTTTTATAAAAATACAATGTTATAATAATAGTTTTTTTTGGAGCATAAAAACATGAGCGAGAATCACTTGAAGCTTAAAAATGGTGTTAGCCTTGATGAAGATGAAGTTAAAAAAATAGCCTGTGCTTTGAAAGGTTTGTCTATATATTGTCAGATGGCATATGATCACGATGATTCACCTGATGAATTGCAAGAAGTGGTTGATGAGGGTATTGATGCCTTAAATAAAATGTTTGAATAGTCTTTTTGGCGAAAATGATAGCCGATTTACATTGTCATAGCAATATTTCAGATGGAATTTTATCTCCTACTGAATTAGTTCAAGTTGCCAAAAAAAATTCTATTGATTTATTATCTTTAACTGATCACGATTCTGTCGATGGCTTAAAAGAGGCAAAAAAAATAGCAGATAAATTAAATATTCAATTTTTAACTGGAATTGAAATCTCCACTATTTGGCAAAAAAAACCTATCCATATTGTTGGTTTAAATTTTAACCCTGATGATAGAATAATGCAAGAAGGCTTAAAGAAATTGATAAACTCTCGGCAAAATAGAGCCATAAAAATTGCCAAAAAAATTGAAAATTTGGGATTGAGCGGTGTTTTAGAAAGAGTTAGTATATTAGCAGGCAACAAAAATATTTCTCGCACTCATTTTGCTACCTATTTAATTGAACAAAAAAAATGTAACACGATGCAAGAGGCATTTGACAAATATCTTGCTGATAATAAAAGGTGTTGTGTGCCTTTGTTATCTGTTGATTTATCCGATGCTGTGGGTTGGATAAAAAATGCAGGCGGGGTAGCAGTTGTCGCACACCCTATGAGATACAAAATGACGATGAGTTGGTTAAATCACTTATGTCAAGATTTTAAAAATCTCGGTGGTGACGGAATTGAGGTTATATCAGGACGCACCAACGAACAGGATATAAAAACTGCCACAAATCTTTGTGTGGATTATGATTTTAAAGCATCAATAGGCTCTGATTTTCATAACCCTAAAAATAAATTTGTTTATTTGGGAATGAATAAAAAACTACCAAAAAAACTTACACCTATTTGGCAAGATATGTTATAGTGTGCTTTTTAATTTTTTTTAGATTTGAAAACATTATAGAGACATCAACCAAGAACAAGCAAGGCACTTGGCTACAACATTAAGAATAATTGCTATTGCTCGGTTTGCTACAATTGGTTATGTAGGTTTTGTCAATAGTGCATTTTTATCTGTGACAATATCTTCAATTTTATTTATCTTTTTGGAGTTTATTTCTCTATTGATTTTAAGGAGATTTGATTATGATTGATTATCTTTGGGTTTTTCCTAGTTTATTGCTATCGTTTTCATTTGTTGGCTTGTTTGTGGTCTTGCGAGCTAACAAGCAGTGGAACAGACATCTGACACACAAGTATAAATAATTATGACTGATTTTTTATGACTTTGATTTACTTTTGTATTTTTTTTAGGAGCAATACAATGAAACTTAATTTTAAAACTTTAACCCTATCTTTAGCAATGCTTGTTTTGCAATCCAATGTTATTGCGAGTGTCGATGGGCAGCCGATTGGCCCTAACATCAATCTTACAAATGCCAGCAATCAAAACACAATTTTTGCCAGAGACAGCAACCCTGCTTGGCTTGGCAATTATCAAAAAAAAGATGGTAATTATGGAGCAGGTTTGGATTTGAACTTCTATCTTGAAGAAAGCCAAATGGAGTCTTTTATTGATGATCTTGAAGATGGTATGGATGCCATTGACAATAAAGGAACTGATGGTATAGACAATGCAGTTGCTACCACCGAAAAAATGATAAAAGACATTAACACTGCTTTTGGCAACAACAAAGACGCCTTTTTGAGCATAAAAGCCAGCATCTCTATTCCAATTGTTTTGGAATCGTCCAAACTATATGGTGGCTGGTCAATTAAACAAAGCACTCATTTGGTTGGTAAATTTAATGCCTTGCAAACTGCCCCTGGCACATTTGATGGCAAAGTTGCCTTAGAAAAACTGGTCGCTGACGCCGAAGCTAAAATACTTGCCAATGCAGCTCAGGATCTGATTGATTTAACCCAACAGTTAGGCAGAGCTCCCAGTGCACAGGAGCTTAAAGACCATACAACAAAAAAATATATGCCAGATACCGAGGATATATTAGATGAAATTACCACCAACGCTGGATTTGGCCTGATGTATGGCAAATCTTCTGAATTGGCGATAGGATACGGCAGAAGAGTTGACAATTTATTAAAAATAAAATTAGCAAAAAAACAAAAAATTAAAGCAGGTGTTCGCTTGAAAATTTTAAAGTCAAGTTATAATCAAAGCATAATAGGTATTGATGAATATATGAGAGCCTCAGCTAAGGGCGATGATGTCGGTGATAAAATGAAGGATGATGTTAAAGACTTAGAAGAGGATCACAATGATACCACAATTGGCATAGATATAGGTGGACAATTTCAAACTGATAAATATCAAGCGGGGGCTATTTTACGCAACTTAAACTCGCCATCAATCCCTATTCACAATACCTCAAACTCGGCAACAGGTTTTGGTGCGGTGGCAGATAAAGAAATTGAGTTAAAGCCACAACTTAGCATTGATGGTGCTTATTATATGACAAAAAACAAGATGTTTGTATTGGCAGGATCTTTGGATCTTAACAAAACAGAAAACCTATCAAATGATGAAAGCCAATGGATAAAATTAGGAGCCTCATATAATGTCCCTAAAAAATCAGCTTGGTATTATTCTTTTGTGCCTGATGTTCGCACCAGTTATAGCAAAAATATGGCAGGATCTAAAATGAGCCTGATAGGGTTTGGTTTGACATTTGGGGTTTTAAATCTTGATTTAGCCACAGGCAAAGACGACGATAAACAAGCATATTCAGGCTCTCTTGGTTTAGAGTTCTTTTTCTGAGAATATTACATTTGTCTTTCTGATTGTTATGGTCTGTGAATCTTATAAAAAATAAGATTTAGATGCTGTAATCTGTCTTAATAAAAATCTTACCACCGCATTCTACATGGTTTGATTTATATTTAGGGACAGACATTTTTATAAAATGGGTCTGTCATAAAATCATAATCCGTTTTATGTTATATTTAATGCCAGCCTTTTTTAATACGGTAACTTGTCTACCGCTTCCGAAAAAATAGATTATTTTCTATGTTTCAATATTTTTTTGATCCATTCCTGTATTATCTTTTATGTCTTTAAATCTTAATTTGATATAAATTCCGCGGGCTTTGGTCTCGTCCCCTAATCCATCGCTCAAAGCTTTGCCCCACAAGCCTTTTTTCATTTTGCCTTGTTCTAATTCATCCATAACTTCGGCATAAATCCTCTCTTGTGTTTTGTTAATAGCAATTGTTGTTTTTTTGAATTTATTAAACAACGACATCTAATTTCTTCTCAAAATTATTAATTTCACGATTGACAAGTAGTCTATGGTGCTTTTTTTCAGCTTTTTTTATTGATAAAAATATTTTATCTAAGTCATAGTTATATTTTTTTGCATGCAAATTACGGTTTTTGCGAATTTCTGCTACAATTGGGTCATCTATCATTACCTGTTAAGCTCCTCTGGTGAACATAATATTGGGCTATTATAATCATTTTTTTCAATTATGTGTTTTATTTTTTCTTTGGTGTTAGCATTATTGATGTGTTTAAAATTCCATGTTAGCAAAAAATCAATATTTTGCACCGCAGAAATAGCAATATGCAAAGCATCCTCTGCACTTGTTTTGGGAACAACTCTATTCTTAATCAGAATTTTTGCTAATTTTTTAGCATTCTCTGTTGTCTCCAACACCTCAACACCTTCAATCAAAGATAATCTTTTTTTAGATTGAGCATCGCTCCCCAAACTTATCTCTTTTATAGTCAATTCAGAAACAAAAATATTATATTCTTTTTTGTGATTCGTCCACCAATCCATTGTAATAATCTGACGAGCAGAGACAATTAAGTCCCTGCTTGGATTGGAGCTAATATAACTTATGACAGATGATTCAAGATAGACAGATTTCAAAATTTTTATTTTTTTATCGGACAATCAAAACCGAACAATCAGCATGACGGACCACATGGGCAGCGGTGGCACCGAGGGTATAAAAGTGGCTTTTCTCACGGGCAGTAGGCAACACAATCAAATCAGCTTCAATTTTTTTAGCAATGTTTAAAATTGCATCTCGGCGGGTCCCTTCGGTAATTATCGCTTTGGTTTTTATCTGGGCTGGCACATGAGTTTTGATAAAGTCTTGAAGTTGCTTTAAAATCTCTTGTTGCACTTTTTTATCATCAAAATTTGAGGGGAAAAATTGCGCGACAATAGGCATCCCAAAATCTGGCAGACAGGTTAAAATATGCAATCTGGTCTCTGGTCTTTTTATCAACTCAACACAATGGGGCAAAGACTTAATCCAAGAATTTTTTTTATGCATATCGACATAAGTTAGGATATTTTGATACATTTTATGTTGCCTCCGATAATTGTTGTTGTTTTTTACGGCGGATTTGTAAAAAACCGATGAAAAATATTAAAGCCAAAGTTGGGATATAAACTATTTCTTTGGGGACTCTGTCGCTTTTTACTCGCACTGATTTTATAATCCAGCCACTATCGACTCCGGCTTTTTTGAATGATTCTAATTGTTTGGTGATGCCAGTATTAGATGAAATACCAAGATTTATCATCGCCACCTCCATCTCTCCCAGACTATCGTCTAATTGCAACCCAGTATTATTTATCCGTTGCCTACCAGTTTTGCCTGTCTCTAATGGAATCATAAAAGTATATGACCTCTCCACCTCTTCTAATGTCTCGCCCTCAACGACAAATTGTAATAAATCACCCGCTTGCATCTTGTCGGCAACTTGGAATATTTGCTTACCAGACAAATTTTCAAACGGTGGTTGCACTTTATCCCAAACAAAACCCGGACGAAACAGTAAAAAAGCGCATAGGACAATAACTAATGTTTCCCACAGACGACTTTTTACTAACCAAAAACCCTGAGTGGCAGCGGCGAATAACAAAATAGCCATCACTGATGAGACCACCACCACCACAAGATTTAAAATACTATCAACTCCAATCATCAATAACTGAGTATTAAAAATAAATAAAAATGGCAAAACAGCGGTTCTTATGTCGTAGGTAAAACCTTGAATACCTGTTTTTATCGGGTCGCCTTTGGAAATAGCAGCCGCCGCAAAAGCAGCCAGACCAACAGGTGGGGTATCATCCGCCAAAATCCCAAAATAAAACACAAACATGTGAGCTGCTATCAGCGGAATTGCAATCTCGTTCGCGGCTCCCAAACTTACAATAACAGGTGCCATAAGGGACGAGACGACAATATAATTCGCCGTAGTAGGCAAACCCATCCCCAAAATCAAACTAATAATTGCGGTAAATAATAGGATTAAAAATATATTGCCACCAGAAATAAACTCTACCAAACCTATCACCACCTGCCCTATACCAGTTAAGGTCACTGTGCCGACTATGATGCCTGCGGCTGCCGTGGCGACACCGATTCCTATCATATTACGAGCGCCATTCACCAAACCAAACTTAAAATCATTCAAACCGATTTTAGTCTGTTGCCATAGTTTCAACGAGCCTCTGAAAAAGTTGATAATCGGATGTTGAGTTATGATAATAAAAATCATAAATATCACCGCCCAAAAAGCCGATAAATCAGGAGATAATCTCTCAACTGTCAGCAACCACACTAAAACCACGACTGGTAATAAATAGTGTAATCCTGCTCGGACCGTCAGACCAACTTTTGGTAATTCAACAATTTCTTCGGTAGGTAAATCTGGCACTTTGGAAGAGTAAAACAACAAGACAAGATAGGATACTAATAAAATAGCACAAATTACCCAAAATGTGTAATCTCCTGCAAATTGTTTGATGAAAGCTATGGCAGGTGGCAAAACCCAAACCAAAAACCCTACCACAATCAACACGCTCAACACCCCAAAAAGCTTGGCTTTTTTATTCATTTTAAACGGACGAGGCAAACCCTGCATTCCGGCTTTCATAGCCTCCAAATGCACAATATAAACCAAAGCGATATAGGATATTATAGCAGGAAGAAAAGCATGTTTTATTACCTCAACAAACGGAATACCAACATATTCCACCATCAAAAAGGCAGCTGCCCCCATAATCGGCGGGGTAAGTTGACCGTTGGTGGATGAGGCAACCTCAACAGCTCCTGCTTTTTCTGCTGAAAATCCTACTTTTTTCATCAAAGGAATCGTAAAAGTGCCAGTTGTCACAACATTCGCAATTGATGAACCTGATATCATGCCGGTCATAGCAGATGATACCACAGCGGCTTTGGCAGGACCGCCTTTGAAGTGTCCCATTAAAGAAAAAGCTACTCGAATAAAATAATTGCCAGCTCCTGCTTGCTCTAACATCGCTCCGAACAAAACGAATAAAAAAACCATAGTGGCAGACACACCAATCGCAATACCGAATGCTCCCTCGGTAGTAATCCACATATGCGAGACAATTTTATTCAAAGAGGCGCCAGCATAATCAGCCATCCCAAAAAAAGCATAAGACAAAGCCAAAATAGCCACTACCATTAAAGGTGGGCCAAGCGAGCGACGGGTAGCCTCTAATAACAAAACTATACCTATGACTGCCAAAATCAAATCAGTGGCATTTGGCACACCCAAACGCATTTCAAAATGCTCAGAATTCCAAACCTGTTGATAAATCAAATAACTACAAGCTATGACAACCAACAAAGCCATAATCCAGTCTACAATGGGGATATGATGACGAGATGAATTTTTAAAAGCAGGATATGATAAAAAAGCCAAGAATCCTGCAAAAATTAGATGGAATCTTTTGACAACATCGGCATTCATCCAAGGAGTAAATTCTAATACCAAAGGGGAGGAGACATATAATTGAAAAACCGACCAAACCAAAGCCGTGTAAAACAAAAACTTAGCAATTAAAAGATTGTCAGGAGATCTGGCACCTGTTTCTGCTTCTGCTACCAAACTTTCAGCTTGGGATGGTGGTGTGGTGGTTGTCGTGGTCGTATTTTTGTTTTCTACCATAATTTATAATCCTTTTAGTTTTATTAACACTTTAAATAATAGTTATAATTGTGCCACTATAACATTTTTTAATTCTTTTGATGGGAAATGTTTTAAAAAGTAATAAATCTCACTGTATGCGGTGCATCTATTCCTATGTGGTATAATTATTTTGCTAATCTCATTCTCCATTTTTCATCATTGTTGTGCCATAACAAAGATTGCCGAGCGAGGCGAAAAACTTTAACTTATTTTATGGTATGCCCCTCATATTCGTCATTGAAATACTTGACACGGAATCCATTCAAATGACATGGAAGGCCTTGTTACATAGATGGATACTGAATCAAGTTCAGCATGACCGTAGTTATTTATTCGTTAATCGTTTGATAAAGTATTTGCCAGTGCATAATAGCACAATAGGCTTGGGTTTTTTTAAGTAGTTTTTGCAAGTTATTATTTAGTTTTGCTGATTTTAACAGTGTTTTTTTGTGCCACTTGTAAAAAAATGGCTTCGCTGTATTTTTTATCGCTCCATATTTATTGGCCGATATAAGACAATTATGGATGGCAAAATTATTACTCTTATCAACAGCTAATAGATCCTCTCCTGATTTAAAATATTTTGTATCTTTAAAAATTCGGTTGTATATTGTAGGAAATATATCCTTATGAGAGGCTATAATATTATTGTCATATTTTATATTTTGTTTTAAATCATCTGGCAAATACAAATAAAAAGGCACTCTGACATGGTTAAAAATTGACCTGTTTGAATTATATTTTATTATATCACGAGTATTATGATCTCCTGTGGTGGCTATAATCGTCTTATTTTTTAGATCATTATTGTTTTTTATTTTGCTGATAAACAATCCTAATTTATCGTTGCTATATTGATAGCTTTTTAATACTCTATGTGCTTCTTTTTTACTTTTGTCAAATAATATATCATCAAATTCAGCTGGTATTTGATATTTTTTTAACTTATAATCAGGAGGGATTTTATATGGTGGATGATGGCCGGTGCTGAGCAAAAAAATAAATAGAGGTTTTTTGGATTTATTATTTTGTATTAAATCATATGTGTAGTCAAATAAATATTCGTCAAAAACTCCCCAGGTATTTTCGGTGGCCTGTGGATATTTATTTTTAATTGATATTTTGTCAATAATCTTATCGAAACCTTGCTTTGGTAAAAATTTATCCAAATCTCGCCAGCCATTACTGCCGCCGGTTATAAATATAATTTCATAACCATTTTTTTTAAAGGGTGTAATTATATTTGATTTAAAATTTATATTTTTATAGCGGCTTTGTCCGATAGGATAAATTGGAGTATTTAATAGTATATTTTCTAAGCTGGGGTTTGTGCCGTGCTCGCTTGATAAAAATCGATTAAAAACTATATCCTTCTTGAAATGTATAGATAACTCACCTAACAAATTATTTTTATTGCTGTGGTAATCGGATAGATGTCCGCTTTGGCTTTCCATCAAAGCAAAAATAACATTTTTTTTATTATCTTTTTTAGCGGTAGTTTTGATAAATAAACTCTCAAACGCCTCTTTATCACTTATGTTTTTATCAAATTGGATGCCAAAATAATCTGATAGTGGTTGTGATATATGGGAGTAATTATATTTATCTAAAATACTTTTGGGATTTATGTTGTCAAAAATATGTGCTCTTTTTACAATAGTTTCATATAATTCAATAACAGAATTGGTGCCAAGTTGATTGATGAATTGATTATCGGATACGATTTTATCTTGCGATCCTAATGGATGCATGGCAAACCCTCCCCTGGCACCATAGACGATTAAAAATAACAACACTATTACAAAAATTATTTTATGGATAATGTGGTATTGTTTGGTATTTATTTTATTGATATTGATAAATTTTCCCAATAAAAACCAAGATAATGGGATAAATAGTATAATTGATGATATCGTGGTTATTAGTGGATATTGTGCCCAGATTGTTTGCATCAATGCCACAAAATCATCTTCAATTAAACCGAATATGATGCCGTTAAAATGAGATTGATAAAATTGAAAATAAAAGTAGTCAGAGATATTTAAAAATAACACACTTGCCAAAACAACCAAAGAATAAATTTTTAAAGAATTTAGAAATTGTTTATTTATTTTGCCCCAACTTGCTAGTAAAAAGAATGGTAAAAATAAGATTATAGCTACTCTTAAATCAAAACGAAATCCTACCATAAAGGCATAGGATAATTGATATAAGTCATATGTTAAAATTTCTGCTTGTGATAAAAATAATAAAAAAGCAAAACGGCTTACAAAAAACAGTGATAAAAGTAAAAAAAGTGCTATTAAAACTGCTTTTATACTATGGGTAAATTGATTAAACCTATGTATTGTGGTGGGCACGATAAATGGCTCCACAATAAGGGCACACACCTTCTCCCTTTTTATCTAATTTGATAAAAATTTTAGGGTGAGATTCACTCTTTGACATATTTTTACCAGGACAGGATAACGGGTAATCAGAAGATGTGACCTGATATATGTTTTTATTATTGGCAATTTCCATTTTTATTAAGCCTCTACGTATGATAACCAAGAATCGTATTTTGGTAATTTACCGTTTACAACATCAAAAAACATTTGTTGTAATTTTTTGGTAATTTGACCTCTTGTTCCTGTTCCTATGGGGCGATTATCTACCTCAGAAATAGGGGTAATTTCTACTGCTGTGCCACTGAAAAATGCCTCATCAGCTATATATACCTCGTCTCTTGTGATGCGTTTTTCTATCACTTTTATTCCAATATCAGTAGCAAGATTCATAATTGTTTGACGAGTTATGCCATTTAATGCTGAGGTAGAATCCGGAGTATAAATCACATCATTCTTGATGATAAAAATATTCTCGCCTGATCCTTCGGCGACAAATCCTTGTGGGTCTAACAACATAGCCTCATCATAACCATCATTTAAAGCCTCTTGTAAAGCCAACATTGAATTTACATAATTGCCATTGGTTTTTGATTTACACATTGAGATATTCACATGATGGCGAGTATGTGAAGATGTTTTTATACGAATTCCTTGTTGCATTTTATCCTCGCCCATATAAGAACCCCAGTTCCATGCGGCAATTATACAGTGAGTCTTTAATCCCTTTGCACGAAGACCCATACTCTCTGACCCATAAAAACACATCGGACGAATATATGCAGAAGATAGATTGTTTTGTAATACAGACTGTATTTGAGCATCATTTATCTCTTGTTTATCAAAAGGAATATTCATTTGCATTATTTTGGCAGAGTTAAATAATCTTTCTGTGTGCTCCTGTAGTTTAAAAATAGCAGCTCCTTTATCAGTTTCATAAGCACGAACACCTTCAAAAACCCCCATTCCATAATGCAAAGTGTGAGTCAATACATGAACATTAGCATCACGCCAGTTAACCATCTTGCCATCAAACCAAATAAGCCCATCTCTATCTGCCATATTCATATAAAAAACCTATTTAAAGTAAATAAAAGAAATACTAACATAATAAATTTATCAATTCAAATTTATCTACATTCTACAACATTATAGTAGAGATCTTTGCATAACTCAAGTGCTGTTTAGAGAGGACAGAAAATAGTGCATTTTTATAGCAAAAATGAGGAATATGGTAATTCCTTTTACAGTTCCTCGCTTCGCTCGTGATGACGAATTTTTGCTATGAGCATATGCAATCTATTTGTTTTATAAATTGTGCTTGAATTATGCAAAGGTCTCTATTAATACAATTTCAATTAAAAAACTATTTTTCTATTGCACTATCAATTGACTTGATTAGTTTGTTGCATATTTGTTCTATGTCGGACGAGGTAGCAATAAAAGGTGGAGCCAATAAAATATGGTTGCCATTTTTCCCATCAATTGTGCCACCCATAGGATATATCATCAAGCCATTATCCATCGCTTGTTTTTTTATTGTTGCATGCAATCTTCTTTTATAACCAAAGGGCTGTTTATTATTTTTATCCTTGACTAACTCTAAACCTACGAATAGTCCTCGTCCTCTGACATCTCCTATAAAGGGATGATTTGTGGCAATATCCTGTAGAGTATTTTTTAATAATTCGCCCTGTTTGTTGACATTTTCTAAAAGATTTTTTTCTTGAATTTCTTGTTGCACAGCAAGCCCTGCGGCGGTTGCCATAGGATGCCCTATATAGGTATGGCCGTGATGAAACATTCCTGATCCTTGACATATTTGCTGGTGAATTTTATCCCCCACCAAGACCGCACCGAGTGCTTGATAACCCCCCGCCAAACCTTTTGCTATGGTTTGTAAGTCTGCCTGAATGCCCTCTTGTTCGCAAGCATGGAGCGTGCCACATCTTCCCATCCCACACATTATTTCATCTAAGATAAGCAGGACATCATATTTATCACAAATAGCCCGGATAGTTTTAAAGTATCCATCTACCGCAGGCAATACTCCGACAGTTGCCCCTACAACAGTCTCGGCAACAAAAGCTGCTACATTTTTTGCCCCCAATTCTATGATTTTATCTTCTAATTCAGTGGCAACTCTTTGTCCGTATTCATATTCGCTCTCATTTTCTTTTTTATCACGATAAGCATAACAGGCAGAGATATGTTGCCCAGGTTGTAAAATAGGGTCAAACATTGTTCGTCTCCATAAATTACCACCGATTGACAAAGCACCAAGTGTATTACCGTGATACGATTGTTTGCGAGCGATGAAATATTTTTTATCAAATTTTTCTTGTTCGTAAAAATATTGGCGGGCTAATTTTAAAGAGGTCTCAATTGCCTCCGAGCCTCCTGAGACAAAATAGACCGAGCCAAAATCTCCTTTTGAATTTTCTAAGAGGTTTTGGGCTAATTTTTCTTGTGGTTCATTCGTAAAAAAACTGGTATGAGCATAGGATATTTTATTTAACTGCTCCATCATCGCCTGTTTTATCACAGGATGATTATGCCCCAAACACGATACTGCCGCCCCACCGCAAGCATCAATATATTTTTTACCGTTAGTATCATGCAAATAAACCCCTTCGCCTCCTGCTATGGTGGGTAGATTTGATTGGCATATTCGATGTAAAACTTTGCTCATAATATATTCTCAATAATCAGGCAACTTGCACCGCCACCGCCATTGCAAATAGCGGCTACTCCAAGTTTTGCCTTTTTCTGTTTTAAAACCTGCAATAAAGTAGCCACAATTCTTGCCCCTGATGCTCCAAGTGGATGACCGAGCGACACGGCTCCACCATTAACATTAACCCTATCTGGATTTAATTTTAATAATTTTATATTAGCAAGCGCCACCACCGCAAACGCCTCGTTGATTTCAAAACAATCAATATCCTCTATTTTTAAATTAGCTTTTTTCAAAGCAAGTTTAATCGTTTTGGCAGGTGCTATACCAAAATCCACAGGTGCCATCGCAGCATCCGCATATGATACTATTTTTGCCACAGGTTTTAGGTTTAATTTTTGTGCTGTTTTTTTGCAAGATAAAACAACAGCCGCTGCTCCATCGTTCAAAGTTGAGGCGGAGGCGGCAGTTATTGTGCCACTATCTTTTATAAAAACTGGTTTGAGATTTGGGATTCTATCAAGGTTCGTATTATAACATTCCTCATCTTGGATGATTATTTTATCATCGGCTTTTTTTTGTGGCACAGATACAGGCACAATTTCATCAATGAATTTATTATTTTTGGTGGCAGTTTGAGATTTTTGATAGGATTTTATCGCAAATTCGTCTTGTTCTTTGCGACTTATTTTCATCTTGATAGCAGTTTGTTCGGCACAAAAACCCATATGTTTTTTTTCATAAACATCGGTTAAACCGTCTTTTAATAAAGCATCAACAAGTTTTAAATCCCCGAGTTTTTGCCCTTGACGAGTGTCGGATAAATAACGAGGAGCCTGCGACATATTCTCCATCCCACCTGCTACCATCACTTTATTATCACCGCATAAAATGGACTGGCTTGCCATAATAATCGCTTTCATACCAGAGGAACAAACTTTATTTATTGTTGTGGCAGGAGTGGTATCTGATAGTCCTGCTTTCATCAAGGCTTGGCGAGCAGGTGCTTGTCCTAAGTTCGCAGACAGGACGTTCCCCATATAAAGCTCATCCACTAATTTTTTGTCAATTTTTGCGGCATCAATCGCACCCTTGATGGCAACTGCCCCCAAATCTGTGGCAGATATTGATGATAAAGAGCCACCAAAACTACCAATAGCAGTTCTGATGCCTGACAAAATATAAACTTCTTTCATTTTTTAAAAACCTTTTTCATAATTGATTGTAACATAAAAACAATCTCGTTATTGTTGCATACCTTTAAAATTTAGTGGTTATTTCATAAGGAGCCTTGTATCTCTGATTGACTCCCCCGTCATTGCGAGCATAGCGTGGCAATCTCTTGTTATCTGACGGATATAACAGCCAAGAGATAACCACGGCGGTTTATTGTTCTGTGTTCCTCTTTTTTACCCGTCCGCCTCGTTATGACGGACTCCGGCAAAAACTGAAGCCATTGGAAGTGGGACTAAAGTCCCACCTCCGAAAACATAGGTTAATTAGAGCTTCCAAAAGGGGTATGTCCCCTTGCTATAACTGCATTTGTTATTTATTATTGGCAGTTAATCAGAAGTTCCATAAATGATAGCTATTATGATTTTTTGCACGTTTTTATATCATAGTTACTTTGTTGTGAAGTTTTTAGTTTCGTTAAAAATTTTTTGTTAAAAAATTCGTAACTACCGAAAAACAAAAATACAAAAAATAAGTCTCCTATGATAGCATTTTGCCAAAATGCTAATCCTGCAAGATAGGATTGGATAAGTCCTGCAAAATTATATGGGTAAAAATCACCCATTAACCAAACAGCAAAATTTGTAATTATAAAAAATACAAAACTTGCCATTATAGTTGTCAAAAAAACATTATGGATTTTAACTTTGTTTTGAATAAAAAAACTACCCATTAAAACGGCGATAAATAATGCTCCATATACAAAAATCATGGTGTTATGGAATCCTAATAATAAATCACTGACTAACATTGTCAAAAGTGGCAACAAAACGGCTAATTTTTTATTGTTGATATAACATCCTGCAAACAATGCCATCGATAGAATTGGGGTAAAATTTGGCGGATGTGGTATGAGGCGATATAAAACACTAAGAGCGATTATAATAATAACTCCCACTGGCACGATTTTTAATATTTTTGTTAAATTTGTCATAATTTTATAGCAATTTTGTTGCCGAGTTGAATATCTTGCCCTATTTTTAAATTACTGGCAAATTTTATTTTTTCAGGGAACAATAAAATTACCGTAGAACCCATATTAAATCGCCCCATTTCATCGCCTTTTTTGATTTGCGGTTGTTTTGAATATGAGGTTTTTTTAATTTGTTTGTTTTTTTGTGCTTTAATTAAACCCGCCCAGGTGGTTTCAATCGCACTTACATTAACCGCTGCTACTAATATTTGTCCGAATTTAAAGCCATCATTGTTTTTAAAAAGGCACACCAATCTTTCGTTGCGGGCGAATAAATTAGGAGTTTTGTTGACTGTTTTTGCCGAGACACTAAAAAGTTTGCCAGGGATATGAGTCATTTTTTGAATGATGCCGTCTGATGCCATATGGATACGATGATAATCTTTTGGCGAGAGATAAATTGTTATAAAATGACCGTTTTCAAAATTTTTAATCTCTGGGCTGTCGTTTGCGATTAAATCTGATAATTGATAATTGTGGTTTTTTGCTTGAATTATTGTGCCGTTATTTATAACACCAAATTGTGATATTGCCCCATCAACAGGACTTGTTATTGATTTGTTGTCGTTATCTATCGGACGGGCTGATTTTTTAATCTCTCTGGTAAAAAATTGATTTAAAGTTTTATAATGAGAGATATTTTGATATTTTGCAATTGACATATCAACTTTATATATTTTGATATAAATTTTTATAATTAAATTTATACCCCATATTTTTTGGCGACTTAGATAAAAAATAATTACTGATAAAAAATGATACAGCATAATAAAATAAATTTAATTCATAAAAAAAATGTATTATACTTGTTTTTTAAACAAATGTCCCAACTATATTCTCACAAATTTTTTTTGATTATAGTTTGTAATCAAAAATTATTTTAAAATTGATATGAATACATAAAACCGCCAAAAATTTGTGAACTGTCTACATTGTATGTTGCTGATGAATGTGCTTGGTAATAACCTGTAAGTTTATGAGAATTATAAAGCAAATCTAACCCCAAATACAAAGATGCGGATTGTGGTTTTTTATCAATTTTATAACCTTCTTCTTTTGCTTTGTCCAAAATATATAAATATGACACTGCTTGAATGTTGATGCCACCACTTAAAGCCCAGCCAAAACCTTTTCTGTTGTTTGTGGTCTTTAACAAAGACGCTTCTTCTTTTAAATACGGATAATGAACATTAAAATTTTGTTGGTAATTTTGTCCTATCCGATAAATACTTCCTGCAAAAATATGGTTTTGAAAATTGCCAAGACCTGCACCATAATGATTAAACCAATCAGAGCTTAAAGTATCATTTTGATTATTATAACTTATTTTACCATATCTGAACATTGTGTTTAATATCCATTTAGTAGGCAATTGTGTTTGCCAACCATGAGATTTTTCAACACCAATCAATGAATGAAAATTGTTCTGCACCTGTTCTGCTCTTGCCTGTTTTCCTACTACACCAAACTCAATTCTATATTCATTAAATTCTGTTTTGTTCCATTCAAAAAGATAAAATGATTGTGCCACATAACCTGCATAAGGAATGTCGTCATACTGTGCTGTTGTTTTGGTGGTATCCACAGGAGTTATGATAATATGATACAAAGCAGAGCCTGCGTTATATTTTTTATTCTCATCAAGATTAAAAAACGGAATGTTGTTGACAATATTTTTTATGCCACTGCTAAAAAATTGCGAATTATCATCATAGTCAATTGTGTCATCCAACCAACTTATAACAATGCCATTGGTAAAATACTGATCTGTGCCGGCAAAATAATCATTATAAACCTGAGTTGATAATTGTATTGCCTGTGATTTGCTTCCCATCAAAGCGAGCAATAAAAATAATAGATATTTATACAAACACCTCATTTATGTTTTGTTATCATTTTATTGGGTATTTTGGCTACCAACTGCCACCAAGGGATAGATATAAATTAATTCTTTGCTCTAATAATGCTTGCTTGATTGACAGCACATTGCTATCTGCAACAATTGCTTTTTGTTGAATCTGAATAGTATCCAAGAGACTTATTTCGCCCTCTTTGTAGCGTAATTGGGCGATATTATATGCTTTGTTACTTTGTTTTTGAGCCTCTAATAATTGAATTTGTCTCTTTGATAATGCCACCCCTTGATCAAGATTTTTTTCAACCTCTAAAAATGCACTCATGGCAGTTTTTGTATAATTTACAACCGCTTGTTTTTGGGTCTCTGTGGCAATCTGCATATCAATTTTTCGTCTGCCGGCATCAAATAATGGAGCCAGTATATTAGCGCTTAATTGCCAACCAACAGTATCAAATTTTACAGCATTAGATAATGAGTCGGATGTGCTAGCTAAGGTGCCAGTTAATGAAAAACTAGGCAAACGAGCGGCTTTTTTTTGTTCTGTGGCATCAAATGCTGATGCAATGTTTCTCTCAGCCGATATAATGTCAGGACGTCTTTCTAATATTTGTGACGGAAGTCCCACAGATGGCGGTGGTGGAGTGTTCGGTAATTTATTTGCTACCTCTAATTGAGCATTAGGATAACGACCTAATAAAAATTCCAAAGCACGCATACTGTCTCTTTGGACTTTTTTGATAATTATGAGTTGCTCTTGTGCTGATGATAGATTGCTAAGACCCAATGCCACATCCAAAGATGATGATGCACCACTCTCATATTTTGCTTCAGTAATACGGACAATCTCTTGAATAATTTTTAAATTCTTGATGGCAATTTCTGTTTGTAATTTTGTTTCAATAATTTTGATGTAATTTTTTGCTACACCTGCAGATAATGAGTATTGAGCAAAAAGATAGTCCGCCTCAACCGATTGAGCATGTGCTTCGGCTGATTTTACACCAGAGCTTATTCTGCCCCATAAATCTAATTCCCAACTGGTTTGCAGAGCAATTGTGCCTGATTTACTGTTAGGAACATCAGTATCATCAAGCACACCCTGTTCGGTCTGATTGATGGATAAATCTAAGGTCGGATATAAAGCAGAACCTGCTTGTTTTGCCAGCAACCATGATTTATTCATATTTAAAGCCGCTATTTTTAAATCATAGTTATTTTTTATAACTTCTTTGATAAACTTTAACATCAATGGATCATTAAAACCTGATAACCATTTAGGTGAAATATCGTCTGTTTTATCCAGATTGTTGGTGCTAAATTTATCAGGAGCATTGATGGCTGTATCTGTGGCATCCTTGACATCACCGCTGGTATCTGTGGCACAAGAGATGATTATAGACAACAAAACTAACAAGATATTTATTTTGAATATATTTTTCATAATGCGGTCTCTTTAATGCTTATTTTAAAAAATAAAGAATATAAAACTGGCACAATAAATAAAGTAAGAATAGTAGCGAAACCCAAACCAAACACAATTACAACTGACATAGATTGAAAAAAGGCATCAAAAAACAGTGGAATAAATCCTAAAATTGTTGTCAAAGCGCCTAGCAATACCGGACGAACACGGCTGGCAGTAGAACTTATAACAGCATCAAAACGAGGCTTGCCTTTGGCGATTTCAGAGTCAATTTTCTCCACCAGAATTATTCCATTTTGAATCAACAAACCAGATAATGAGATTGATCCCAATATCCCCATAAATTCCATAGGAAATCTGGTAACAACCAACCCAAAAACAACTCCAATTGTTGCAAGTGGCACAACTAACCAAATCAACAGAGGTTGTTTAATTGTGCCGAATGAAACCACAACTATCAAAATCATAGCTAATAAACCTAAGGGTATAGTTTTCATCAAATTACCCATAGCTTCGTCTGAATCGCCTCTTTCTCCGCCCCAATTAAAACTATAACCATGTGGCAGATTGATATTTTTAATGTCATTCTCAATTCTTCTTAAAAAAGTTTCAGGCAATTCATCATTGTGAGGATCAGATTGTGCTTTCATCCGATAAATTCTATCTTGACTGCGAATCTGTCCATGTCGCCAAATTGTCTCAAATCCATCTGTAATTTGGGTAATTGGCACCATCTTGCCTGTTGTTTTGCTGAGAATTTGAATAGTTTTTATGCTATTTATGTTGGCTCTTTTGGTTTCTGGTGTTTGCCAAATAATTGGAATTAAATCATCTTTTTGACGATATTGTCCGACTTGTTTTCCCACATAATGCTCTTTTATTGCATTTGATAAATCTACTCTCGTAACTCCTGCACGACTTGCTTTTATTTCTGAATATATCGGTTTTATGACATTCACTGGTTGTCGCCAATCATCTTTTACTAATAAAGCACCATCATCATCCAACATAATTTTTTTAGCCTGTTGGACAAGATCACTTAACACATTTATATCAGGGCCGCTAAATTCTGCTTCTATTGATGCTCCTCCACCTGGTCCTAATTTAGTTTTCCAAGCTTTGGCGGTAGCATCTGGGAAGTTTTTTGCAATAAATTTCTGAAATTTTGGAATCATGCTGTTGATGGTGGTGTAATCATCAACACGCACAATTAGCTGACCATATGAGCTATTGTTTGACTCCGATTCGTAGGTTAACATATAACGAATGCCACCTCCGCCAATGAGTGTTTGCACGGCATTTACTCCCTCCATTTTTAAGGCAAATTTTTCAATTTTTTCCATATCTTGTTGGGTTTTTTCAATTTTTGTGCCCTCTGGCAACCAATAGTTAACAATCACCTGTGGCAATGTAGTTTGAGGGAACAAACCATGAGTCATAAATTTTGTACCCCATATAGAAAATGCAAATAAAAATACACTAACACCTATGACATACCAACGATGTTTTAACGACCAGCCTATCATTTGTTCGAATTTACTGAAAAATTTACTTGGGGTTTTTTTAGTATTTTTTGTGATTTTATTAGGAAATATCCAATAACAACTCAGAGGAGTAATGGTAAGAGCAAAAATCCAACTATATAACAATGCAATCATAATTACCCAAAATAAATCTCCGGTAAACTCTGCTATCTCGCCTGGGGCAAAACCAATTGGAGCAAATGCCACCACACCCACCAGAGTCCCTGCCAGTAAGGCCCATTGAGTTTCAGAGACAATTTTTTTAGCCACATCAAGTTTTGATTTTCCTTGTTGGACTCCTACTAATATTGCCTCGGTAATCACCAAAGCATTATTTACCATCATCCCCAAAGAGATTATTAAAGCTCCCAATGAGATGCGATGAAGCGGAATACCGATTATGTTCATAGTTGCCAGAGTGGCAGCCACTGTTATAAGAAGCACCAACACCATAACCAGAGAAGATCGGACCCCCATTGAAAGCAATAAAGAGATAACAATAATAATTATAGCTAATATGACATTGATAATGAAACCGTTTACTGATGATTCAACCGATGCCCCTTGATGATAAAAATTAGATACCTCTATACCCAGAGGTCGACTTTTTTGAGATTCAATTAGTTTTTTATCTACTTTTTTGCCCATTACAACCACATTGCCACCACCAACATTAGCAACCCCCAAAGCTATGGCAGGTTTACCATTGTAGCGGACAATTTTTTCAGATGGGGTTTTGTATCCCATATAAACATTTGCAATATCTTTGAGGTAAATTCTTTTGCCGTTGATACTGGTCACTAAGAGATTTTGAATTGATTTGACAGAATCAATCGATCCTGATGGGTCTATTACGATACGATAATCTCCTATGACAACATCTCCTGCGAAAACAACCGAGTTTTGTTGTTGTAGAGTGTTTTGTAGATTTGTGATTGATGGACCTAATCTATTTACATTTTCTTGGGAAATTTCAATAAAAATTGACTCTTGTTGCTCTCCTAAGAGTTGCACCTTTCCCACGCCCTCTACTTGGAGGATTTCTTTTTGCAGTTGTTTGGCATATGCTCGCAGCTCAGCGGCAGAAAAATCATTGCCAGTTATAAAATAATACAATCCATACACATCGCCAAAATCATCATAAACAGCAGCAGCAGACACTCCACTTGGCAGAGAGTTTTCAGTATCTTTTAATTTGTTTCTAATTTTTGTCCATATTAACTGCAAACTATCTTTTGTTGGTGAGAACTTAAATTTTATATCAATAGATAACTCTGACAAACCGGCGGTAGATTTTGATCTAATTTCTTTTATTTCTTGCATTTGTTGTAGGGCTTTTACCAAAGGTTGTGATACCTCATTATCAACCTCTTGTGGGTCGGCCCCTGGATATTGAGTATAAATCAAAGCGGTACGAATAGTGAACTCTGGGTCTTCAAACCTATCCATATTTTGATAAGCATTCCAGCCGCCACCTATCATCAACAAAACAACAATTATGGTTAATAATTTATTTTTTATAGAAAATTCTGCAAGATTCATAATTATTTATGCCAAGCTTTTACTAACATGCCTTCTGTTAGTTGGTAAATACCAGATATAACAATTGTATCGCCATTATTTAATCCCACCAAAACTGTAACTTTATCGCCAATTCCTTTTTTAATTTTGATATATTGTTTCACTACTTTTTTTGATTTGTCATCAACAATCCAAACAAAATTTTTGTTTTTTTCTATCCCTACAGATTGCAGAGGAATGGTTATTTTGTTTGCTTTTTTGTTAAAGTTTTCAGGGTTCTTGAACCATACCATAGCACTCATGCCGGGTAAAATATTAAGGCCATCTTGCTTATCAAAAGACAAAGTTATCTCATATGTTTGAGTTGCTGAATCAGCTTCAAGCGATACTTCTTTGAATTTGGCAGGGATTTTTAAATTAGGTTTTGCATTTAAAACTATATATGGTTTGAATTTAGATTTGTCGGTTTTTTTAGAGTTCACAATTATATTAGACGATATATTGAATTTAACCTCTAAACCAGTTTCTCCAAGAATTGTTATTGCTTTATGTCCAGGTGCAATAACTTGCCTTTTTTCAATTGATATGCTGGATATTGCACCTGAGAATGGAGCAATTATGACCGAATCTTGCAAGGCTTTTTTGGCAGTATCAAGTTGAGCTTTATTGATGTCTCTTTGTGATCGTCTTGCTTCTAATTTACTACGAGATATAGCATCTTGTTTGATAAGCCTCAACGACCTTTGATATTCTTTATTAGAGATTTTAAATAGTGATTTAGCTGATGAGAGTTTAGACAACAGATTTTGTTGGTTTAATTTTGCCAATACAGTACCTTTTTTGACGTCTTGACCTTCTGTGACATTTATCTCATCTACCATACCACCAACCTCAAAACTCAAAACTCTTAATTGTTGCGATCCGACCACCGCTGGATAATTTAGATAATTTTGGCTATTATCTGTTGTGATTTGCAACAATTTAGCATATTTTGCCTCTGTGTTTTTATCATCTTTTGCAAAAGAGTCCAAATCAGAACCACAAGATGCCATAAAAAAAACCAACAATAACAACGAAAATTTTCTGTATAAGGGAATTATAACCATAAAATAAAACTTAAAAAAAGAAAAAAATGTATTATACTTGTTTTTAAATAATAGAGTATGAAAAAAAATATCTTAAATCCTATTTTTTTGCTATCAACAGGGTTCGGTAGTGGTTTGGTTCGATATGCCCCTGGCACCTTTGGCTCGCTGGCGGCTTTAATTTTGGTCGTTTTTTTTAAACAATTTTCAGATTTTATTTATGCATTAATAACTTTGATTGTTATTATTAGTGGAGTTTTTATATGTAATAAAGCTTTAAAATATTTTAAAAATGATGATCCGGCAGCGATAGTTTGGGACGAATTTGCCGGTATCTTTGTTAGTTTTTTATATATTGAAACCACTAATACCAATTTATTGTTAGGTTTTATTTTATTTCGTTTTTTTGATATTTTAAAACCTTATCCGATAGGTTTGATTGATAAAAAAATCAAAGGCGGTCTTGGTATAATGTTGGACGACATTGTAGCAGGTTTATTTACTTTAATATTATTACAAATTTATGTCATTTTTTAATAAAAATTTAAGTTTTATTTTTTTGATTATTATCGCAGATCAGATAACCAAAATAATTGCAGATAATAACTTAACTCTTGGAGTGTCTCAAAAAGTTTTGTCATTTTTTGATTTAACCCTGTTATACAATCACGGAGCAGCATTTAGTTTTTTATCAAGTGCCGGCGGTTGGCAAAGATGGTTATTTTTAATCCTAAGCCTTGTTATTAGCATCATATTGTTAGTGTGGTTAAAAAGAACCAAGCCTTATCAAAAATATCAAGCTACCGCTTTGATTTTAATAATAGGCGGTGCTATTGGTAATTTGATTGACAGAATTTATTTAGGATATGTTATTGATTTTTTGCACTTTCACATCGGCGGATATTATTGGCCGTCCTTTAATATCGCAGATAGTAGCATAACCTGTGGGGCTATATTGTTAATAATAATCAGCATCAGAGAGCCTAAAAATAGTTAATGTTTGACAACAATATTGATTTTTGTTATAGTTTTTATTTTATGTTTTTGGAAATACCATGAGTATTATGAGACCTTTGCACGAACAGAAAAAGGTGTGTTTATGGCACCTTTTTTTTACAAAACAAAATGAAAGAAAATAAATATATTCCTGGTAAAACAATTAACATAGAAGATAGATTTCGTGGTTTTTTACCTGTCGTGGTAGATGTAGAAACTGGTGGCCTAAACTCACAAACTGATGCCCTATTGGAAATAGCAGCCATAGTTATTCATATGGATGAAAAGGGGATGTTGTATCCTGGTGAATGCAACAGCACCCATGTAAAACCATTTGAGGGTGCAAACATAGAAGAATCAGCTTTAAAAATAAATGGCATAAAACCAGATCATCCACTACGGGCAGCACGTGATGAAAGCCAAGCTTTGGGTTATATATTTAAATCAATTCGAACAGCAATAAAAGCCTCTAATTGCAATCGAGCAATTTTGGTGGGACATAATGCAACTTTTGATTTATCTTTTGTAAGATCTGCGGTTGATAGATGTGGCATAAAACGCAACCCATTCCATAAGTTTAGCACCTTTGATACCGTTTCTTTGGCAGGTCTTACCATAGGGCAAACAGTTTTATCAAAATCTGTTGAGTATGCAGGATTAGGATGGAATGAAAAGAATGCCCATTCGGCAATATATGATACCCAAAAAACAGCAGAATTATTTTGTCATATTCACAACACATGGGAAATGAAAAACATATGAAAAAACTTATCTTTTTATTAACAATTTTTGTTCCTTTTAATCTTTATGCGGTTGAGGTTAATTTTGCAAATCGAATTGACTTAACTGGCACCACCTTAGGTCTTAGTGCCATTGCTATTTTTATTATCGCCTATCTTGTTGTGATGAGTGAGGAATTTACTCATTTGCGTAAATCAAAACCTGTTATTCTCGCTGCTGGAATTATGTGGGCTATGTTAGCTTATTACTATGCTCATTTAGATCCTGGTAAATATGGACACACAGTAGAAGAGGCAGTTCGTCATAATATTTTAGAATATGCCGAATTATTTTTATTTTTGTTGGTTGCTATGACCTATATCAACACCATGAACGAGCGAAATATTTTTAAAGTTCTGAAAGTTTGGCTTATTAAAAAAGGTTTTTCATATCGACAATTATTTTGGGTTACAGGCTGGATTGCTTTTTTTGTCTCACCTGTGGCTGATAACCTTACCACCGCTCTTTTGATGTGTGCTGTGGTGTTAGCAGTTGGCAAACATAATGCTAAATTTATCTCAATTGCTTGCATTAATATTGTAGTTGCAGCTAATGCAGGTGGTGCATTCTCACCTTTTGGAGACATTACAACTCTTATGGTGTGGCAAAAAGGTATCGTGCCATTTAGCACTTTCTTCTTGCTTTTTGTGCCATCTGTTGTCAATTTTTTAATCCCTGCTATTATTATGCACTTTTTTATTCCCCAAGATAAACCTACGACCTCAGGCAGCGATGCAAAATTAAAAAGAGGTGCTATTTTTGTCATATTTTTATTTTTAATCACTATATCTTTTGCAGTATCTTTTCACTCTTATTTACACTTACCACCTGTAATTGGGATGATGACAGGTTTTTCACTGTTGCAGTTTTTTGGTTTTTATTTAAAAAAAACCAAAGGACGTTATATCAGACAACAAATAGATATATCAGCGAGTACAACTCATGCCGATGCAGGTGTAGGTTTTGATATTTTTAACAAAGTCTCGCGTGCCGAGTGGGATACTTTATTATTTTTTTATGGGGTAGTTTTGTGTGTTGGTGCTTTGGGAGTTATGGGTTATCTTACCCTTGCATCTAATTTTATGTATCAAGACTTAGGTGCTACAAATGCTAATATTTTGGTAGGCATTCTCTCCGCTATTATTGATAATATTCCGGTTATGTTTGCAGTTTTAACTATGAACCCTGAGATGTCGACAGGTCAATGGTTGCTTGTAACTTTAACCGCAGGTGTTGGGGGCAGTTTATTATCAATTGGTTCGGCCGCAGGGGTTGCTCTTATGGGTCTTGCTCGTGGTAAATATACTTTTTTCGGACATTTGAAATGGACTCCGGTTATAGCCTTGGGTTATGCAGGGAGCATTGTTTGCCATCTATGGATAAATAATTCATTATTTTGACATAGAGACTTGAATACTATAAAAACCATAAAACAAGAAAAAGCTGCCATTGTTGCCATTTTGGCTTTATTTTTATTTATCCCCTTAGAACATAGTTTAAGCCTATCTTTTGCAGGCTCAATTATATCTTTTATCATTATTTTTGCTGTTATTATTTACTGTGCTTTGTCTGTGGCACACCATGCTGAAATTTTAGCCCATAAATTCGGCGAACCATATGGCACTCTAATTTTAACCAGTTCGGCAGTTTTGGTGGAAATTATTATAATCACCATAATGATGTTAAGCTCTGCCAACCCAGAGCTTGCTCGAGATACAATTTATTCAGCAGTAATCCTTGATATTAACGGCTTGCTTGGAATTGCAGCTATTATCGGTGGTATTAAACACGGCGAACAAAAATACAATATAGATTCAACAAATTCATACATCTCAATGATAATAGTTGCTATTGGAATTGCGATGGTTCTGCCTGATTTTTTACCTGACTCATCCTTACCTACTTTTGAAATTTTTACGATAATTATTTTTGTGTTTTTATATGTGGTTTTTACCAGAGTGCAATTAAAAGAACATAGTTATTTTTTCGAATTTGATTACGATAAGTTACAGCCTGTAACTATTGACCCCAAACCAAACAACAAAAATAACAATAAAGCTCATAACATTAGTGGTTTGTATCATGCTATGACTTTAATTTTTTATATTATAATTATTGGAGTTTTGGCAGAATTATTATCTGTTTTTATGGCAGAGAATTTAAAAAGTTTAGGTTTGTCGGTTGCTATCGGAGCATTTATTGTAGCTTTAATATCAGCCTCTCCTGAATTGATTACTGCCATCAATGCAGCGGTTAATAATAGGATGCAAACCGTTGTAAATATTGCCGTGGGAGCCAGCCTTGCGACTGTGTTGCTGACTGTGCCTGCTATTTTAATAGTCTCAAAGTTTTTACAAATACCAATAAACTTAGGTATAACCGCCGAACAAGGATTGATGTTGGGGCTTACTATGATTGTGTCAATTGTAAATTTTAATGACGGCGAAACTAATGCTTTAGAGGGTTTTATTCATTTAATTTTATTCGTTGTTTTTTGTTATTTATTGTTTGTATGATAATTTGGGTTATGACAAGACAACTTAAAAGCGGTATTTTCCAGACATTTATAATTTCTTTTTTGGTTTTGCACTTGAATTCAGCCGTAATGTTAGCGGTCGGATAGAATGATTTTTGATGCATTTTTCTTATATGCACTTTTAATTGTCATTTCTAAAGTTTTATTTTGGAGTAAATATTTATCAAATTGTTTTATATTGGAATCTTTCATATGCAACTGACCTTCGTTACCATGATTTCCTCTATGTTGTCCTTTTGAAAACAAAGGGTGCATATGGAGCCTCTGAACAACCTATGAAATCACTAAAACAGCAACTTTACCACCGCTTGCAAACTTTTAAAAAGCCACTAGAACCCTGCTATTACTGGCTCCTTAAAAATTTACAATCAGTGGCAAATTCACTATTCTACCAACCTCATAGGTTGTTCAGAGACTCCACAAGAACATCTTTACTTGGTATAACCCAAATTAATATTTTATCTCTAAATACTGCCATCCAAATAAAAACATCACAACACAAAGGTTTTAGTTGTTGAAAATTCATTAAAAACTGCTGATTAGTGTTGCTTGACAATGCTTTCATATATAAAGGTTCATCTGAATTTGAATCCACAGCCCTGCTCGCTTTAACCTCTATCTTGATGTTGCCTAACATCAGATCATATTCACCAGAATAATTTTTATCTTTTTTCTTATCAGGTTTTGATAGTTTGCAACACATACCCATTAAATGAGTTTCTGCAAACTTTTCGCCAAATCCTCTGGGTACTGATATTTCAAATACCCACAAATGAGGATTTTTGTTAATATATTCTTGTCGTATTTCCAAATACTGCTCAAAAGAAAAATTATTACTATTGATAAGATGTTGCAATAAATACTCATATTCATTAAATGGAAATACTGATTTATCGTTATCCACCGAAGCAATAATTTTATCTAATTGGGCTTTTTCACCAGAAAAACTATTTAAGATTTTATGTTTTAACTCTAAAAGTTCCATTGTATTTTTCTATATTTAAGTATGCATGCAAATCTTGCTCACAATAATTATTGTGTATTTTAAAAAACTCATTAAAAATTGGTAGTTTTTCCAGATCAGACCTTAATATTTTATGTGTTCTAAAAAGTTTTTTAAATAACCAGTTCATAATTTCAGTATTCATTAAAAATACCAGTTGCTCCTCTGTTATCTCTAATCTATCCTCAATAAATAAAGTATCTTGTTTTAGAATTAAGAAATTAGCGCTATTTAAAAAATAACGTTGTTTTTCATCAACTGCAAAAATTAAATTAGAATTGATAAAACGATACACAATTTTTTTATCGGCAAGGTAGAGCTTTTTGTTGGCGGTTTGTTGCAACTTTGAAAAATCATCAAAAATATAAAAATTATGCTTCTTTATTTTACCTTTTTCAATATCTACCCCTTTAAAAATAGGCTTGTAGTTATTTTTTGTTGTTGTGATTAAATGTTTAGCATTGTTGCCTGTCACAATACCTAACCCCCATTGTGCCTTGCCTGTCAATGTTTGATGTGGATATGAGTACAGGTGAGAAATAATTTTTGCCTCTATTTTGGTAGCATCAAAATTGATAATATAATTAGGGTTTTTTATAAAATCAATTTGTTTTCTGGTGTGTTCACTTGTTTGTGTTTTGCATTTAATGTTTGTCAAAGTGTTGCTGTTTTTAACAATAAAACTATATGCTTTGGTTTGCAAGCCATCAAAAGGTTTATTGTGGTTTATAAGTTGGATAATTGCTTTTTTTAATAAGACCTTTCTCACAGATTTAAAAGTGGAAATATTAAAAAAAGAATCTGGTAACAATACACCCATCATTCCATCTTTTTGCACAATATTTAAACAAACCAAAACAAACAAAGCAGACGAGTCAACTTTAATACCATTATTAAATTTCTTGGCATAATTGTTTTTTTGTTGTGTGTTGAATTTATATCCCCAAGGCGGATTAGTAAAAATAAAGTTATATTTTTGCTCATGTTTTTCTTCTAACAAATTAACAAGCTTAATATTATTTGAATGTTGCCCTGTGAGTTGATAAAAGCGATTGTTTGCAATTTTAAGAGCAGTTTTATCAATATCAAAACCATAGATATTTTCAGGTTCAATTCCTTTTTCTAATGCTTTTATTAGAAAATTGCCTGTGCCACAACAAGGATCTAAAAAAGTATCGGTTTCTTTTAATGTAGGTAGAGCAGAAAATATTTCATCAATAGAACTATTTGGAGTGTAATAAATACCTTTTTTGTTTCTCTCTGCAATACTTAATGATTGTTCGTATTGAACTGCATTTTTATTAGCATCATCATTTTTATTGATGTTAAAAGCAATATTAGGTTTATCAAAATATTGTTTGTTTGCTCGCTTGTTAAGTTTATTTTTTCCTAAAATATTTTCTTTAAAATAATCATAACTTTCCGTGGTAATAAAACCATTTCTATCAGCAGTAAGACAGTTAGTTTTTATCCAGTTTTGCAATGTTGCGTTGGATATATTTAATTCGTTTGTGATATTATCAAATTTTATGCTCATGGAATGAATTTGCTCTATATTTATTTTTACGATTAAAATCTAACAATTACTGGACAAATATTCGTAATTTAGTAAAAAATTACTTATATTCAGATAGTTTTTCAAAAAGACAAGAGAATTTGTATTCTCTCAACCAAATTGCATTATACACAATTTAAAAAAATTGTGTATAATTTTTTTAGAGACCTAAATAATCTTGCGATTAAAGTCATATGTTTATATAACAGTGGTTTATATGCCCCATTTTTCGCCCTATTCTATCTTCTGTTTTACCATATAAGTGAAGTTTGTTTTTATCATCACTTAGTATTTTTTTAATATCTAATTCACCGTTTTTATAGTCATCACCCAGTATATTTGTCATTTCTGTCTTGAATAATAACAAGCTATTGCCAAACGGCAGATCAGCCATAACCCGCACTTGTTGATCAAATTGTGAGCTCAAACAACCGTCCATACTGTAATGTCCGCTGTTGTGAGTGCGAGGAGCTAACTCATTTACCATAACATTATTATTTTCATCTATAAAAAACTCAATTGACAGTATTCCTTGATAGTTTAAATTTATGGCAATTTTAGCGGTTATTTTTTCAATTTCTTTTTTGGTGTTATTATCTATTTTTGCAGGTGCTGTTGATTTTGATAAAATTCCATTGATATGAATATTCTCAGCAATCGGCAGATGATATTTTTGTTTATCTTTATTGATAGCTACGATTTGGGATACTTCTTTTTGTAGGTTTATTTTTTTCTCTAAGATGCATTGTTGTTGTTTTAGATTATAAAAAGCCTCGCTTGCCTCTTTTGCATTATGGCAGATAACCTGTCCCTTGCCGTCATAACCTAATTTGGCAGTTTTTAAAATTGCAGGATAGATAAAATTATCAATATTTTTTAAATCATTTTCATTTTGAATTGATAAAAAATCAGCCGTTAAAATTTGATTATTTTTTAAAAAATTTTTCTCTAAGATTCTATTTTGACAAATTTCCAAAGCAAGAGGTGGTGGATAAAATATAGTTTTTTGGTTTAAATATTCTGCTGCTTTTAAAGGAATATTTTCAAATTCTATCGTGATGGCATAACATTTTTTAATCATCATATCCAAAGCATTTTTATCATCATAGTCTGCTTTTATAAACTCACTGGCAACACTTGATGCAGGGCAATTTTGTTGTGGATCTATGACGCAGGTTTTATAACCTAAGCTTGATGCTGCCAAACAAAACATTTGTCCTAATTGTCCTCCTCCTATCATCCCGAGCATCATAACAGTTTCAGGTTGGAAGTTTGCTATTAAGAGAGTTTTTGCTTTGCAGAGCGCGATAATCGGTAAGTTTTTGTTTTAGTTTATTATTGTTGATAGAAAGGATTGAAACTGCGGATAAAGCAGCATTTGCAGCCCCTGCCTCGCCTATGGCAAAGGTTGGCACAGGGATTCCTTTTGGCATTTGCACGATTGAATATAAAGAATCTAAACCCTTTAAATGTTTGCTTGGCACAGGTACACCGAAAACAGGAATCGTTGTATTCGCAGCTAACATTCCTGGCAAATGGGCGGCTCCCCCTGCTCCTGCTATAATTATCTTTATGCCATTTTCGTCACAATCTTTGGCGAATTTTGATAATAGGTCAGGCGTGCGATGAGCAGAGACAACTTTTTTCATAAATGGCACAGAAAAATCCTCTAATATATCTACACAATGTCTCATTATATTCCAATCGGAGGTGCTACCCATTAAAACAGCTACTATTGGTTTTTCAGTATTCATATTTTTTTACTATTTTTTCCATCTCTCTAATCTTGGGATTCCACGAGTTAAAATGTAGGCTAAAATCCCATTCATTCCTCGTTTTTTCATCATTTTAATACACATTTTTTGCATTTTTGCAGTAGTATCAATTTCATCTTTTAAGAAAAAGTCACCGCCTTTGTAACAATACGAGCAGTATTTGTCTGATTTTGAACCATCTTTTTCTGTGCCGCCACCTCCATCATCCATTTTTTTTGGCATTCCGCAACTTTGACAATTTTTATATTTTTTCATTTTTTATACCGTTTTTAAAAATAAACCGATTCTAACAACTTCCAACTACATATGCATTCCCATCGTGGACGGTGGGAACGACTCCAAAAGAAACCCCGTCATTGCGAGCGTGGCAATCTTTTTATAATTGAGAATGGATAATTAAAACCCCACCACCACAAAAACTCCACACAAAAAAACCGCCCCACTACTTTAAGTGGAGAATGTGAAACAACTAAATCTTAAATATTTGACGAACAAAAAAATAATCCGTCATAACGAGGCGGACGAGAATAATTGATAATTAATAGTTAACAGTTATTAGTTTAAACAACGCTATTAATTTTTAACTATTAACTAATAACTAATAACTATATAGACTGCCGTGGTTATCTCTGGTGTCCGTTTACTTCAATGAGATTGCCATGCTCGCAGGCTCACTCGCAATGACGAGATTCTTTTCTTATTTGGTTACCAAACCCCCAAAATCATAGATTTTGACCCCTTAAAAGGGATGATTAAAATATGGTGGAGAAAGAGGGATTCGAACCCTCGATGGACTATTATGCCCATACTCCCTTAGCAGGGGAGCGCCTTCAGCCGCTCGGCCATTTCTCCTATAAATCATATGAAGCTATTATTTATTTTTCTTTTTCTGTTTTTTGGTATATCTCTGACCGATGAATAGAAATATCATCTGGTGCTTCTATCCCCAAACGAACCTGAGATTCTCGGATATCTAAAACTGTAATTTTTACTTCGTCTCCTACCATAAAAGACTCGTTTGTTTTTCTTGTTAGTATCAACATTTATTATTATCCACAACACAATAAATATAAAAAACTCGCTATTATGCTATTGTTTTTTTGTTTTGTCAAGTTCAAAAGTGTTGTGTAGTGTTCTTTGGGCTAATTCATTATATTTTTGCTCTATAATTACCGAAATTTTTATCTCGGAGGTAGATATTACTAAAATATTTATTCCTTCTTTGGCAAGAGCACTAAAAGCACGGCTTGCTATACCTGCATGAGATCTCATCCCTACCCCTACTATTGAGACTTTAACTATATTGTTTTGCCCATACACCTTGTGAGCTTTTATTTCTTTGGCAGTTTTGCTAATTATATTTTTAGCATTTTCATAGTCATCAGTTCGAACCGTAAAAGTAAAATCAGTTGTATTTTTTTCACCTACACTCTGCACTATCATATCAACTTCAATATCAGCATCACTAATAGGTTTTAATATTTTTGAGGCAATTCCTGGTTGGTCTGGCACACCTTGCACGGTAAGTTGTGCTTCATCTTTTGATGATGCAATACCTGTAATTAGTGGTTGTTCCATAGTTTGTTGCTCCTCAGTTGTAATTAAAGTTCCCTGCCCTTCTTCAAATGATGACAAAACTCGTAAAGGGACTTTGTATTTGCCTGCAAATTCAACAGAGCGACTTTGTAATACCTTCGAGCCCAAACTTGCTAATTCTAACATTTCTTCAAAAGTAATGACGGATAGTTTTGTAGCATTTTTAACGACTCGCGGATCGGCAGTATAAACTCCATCAACATCTGTATAAATTTGACATTCAGAGGCTTGCAAAGAGGCAGCGATTGCCACAGCAGAGGTATCAGAGCCGCCTCTACCAAGAGTTGTAATCTCTCCTTTTTTATCGCAACCTTGAAAACCTGCAATAATGACAATTTTACCCTGCAAAATATGATTTTTAATTGTTGTATTGTCTATTTTTATAATCCTTGCTTTTGAGTGACTATTGTCTGTCAAGATATTTGCTTGTTTGCCAGTCAACGAGATGGCACTATACCCCAAATCATCAATTGCCATAGCGAGCAAAGCGATTGTCACCTGCTCACCTGTTGAGAGCAACATATCAAGCTCTCTTTTTTTAGGATTTTTGTTGGTTTGTTTGGCAAGAGAAGTAAGATAGTTTGTTTGTCCGCTCATAGCAGAGAGTACAACAACTACATCATATCCCTTTTTCTTGTAGGAAATAACTTTTTTGGCAACGGCTTTAATCCGCTCTATCGACCCTACCGAGGTGCCACCATATTTCTGCACTACCAATGCCATTGTTTTTAGTTAAAAAATAGAATATGATAACACATTATATTTTACTGTTCTGCTTTATGCAAAGTAAGTTGGGTAAATGGAATAGTCCAATTGTATTTATTACAACATTCGGTGGCAAATTTTTGTAAATCTCTTTGGATGTCACGGTAATACATCGCAGCCTCACCTGTGAATTTAGCAAAAATAAAATAATCCAATGAAGAGCTATTTGCCGTATCAAATTTAATCTTTAAAGTTTCAAAAAATTTACCATAGTTTTGTTTTAGAATCTGCTCTTTTACATATTTTTCTAATTTTTTTGGCACACTCGTTGTTGATTCTTGTTGTAAAGCATAATCCACTCCGAAAACAGTTCGCACAGAAAAACCTAATTCCGATAAGTTTAATGGTCGTTTTTCTAAAAATATCGCAGTAGGGTATGTCATAATAGAGCCTCCATAACCCTGCAATAAAACGCTCTCAGGGCTTGCCACTACAACCTTGCCATAAGTATCATCATCTAACAAAACAAATTCTTTCTCCCTGCAAGGAAACCATGGCTCTTTTGAGTTGTATCTACGCGAGTGCATTTTGGCAAGATCTTTTAGGTAAATCCTTATTTTGCCTCCGTGTAATTGTGGATTTATTAGAGTTGTAAAAAATCCTATTTTTTCTACTCTCCAAGGAATTCCCTGATAAACTACCCTTTCTTTTTCACGCACGGTTGAGATATTTAATAACAACTTTATGTCACTTAAATATTTTGGCACGTTGTTTTTAAGGCCTAATGCCATTAAAAATATAAAAATAATAGCAAGACCCATAAGCGCCCAATCATTGCGTATATATAAAACCATTAAGAGTGCCACCATTGCCAATAATACACTTACTCCTTGATACACTAACTTACCAATTCTTTGATAAAAACCTAAAATTTTTCTTTGCTTGCGACGGATAAAAATTAGTTTTGGCAAAAAATAACTCATTACCATAATTGTCGCAAAAGACATAGCAGATAGAAAAAGAGTGAGTCCACGTCCTTGAATAAATTTTTTAATTTTGCGGTTAGAGCTTTCTAAAAAACTCTCCGCATCTGTGGTTTTTTCCTTAAATTTAAAAAGAGCAACATCATAAATTCTTTTGGCATCAAGATATTTTCGATTATGGTTTTCAATTATGGAATCTACCTCAGTATCTACACTTGATGGTAGATTAAATTTAGCAATTGCATGAGCGTTATCAAGGGCACGTTTATGTTTTTTAACTTGAATTTCTTGTGTCGTAATAATTTGTTTTAATTTAGCAATTTGTCGTGGTTTGTTAGTTATATCTTTTAACTCCCCTATAAGAGGTTGCACTATTTCAACCAATTCTTTTTGCCAGTCAAATTTTTTATTCATATCTTCCTTTACGGAAAAATCAACTCCTCCGGTTACAAAAGTTTTAAAAGAATCTTGTAACTGCTTTAGGTTGTCACGATTCTCGATAAGTTGCATTTGAATCAGGTTTTTTTCATTATTATCTATGCTTTGCTTTAATTGTGCCATAAGGTTATTTATCCTATCAGCAGATAATTCAATTGAATTTTGTAAATCTGTAAGTTTTTCTACAATCTCTACAGACTTTTGACGATCTGTTTGTCCATAGACCGATAAAACAAAAAAACATAAAAATATACTAATAAAATAACGCATTTTGAAACTCCGCTAAAAAAACAATAACAATTAACAACAATAAGGGGAATTCATTAAACCAGCGAAACCACCGATGTGAATGGGGATTTGTCTCACCTCTGAATTCAACTTGCAAAAAACCACACCAAATATTATACAGCACCAAAACAAACACCAAAAATATTTTAATATGCAACCAATACATTGTTGTAAAAACCTGCCAACTATACAGATAAAAACTCATCCATGTTCCAAAAACAATAGTCAATACCGCCCAAGGAGTAATAAACCAAAAAAGTTTTTTCTCCATAATCGACAATCTTTGACGAGTTTGTTTATCACAACTCATCGCATGGTGCACAAACAAACGAGGTAAATAAAAAAGTCCTGCAAACCAAGAGACCATAAATATAATATGGAGAGTTTTTAACGACAACAACAGCATAAATTTAAAATCATTTTAAAAATTTGCTATTATAACAAAATTAAATTTTAATAATGACAAGACCATGCAAAAAGAAAAAGAAAAAATAAAAATAATGGGGATTTTGAATATAACAACAGATTCTTTCTCTGATGGTGGATTATATTTTAAAAAGTCAGATGCCATAGAACGAGCGATGATTATGATTGATGAGGGAGCTAATATTATTGACATAGGAGGAGAATCATCTCGACCTACGGCAAAATCTATCACTATTGAGGACGAGATAAAAGCTGTGATACCAGTAATTGAAGCCATACGATCCAAAACAAATGTAACAATTAGCATAGATACTTGCAAACCTGCGGTTATGCGTCTAGCCCTTGATGCAGGCGCTAATATTATCAACGATATTACAGCCTTAAATTGCGATGAAAGTGTAGATATTGTGGTTAAGTATAATTGTCCTGTATGCCTTATGCATATGCAAGGAATGCCACAAAATATGCAAAATAATCCGACATATAAAAATGTCGTTACTGAAATTTATAAATTTTTTAAAGACAAAATTAAATATCTTGTCTCTTGTGGGATGGATGAAAAAAATATAATCATTGATCCTGGTTTTGGTTTTGGCAAAACCCTGCAACATAACATTGACTTGTTGCAAAATCTTGCTTATTTTAAAAACTTAAAAAAACCAATTTTAGTGGGTTTATCATACAAAAGTATGATAACTATGATTACAAATGACTTTAAAACTAAAAATAGATTGGGTGGTAGCATAGCTTTATCTATTCTCGCTGTAAAAAATGGAGCAAACATTGTTCGCACTCACGATATAACAGAAACTAAACAAGCCATAGAAGTTTTTAATCAAGCTTTTTAACATTGCAAGGAATATTTGAGTAACTTTGTTAGTTATCCAATATAAATATTTGTTTTTATAGGATAAAATTAGCAGTAGTTGCGCCCCTATTCCGATTCATAGAAGCCATTTCATCTTCTAAAGAATTTCTTAGAGACCTTTGCATAATTCAAGCACAATTTATAAAACACACAAAATGCGCCTTTTCATAGCAAAAATTCGTCAAAGGGAATTACCATATTCCTCATTTTTGCTATAAAAATGCACTATTTTCTGTATTATCTAAACCGCACTTGAATCATGCAAAGGTCTCTCTTAATAACCATTTTTTATGGTGGTTATTATTATTTTACGACTGAAACTTCCACGACGATGCTCGTATAAAAATATACCTTGCCAAGTGCCTAATGCTAATTTGTTGTTTGTTATGGGAATTGTAATTTGTGGTGAGGTTATGATTGAGCGAATATGAGATGGCATATCATCAGAGCCTTCCATCGTGTGTTTGTAGTTAGGGTCATTTTCTGGAATTTGTTTGGCAAGCCAATATTCCAAATCTTGCAAAACAGCCAAATCCGCATTTTCACAAATTATCAAAGATGCCGAGGTGTGTTGAATAAAAATATTACATAAACCATTTTTTATATGGTAGGACGATATAACCTCTTGCACCTGTTTGGTGATTTCATAAGCTTTAATGCCAGAGGTTTTAATAATAATTGTTTTTTGCATAGTTTTATAGTTAGATTAGGGGCAATTTCATACAGCGGTATTATAACAAAATTTCGCTGCAACATTTGATTATGAGGCACAATTAAATTTTTGTCGTTAATTTGTTTATTATCTATCAGCAAAATATCCAAATCCAAAATTCTTGAGCTCCACTTTTTTTTGTTTTGCTCTCGCCCTGCTGTCTGCTCCATTTGTTGTAAAACAGCCAACAAAGCAAAAGGCTCTAAGTTAGTTTTTATTTGACAAACAGAATTGATATAGTCAGGTTGAGCCATATTATCCAAAGGACGACTTTGATACAAGGATGAATAATCAATCATCGCAAAATCTTTAATTTTTGCTATATCTTGCAAAGCCTTGATGATTTGTTTTTCTGGATTTTTTAAATTACTACCCAGTGCAATATAAATATTCATATTTTTAAGTTCGCTCGTTCCCATTCTGCAAGGCTGTGAAATAACTAATTTCTACACAACTACCAAGCAAAAAAGAGAATCCTGTCATTGCGAGGCGGACGAATAGTAATAGGAACATGAGGCAATTAACCGCTGCGGCAATCTTGTGTTATTATCCGCTCTCCCTGCTTTGAGTTTTGTTTTGTCACAGGTTTAGTGCATACCCTAAGAGATTGCCACGGCGGTTAATTGCCTGATATTGCATCGTTTTTTACATCCGCCTCGCAATGACAGGATTCTCTTTTTTTCTTTTAAGTGCACGGATCAAACTGCTCTTGTTATTTCTTTTTTTAAAAAAATAAAAAAGAACCATTATAACACAAAAAAATATCAAACAAGCAAAAAAAAAGAATGCTTGATTTTTATAAGATAAAGTTTTATAATTGTTGCTTTTTTTTACAAAATATGGTTTCTTTGGATGCTGGCTGAATATTTACCAATTTTAATCTTTTTGACTCTCGGTGTTGGGTTGAGTTTTGTTCTGTTGTTTGTGGGTTTGTTGTTAGGGCCACATAAACCAGATGATGCTAAAAACTCTCCTTATGAGTGCGGTTTTGACGAGTTTGGTAATTCTCGAATGCGTTTTGATGTCCGTTATTATCTCGTGGCAATTTTATTTATTATATTTGACTTAGAAATCGCTTTTATGTTTCCGTGGGCGATTGTTTTGGATTCAATCGGCACCCAAGGATTTGTCGCTATGGCAATATTTTTGGTGTTGCTTACCGTAGGTTTTGCTTATGAATGGAAAAAAGGAGCATTAGAGTGGGATTAGAAAATATAATGGAACAAGGATTTATCACAACAACTGCTGATAAATTAATTAACTGGGCAAGAACAGGCTCGATGTGGCCGATGACATTCGGCTTGGCTTGTTGCTCGGTAGAGATGATGCAGGCAGGAGCCTCTCGTTATGATCTGGATCGTTTTGGAATTATATTTCGCCCTTCCCCTCGTCAATCTGATGTGATGATAGTTGCAGGCACTCTAACTAATAAAATGGCACCTGCTTTGCGAAAAGTATATGATCAAATGGCAGAACCTAGATGGGTAATTTCAATGGGTTCGTGTGCTAATGGTGGCGGTTATTATAATCACTCTTATTCTGTGGTGCGAGGAGTTGATAAAATCGTGCCAGTTGATATCTATGTGCCAGGTTGCCCACCGACTGCGGAAGCTTTGATTTTTGGCATCTTGCAACTTCAAAATAAAATAAAAAAAACCAATACTATCTCTAAGAAACCCACACTAAAAACTACAAAAAAAAATAAATGAAAAAACAAGAATTACAAACAAAATTAAGCGAATATTTTGATGATAAAATATCAAAAATCTACATTCAAAACAACGAGTTAAATCTAATAGTTGATGAAAAAAATTATTATGATTGTATCTTATCTCTAAGGAACGAATTTAACTTTGAACAACTTATTGATTTATGTGGCATTGACTATTTATTGTATGGCACAACACACGAACTATTAGATGATGAATTGCCAACAAGCCATAATATTAAAAATGATAATGACACCAACCATAGATTTGCGGTTATAACTCACCTATTATCCTACAAAAACAACCTAAGATTACGAGTTAAAGTTTATTTATCTGATGATACAAAACCTGCTATAAAGTCTATTTGTGATATATATAGTGTGGCGAATTGGTTTGAACGCGAGGCTTTTGATTTATTAGGAATAGATTTTACCTCTCATCCTGATATGAGACGAATTTTATCTGATTATGGTTTTGAAGGACATCCTTTGCGAAAAGATTTCCCCACAGGCGGTAGGGTTGAAATTATTTATGATAATGACAGCAAAAAAGTCAAATATCAGACAACAACTCACGAACCAAGAGTTCTTGTGCCAAGAGTTATAAAAAATATCCAAAATTCATTATGAATAAAATTAAAGACTTACAATTAAATTTCGGCCCGCAACACCCGGCAGCCCACGGAGTTTTGCGCCTTATCCTAGAGATGGACGGCGAGGTAATTCGCAAAGCTGATCCGCATATAGGGCTGTTGCATCGTGGCACAGAAAAACTTGTCGAATCAAAACCTTATAACCAAAATATTGCCTATATGGATCGGCTTGATTATGTCTCAATGTTATCAAACGAACATGCTTATGTGATGGCAGTTGAAAAAATGTTAAATCTAAAAGTACCTATTCGCGCTCAATATATTAGGGTAATGTTTGATGAGATAACCCGAATTTTAAACCATCTCTTGTGGATCGGTGCCCATGCACTTGATGTCGGAGCAATGAGCATGTTTTTATATGCTTTTGCCGAGCGTGAAGATTTAATGGACTGTTATGAGGCAGTATCGGGGGCAAGATTACACGCCCATTATTATCGGGTTGGCGGAGTGTCGGCGGATTTGCCAAATTTTATGCCCCAATATCAAGAGTCTCGCTTTAAAACTAAAAAAGACATAAAATCATTAAATGAGGCTCGCACTGGCACCCTATTAGATTTTATTGAGGATTTTACTAATAGATTTATCGGCAAAGTTGACAATTATGAAACTCTTTTATCGGACAACAGAATCTGGAAACAAAGAACAGTTGATATAGGTGTCGTCTCCCCTGCTCGTGCTTATGCGATGGGCTTTACAGGTCCTATGTTACGAGGCTCAGGGATACAATGGGATTTACGCAGAAAACAACCCTATGCTGTTTATGACAAGATGGATTTTGATATTCCAGTTGGCAAAAATGGCGACAGTTATGATAGATATTTAATCCGGATGCAAGAGATGCGAGAATCCAACAAAATCATCAAACAATGTGTTAGTTGGTTGAGAGAAAACGAAGGTGCTGTGATAGCCGATGGTAAATATTCAGTGCCATCCAGAGATGATATGAAAGAGAATATGGAGTCTTTAATTCAACATTTTAAGCTTGCCACCGAAGGATATTGTTTGCCAAAAGGCGAAGTGTATGTCGCTGTCGAACACCCCAAGGGCGAGTTTGGAATTTACTTAAACTCTGATGGGGCAAACAAACCATACAGATTAAAAATCAGAGCTCCGGGATTTGCTCATATATCCGCCTTAGAAGAGATGGCAAAAGGACATATGCTCGCCGATGTAGTAGCAATAATCGGCACCCAAGATATAGTTTTTGGCGAGATTGATCGATGAAAACCTGCACTCAACAAAATCACTTAAACTATAAAGACAGAATAAATCTTGGCAGTTATTATACTAAAACTCCCCATGTTGATTTGGTATGGCAAATGATAGACAAGCAAATTAACAATAAAACAACAATTTTGGATAACTCTTGTGGGTATGGAAATTTTTTCAGAGACGATGATTCCTACAAACAAATAGGGGCAGATATTGATAGAACTGCCATCACAAAAGCAAAACTACAAAAACTAAATACAGAATTTATTCATCACAATTCATTAGAAAATGTATCAAGAAAATCTTATAAAATAAAAAACAATACTAATTTGTGTGTTATTGGTAACCCACCATATAACGACAGAACATCCATTATAAGAGGCGACATAAAACAACAAAATACAGGTATTGACAGCGACATTCAAACTCGTGATCTTGGAATGTCATTTTTGCTTTCTTATAAAAAATTAGATGCAGATGTTGTTTGTGTTTTACATCCATTATCATATTTAATCAAACAAGCAAACTTCAAGTTATTAAAAAAATTTACTGATAATTATAAATTAAAAACAGCGGAAGTAATTAGTAGCGGTGTTTTTTCTAATAGTTCAAAAACAATGCAGTTTCCAATTATTGTTGCCATGTATGTCAAAAACGATAAAGGCACAAGTTATGATGATATCTTAAACTTTTCTTTTAATTTATCAAATAGTGCAAAATTTAAAATAAATGATTTTGACTATATAAATAATTACGTCCAAAAATACCCCAATAAATTAAAAAAATACCAGCAAGATTCAATTTTATTTTGGACTATAAGGGACATAAATGCCCTAAAAAGAAACCAAACTTTTGTTAGAAAATACAGTGCAAACACAATAATTGTTGATAGAAAAAAATTAGATTATTATATTTATATTGATGTTTTTAAATATTTTTCTCATCATGTTCCATATTATCTTGGCAATTGTAATGTCATTATAAACGACTCTTTGTTTAAAAAATATAAAAAATATTTTATCTTAAATTCGCTTGTCCGCCACGAACATTTGAGGCAATATTTTGCAAAGTTTGATTTTTCAAAAACAGATATAATTAAATGTTCCAATCGAAAGATAACAGAATATTTTAAAATTTTATTGGGAGTGCATTATGTTGTCTGATTCCATGTTAGCACAAAATACAAAAAAATTAAGATTCTCAAAAAACGATGTCATAGGTGATGGATTTCGTATCTATAATGGTGATTGTATTGATGTGTTGCAAAAAATACCAGAAAAGTCTGTTAAACTTATTTTTGCAGATCCGCCATACAATCTACAATTAAAACAAGATTTGTATCGTCCAAATTTAACTCGTGTTGATGGTGTCAATGATAATTGGGATAAATTTTCCTCAAACGATGATTATGATAAATTTACTAATGATTGGTTGCAAGCGGCTCGTCGTGTTATGGCGGACGATGCCACGATTTGGGTGATTGGCTCTTATCATAATATTTTCAGAGTTGGTAAAATTATGATGGATTTGGGTTTTTGGGTTTTAAATGATGTGCAATGGTATAAAACTAACCCTATGCCTAATTTTCGTGGAGTGCGATTCACTAATGCTACCGAGACTTTAATATGGGCAAAGAAATCAGAAAACCAAAAAAAATACACTTTTAACCACCAAGTTATGAAACAATTAAATGGTGGCAAACAAATGACGTCTGTTTGGCAAATTCCACTTTGCACAGGACATGAAAGAATTAAAAACAAACAAGGTAAAAAAGCTCATTCAACCCAAAAACCAGAAGAACTATTAAAAAGAGTTATTTTATCCAGTAGCAGTGAGGGAGATTTAGTATTAGACCCTTTTTCAGGCAGTGGCACAACATGTGCTGTGGCAAAAAAACTAAATCGTCCGAGTGTTGGCATAGAAAAAGAAAATGAATATATAAAAATTAGCCAAACAAGATTAAACAATATAAATAAGAATAACTACCAGCATTTAAGAATAACCGAACCTGACAAAAAACTAATTCCAAGAGTTAGCATGGAGCAGTTGTTATTAGCAAATTTACTTCAAGAATCTCAGGTAATATATACAAAAAATAAAAAACACTCTGCTGTTATTTTGTCTGATGGTAGCATAAAAAATGGAGTCGGTAGAGGCTCAATACATAAAATAGGAGCCTTAATAAAGGAGGCACCAAGTTGCAATGGTTGGATGTTTTGGTTTTATGAAAGCAATAATGAATTAGTATTGTTGGATGAAAAACGTCAATTATATAGGAGTCGCCATGGATTATAATAAATTTATAAATATCCTAAATAAAAGAATTTTTCAAGAAAGTAAAGCTGATTTAGTTCGCAAATTTGCCGAACATCCGCATAGATATATAGGATTGTTTCGCCCAACAAAACCAAAGGGCAAAATCATTCAAAACCTCACTCAATCGGCAGAGATAAAATTTGGCGATGCCTTTGAAGAGATTCTCGAAATTTATTTTAATGATTTTGATTACACAACATTGCCAAGAATTTATAAAACAGATGGCAGAAAAAAATATTGTTTAGATCAATTGTTTGAAAAAAAAGATAAAATAGTTTTTATTGAACAAAAAGTCAGAGATGATCATGACAGCACTAAAAAAAAGGGACAAATAGATAACTTTATTAGAAAAATTGATATTTTACAAAGCGAATATCCAAACAAAATTATTGAGGCTAATTTTTATTTTATTGACGATTGTTTGAAAAAAAATAGAAAATACTACCAAGAAGAAATTGACAAAATAACCAAAGACTATGGATTAGATTGTTTTTTATTTTATGGTGAAAAATTGTTTGAAAGGTATCAAATTGATACATGGAGTGAAATCTTAAAATACTTAAAAAATTGGAAAAAAAGCATACCAGATATGCCAGAGATAAATTTTGACATTGATGCAGACAACAGTTTTCAAGAAATTTCAAAATTAGAAACACTGGTGTTTAGAAAAATCTTAAACAACGATGAAATATTCAAAAAAATGATACTTACAATATCGCCTGAAAAAAAATTATTATTCCTCTTGTTAGATTTTTTTAAAAAAGAGCATAAAAAAACTAATAAAAAAATATATGATACTCTCTATGGGTTATTAAAAAATAAATTAAAAATAAAATGATAAACGAAAATTCAAAAGGACAAATTGACAAATGGATAGCAAAATATCCCAAAGGCAAGCAGCGGTCGGCTGTGATCGCAGCTTTGCGGATTATGCAAGAGCAAAATAAAGGTTTTTTAACCGTGGAGTTGATGGATGCGGTGGCAGATTATTTATCCATGGATAAAATTGCTGTCTATGAGGTAGCATCTTTTTATTCTGTGTTTGAAACTAAACCTGTTGCCCCTAATACTATTTCTATCTGCACTAATATATCTTGTATGTTATCGGGTTCTGATGATATAGTCAAATATGTCGAGAAAAAATTAAAAACAAAAATTGGCTCTAACACTGATGATAATCGTATTTTTTTAAAAGAAGAAGAAGAATGTTTGGCAGGCTGTTGTGGGGCACCAATGATGCAGGTTAATCATAAATATCATACCAACTTAACACGTGACAAGGTAGATAAAATTTTGGCAGATTTAAAATAAATATTATGAATAAAATTTGTTTAACAACATTAGATTTTGACAAGCCATATACCTATGAGAATTATCTTAAAGTAGGCGGTTATAAGGCTTGGCACAAAATTTTAAAAGGAGAATTATCAGCTTCGCAAGTTATTAATGAGGTTAAAAAATCTGCTCTGCGAGGACGAGGCGGTGCTGGATTTTCAACAGGTTTGAAATGGAGTTTTATGCCACAAGGCGATAATAATTATTTGATTTGCAATAGTGATGAATCAGAACCAGGCACCTGTAAGGATCGTGATATTTTACGCTTTAATCCACATAGTGTTGTGGAGGGCATGGCGATTGCAAGTTTTGCTGTCGGGGCAAAAACAGGATATAATTATTTGCGTGGTGAGTTTTGTGATGAGCCATATTTGAGATTTGAACAAGCCTTAAAAGAAGCTTATGAAAATGGATTACTCGGCAAAGATATTCAAGGATCAAAAATTGATGTTGATTTATATGCAAGTCTTGGTGCTGGAGCCTATATTTGTGGCGAAGAGACTGCCTTGCTTGAATCGTTAGAGGGCAAAAAAGGACAACCAAGATTCAAACCACCTTTCCCCGCAGGATACGGCTTATATGGCAAACCCACCACGATAAACAATACCGAAACTCTTGCCTCTGTGCCTGCTATTATAAGAGAAGGCAGCGGATGGTTTGCAGATTTAGGGGTGAAAAATGCAGGCGGTGAAAAACTTTTTTCAGTCTCCGGACACATCAATAAACCCGGTAATTATGAGGTGCCGCTTGGCACACCATTTAGCGAATTATTAAAAATGGCAGGTGGGATGAAAGGCGGCAAAAAACTCAAAGCCGTAATTCCAGGTGGCTCGTCTGTACCGGTTGTGCCTGCTGATATAATGATGAAAGCTAAGATGGATTATGACTCAATCGCATCCATTGGTTCTTATTTGGGATCAGGGGCTGTAATTGTTATGGATGAAACCACGGATATGGTCAAAGTTTTACAAAGATTATCACGTTTTTATAGTCACGAATCCTGCGGACAATGCACGCCCTGTCGTGAAGGTACCGGCTGGTTGAAGCAGGTTTTAAATAAAATAGTGGCAGGCGATGGCACAGAACAAGATTTAAAAAATTTAACCAGAATCGCTGATAACATTGAAGGCAACACAATTTGTGCACTTGGTGAGGCAGCGGCAATGCCAGTGCAAAGTTTTTTAAAGCATTTTTATAGTGAGTTTTTATCTTACATAAAATAAAAAAAATGAGAATAACCGATAAAATGCAGCAATTTTTTCATAATTGCATTAAAAATAATGATAAAATTTATCTTTTTGGCTCGCGTGCTGTTGACGACAAAAAAGGTGGCGATATTGATGTATTTATTTTATTTAACAACAAGTATAGCTTTGATGAATTAGCAAAAATACAAATTGAGACCTTTGCATAAATCAAGTGCTGTTTAGAGAATGCAAAAAATAGTGCATTTTCATAGCAAAAATGAGGAATATGGTAATTCCCTTTGACGAATTTTTGCTATGAAAAGGTGCATTTTATGTATTTTATAAATTGTGCTTGATTTATGCAAAAGTCTCAAACAATTTTGTGAGAAAATTTGGTATGCAAAAATTAGATTTAATAAATTGGACTTATAACGAAAAAAATAACTTCAAAGATATAATTATGCAAAATGCTATAAGATTATGATAACAAACGATAATAAAATTAACATAACAATTAATGATAAAAAAATCTGTTGCAATGTCGGCGATAAAATAATTGATGTAGCAGATGATAATGGTATAGAAATCCCCAGATTCTGTTATCATAAAAAACTCTCTACCGCTGCCTCATGTCGGATGTGCTTGGTAGAGATAGAGGGCGCACCAAAACTTATGCCCTCTTGTGCGACACAAGCATCTGATAATATGGTGGTTCAAACTAAATCTGATAAGGTTGTTGCATCACAAAAAGCTGTAATGGAGTTTTTATTGATCAACCATCCATTAGATTGCCCTATTTGTGATCAAGGTGGCGAGTGCTCTTTGCAGGATAATGCTTTTTCTTATGGTAAAACAGACTCAATTTTTAAAGAAGACAAATTAGTTAATCTATCATCTGATATAGGTCCATTGGTTGCCACAAATTTTAACCGCTGCATAATGTGTACCCGTTGTGTGCGTTTTGGTGAAGAAATATCAGGACACAGAGAACTCGGTGGCATAGGTCGTGCTAATACAATTGAAATATCAACCTATATCAATAAAAATGTGGACTCGGAGTTGTCTGGTAATATTATTGATTTATGTCCGGTAGGATCGTTAACCTCAAAACCATCACAATTTCAAGCGCGAGCTTGGGAGGTTATAAAAAAACCTGCTATTATGCCGTTTGATTGTCTGGGTTCAAATGCCAACTTACATATAAAAAACAATAAAATAATAAGAGTCTTGCCAAGAGAAAATAACGATATAAATGAGATGTGGTTATCAGACCGTGATAGGTTTGGGTTTTTGGGACAATATTCTCAAGATAGATTATCAAACCCTATTATCAAAAAAGATAAGAGTTGGCATAACACCTCTTGGGGTGATTCTCTTGCAAAAATGGCAGAAAAATTAAAACAAGCAAAATCATCTAATATCGGCTGTTTGATAGGTGGCAACAGCTCTAACGAAGAAATTTTTTTATTGTCAAAGATAATAAGGAGTTTTGGTTGCAATAACATAGATTACCGTCTATTACAAAAAGACTTCAGTGACAACACAAAGCAAAAAAACACTAATTGGTTGGGATTAGATTTAAAACAATTAGAGCAGTGTGATAGTGTTATTCATGTTTGTTCTAATTTACGCAAAGATGTGCCAATGTTAAATCATCGAGTTTTTACAGCCTACAAAAATGGAGCAAAAATAAGCAGTATTTCAAACCGCTTATATGATTTTAACTACCCTCTTGTCGAGCAAATAGGTTGCAAGCCATCTAATACAATTTTTGAATTAAAAGCAATTTTAAAAGAGATATTAAAGATTAAACCTCAAAAAATAGCTATAAATTTGGATGACATTGTAAGCACAAAAGAGCATAAAAATATAGCTTTACAATTATCAACGGCTCAAAAATCTGTTGTTATGCTTGGCATACAGGCAAAACTTTTACCGGACTACACTGCAATAAAAACGTTATGTGATTTAATATCACAAGCAAGCAATAGTATTTTTGCAATAGTTCCTGAATATGCCAACTCTTTGGGTGCTAAATTATACGGTGCTATCCCCTATTACAGCGATAACTTAGGCAAAAATAGCGAACAAATACTAAAAAGCAATTTGGATGTGCTGATTCTTTATAATTTTGATTCGGAGTATGATATAAACTCTGATAAAATCCAAAAAGCTGCCAGTTTAGCAAAATTTGTCATAGTTATTAACCCATATTCATCTCAAATATGGCAAGAATATGCTGATTTAATTTTACCTCTTGCTACAACTTTTGAATCATCAGGTAGCATGGTAAACTGCTGCAATACTTTGCAAAAATATCAACAAAATATTAAACCATATAAATATTCCCAAGAAGGTTGGAGAATTTTACTAACCTTAGCCGACAAATTATCATTAGATAGTTTTAAATATAAAAGCGTACCAGAGATACAAAATGATTTAACCGACATTCAACAAAAAATAATCCTTAATAATGACACTAACAATAAAGATATAAAAAAAATAGGAATAAAAAATAATGTGGATGATTTTGAAGTTATAAATGAATTTGCTATCTATCAAAACCACCCTATGGTTCGCCGTAGTTTAGCTTTACAAAAAACAAATGATGCTGCTTCATACAACAAACTCATTATATCATTAGTTGATGCAAAATTACTCGGAATAAAAAGGGATGAAAAAATATCGATCACAACAAATAACATCGATCATACAAAAATAATAACATCGGTGCAACAAAGCGATAGCATTCCAGATTCCTGTATTTTTTTGCCCAATGGAGCAAAATATGCTACGATAAATAATAATACAACCATTAGGGTTAAAGAATCAATATGATAGAATTTATTATGACAATTTGGGGCTGGTTTTACCCTGAGATACAGACAATATTGATAATTGTTTTTAAAATTATTATCATAGTTTTGCCTTTGATGCTCGCTGTGGCATACTTAACTTTTGCAGAGCGTAAAATAATTGGTTTTATGCAAATGCGAATAGGTCCTAATCGTGTCGGTCCGCGCGGTTGGTTGCAACCTATCGCCGATACAGTGAAACTTATGCTAAAAGAGATTATCTTTCCTGCCCAATCAAATAAATTTTTATTCATCTTGGCTCCTGTTTTATCCCTAACACCAGCTCTTGCAGCATGGGCTGTGATTCCATTTTCAGATACAATGATTCTATCAGATATTGATGCTGGTTTGTTGTATATTTTAGCCTTGACTTCGCTTGGTGTTTATGGTGTTTTAATAGCAGGATGGGCATCTAATTCAAAATATGCTTATCTTGGAGCCATGCGAGCGGCTGCTCAGATAATATCCTATGAAATTGCCATGGGTTTTGCCTTGGTTGGTGTTTTAATGGCAAGTGGTTCTTTGAATCTAGGCGACATAGTAGATGCTCAATCAGGAGGGTTGTTCCATTGGTTTTTTATCCCTCTATTCCCTTTATTTTTTATCTATTTTATTGCAGGGGTAGCTGAGACAAATCGTGCACCATTTGATATGGCAGAAGGTGAGTCCGAGATTGTTGCAGGTTTTCATGTAGAATATTCAGGGATGGCATTTGCTTTGTTTTTCTTGGCAGAATATGCTAATATGATTTTAATCTCGGCTTTGACATCTGTCATGTTTTTGGGTGGTTGGCAGTCTCCGATTGCAGGTTTTGGTGATAGCATATTTTGGTTTTTCACAAAAACTTCGCTTTTTTTACTGTTGTTTCTGTGGTTTAGAGCAACATTTCCACGATATAGATACGATCAAATAATGCGTTTGGGGTGGAAGGTATTTTTACCCATTACAATTGCATGGCTTTTTATCTTAGGTTTGGCGATATATTTTAAACTACCTCCTTGGTTTGCATAAAAATATGAAAAATAAAATAAAGCAACTTATTAAATCTTTTTCCTTGTTGGAATTACTGCAAGGGATGAGATTTACTGGCAAAAATTACTTTGCCAAAAAAATTACAGTTTTTTACCCAGAAGAAAAAACTCCCCAATCTAACAGATTCAGAGGTTTGCATGCCCTAAGACGCTACCCTAATGGTGAGGAGAGATGCATAGCTTGCAAATTATGTGAGATATCCTGCCCTGCTGTGGCTATTACCATTGAATCTCATTGTCGCGATGATGGATCTCGTCGAACTAGCTCTTATGAAATTGATTTATTTAAATGCATATTTTGTGGAATATGTCAAGATGCATGTCCTGTTGATGCTATAGTTGAGACACGAGTGTTTGAATATTGTTTTGATAAAAACGAAGATAGAACTTTAAATAAAGCAAAATTATTATCTATTGGTGACAAACATGAGAAACAAATAGCTTATGATAGAGCAAGTAATATGACAAATAAAAGGGGGGATCGTGAATTTTGAGCTAATAATTTTTTATTTTTATGCCTTAGTAGCCACCCTATCTGCTTTAGCAGTAATTTTGGTAAAAAATCCTGTACATTCTGCATTAAACTTAATTCTTTGTTTTTTTAGTGTAGCTGCAATTTGGATTCTATTAGAAGCAGAATTTTTAGGGTTAGTTTTAATCTTAGTTTATGTAGGAGCAGTGATGGTTCTATTTTTATTCGTTTTAATGATGTTAAATCTTAATATAAAAGAATTAAAAGAAGGGTTCGTCCAACATTTACCACTTGCAATACTGTCAGCTGGCATAATGCTGGTTCAAACTATACTGTTATTTTTTAACATCAAAATAAAAACAATGCCTGAAATCAGTAGTAATATCACAAATAGCAAACAATTAGGAACATTGTTGTATAGCGAATATCTATTACAATTTGAAATCGCAGGAGTAATTTTGCTCGTCGCTATAATAGCTGCCATCGGTTTAACTATTCGTAAAAAACCAAAAGAAAACAAATATCAAAATCCAGCAGAACAAGTTAAATCACACAAGAAAGATAGGTTAAAAATAGTTAAAATGAAAACGGAGGACTATGATGGTTGATATAATTCATTATCTAATATTATCAGGGGTTTTGTTTGCTATTTCAATCGCAGGCATTATATTAAACCGCAAAAATGTGCTGATTATTTTGATGTCAATTGAACTTATGTTGTTGGCAGTTAATTTAAACTTTATCATCTTTTCTCATTTTTTAAATGATTTATCGGGGCAAATTTTTGTATTTTTTATTTTAACTGTGGCAGCTGCTGAGTCTGCTATTGGTTTAGCAATTATTATTATCCTGTATCGCAATCATGGAACTATAAATGTTGAAAAATTATCGGGATTAAAAGGATGATAATACTATGAAATCAATATATCTTATAATAGTTTTATCCCCTCTATTTGGAGCCATTATTGCAGGTTTTGCTGGCAAATTAATTGGCAAAACTGCGACTCATTGGATTGCCACAGGATCGGTGGCTTTCTCATTCATTTTTTCAATGGTAGTTTTTAAAGTTCACATATTTGATAACATTGGTGCTTTTGACGAGACAATATATCAATGGATGTATTCAGGTGGTATCTTTTTTGAAATAGGTTTCTTGGTTGATAATCTTACCGTCATAATGATGAGTGTGGTTACATTTGTATCCTTGATGGTGCATATTTATACGATAGAATATATGAAGGACGATGAGGGTTATACTCGTTTTTTTAGCTTCATAGCATTATTTACCTTTGCGATGCTAACCCTGGTTATGGCAAATAATTTTATGCAATTGTTTTTAGGCTGGGAGGCGGTAGGTTTGGTATCTTATTTATTGATAGGTTTTTGGTATAAAAAAGAAACCGCCATCTATGCCAACCTTAAAGCATTTTTGGTAAATAGAGTAGGAGACTTCGGTTTTATACTCGGAATTGCTTTAATTGTAGCCTATAGTGGCTCGCTACATTACGGACAAGTTTTTGATGTATCATCTGACCTTGATAGGATTCAATTGAATTTATTAGGTTATGATATTCCTCTCATCACTTTGATTTGCATGTTGTTATTCATAGGAGCCATGGGTAAATCAGCCCAAGTGCCACTACATGTATGGCTACCAGATTCCATGGAGGGTCCTACTCCCATATCCGCTTTAATCCATGCCGCCACAATGGTTACAGCCGGTATTTTTATGGTAGCTAGAATGTCTCCTTTGTTTGAACTGAGCGAATTCACCCTATCTTTTATAATGATAATAGGAGCAACTACGGCTTTGTTTATGGGTTTTATAGGTTTGGTACAGGATGATATAAAACGAGTTGTCGCTTACTCTACCCTATCACAACTAGGTTATATGACGGTAGCTTTGGGGGCGTCTGCCTACTCTGCTGCTCTATTTCACCTGATGACTCATGCTTTTTTTAAAGCTTTATTATTTTTATCAGCAGGCTCGGTTATCATAGCTATGCATCATATCCAAGATATTAAAAAAATGGGAGGTTTAAAAAAATATATGCCTATCACCTATTGGGTCTCACTAATAGGAACATTAGCCTTAATCGGCTTTCCTGGATTTTCAGGATTTTTCTCCAAAGATGCCATTATTGAAGCTGTCGCCCACTCAAATATTTTTGGCTCAACATATGCATATGTTGCGGTATTGATAGGAGTTTTAATAACATCACTTTATAGTTTCAGGATGCTCTTTCTAGTTTTTCATCAAAAACCTAGGATGGGCAATAAAACAAAATCTCATCTAAAAGAATGTTCTCCTATTATAACTATTCCTTTGATTTTATTGGCAATCCCATCTGTTATTATAGGTGCAATTACGATTGAGCCTTTTCTTTTTGGAGATTTACTCAAAACAGAAATCTTTGTCTTGCCAGCACATGATGTTTTGGGGCAAATGGGACAAAATTATAATGGCGTATTTAATTTTATTGTCCATAGTTTTTATTCACCCGTTCTTTATCTTGCCCTATCTGGAATTTTAATATCGGGCTTGATTTATTTAAAATATCCTTTTGTAGCTGATATTTTGGGCAAAAGATTATCAATTTTAATTAAAATCTTGCAATACAAATATGGCATTGATGAATTGTATAAAATAATTTTTGCCAAAGCCTCCATTTATCTTGGTAGCTTTTTATCAAAAACAGGTGATAAAACAATTATTGACGGCTGGATAGTAAATGGTTCGGCGCTCTTGGTGCAAAAAATAAGCATCGTGGGTAAAAAAATGCAGACAGGATTTATTTATAGTTATGCTTTGGTGATGATTGTGGGGTTGATAGTTTTATCAATTTTTTTAATCAATTTTTAAAAGGTTTATAGATGATAACAGACTGGCCAATTTTAACAACTCTTATACTGTTGCCTATTGTGGGAGGAGTCATAGTTTTGATGCTGGATTCAAATCTGGCAAAAAAACTATCGCTATTTTTTGCGCTTTTGACTCTTATTTTATCCTTGCCGTTATACATTGAATTTGACACTAGCACAGCCTTGATGCAGTTTTCTGAAAACTATCAATGGTTATCAGTTTTTAATATCAGATACTCGCTTGGCATTGATGGATTTTCAATGCCCCTTATTATCTTAACGACCATTACCACTCTATTGGTGATTATCGCCAGTTGGCAGACAATAACCTATAAAACTTCACAATATATGGCAGCCTTTTTAATTATGGAAGGCTTGATGATTGGTGTTTTTTGTGCTTTGGATTCCATCGTGTTTTATGTATTTTGGGAGGCAATGTTAATCCCGATGTTTTTGATTATAGGAATCTGGGGCGGTAAAAATCGTGTTTATGCCACAATAAAATTCTTTTTATACACCTTTCTTGGTTCTGTTTTTATGCTGATAGCTCTAATATATATGGGAAATATGGCTTCAAGCTTTGCTATCTTAGACTTTCATAGTTTAAAATTAAATAACACTGAACAAATTTTAATATTTTTGGCATTTTTAATCGCTTTTGCGGTAAAAGTTCCGATGTGGCCTGTGCATACTTGGTTGCCAGATGCTCATGTAGAGGCTCCAACCGGAGGCTCTGCAATCCTCGCCGCCATCATGTTAAAAATGGGAACCTATGGTTTTTTAAGGTTTAGCCTACCCATAACCCCTGATGCCGCCTCACAACTTGATTTATTTGTTATAACCTTGTCACTTATTGCTGTGGTTTATATCGGCTTTGTCGCTTTGGCACAACATGATATGAAAAAACTTATCGCTTACTCATCTATTTCTCATATGGGTTTTGTAACTTTGGGAATTTTTATAAGTTTTGCGATTATCAACAACCAAGATATAGCAGGAGCAGCTTTGGGGATTGAGGGGGCTATGGTGCAGATGATATCACACGGTTTCATATCAGCTGCGATGTTTTTGTCCGTGGGAGTGTTGTATGATAGAATGCACTCGCGTAAAATCGCCGATTATGGCGGAGTTATCAATACAATGCCGATTTTTGGGGCTTTTGTCGTGTTTTTTGCAATGGCGAATGCAGGGTTGCCCGGCACCTCTGGTTTTGTTGGTGAATTTATGGTCATTCTTGCCAGTATCAAAGCCAATTTTTGGTATGCAGTGTTAGCAGCTACCACCTTGATAATCGGAGCTGCCTATACTCTGTGGATGGTAAAAAGAGTTTTTTATGGAGAGGTTAAGAATGAAAATGTAACCTCTTTAAAGGATATCAACAAACGAGAATTATTAGTTTTAGCATCCTTAGCATTATTCATTTTAATTATCGGTGTGTATCCTGATATTTTAACTCGTGTTATGCATGCAACAACGGATAATTTATTACAACATATAAGTATCTCAAAAATAAAATAAATATGATAGAATATATTACAATTGGACCTGAAATAGTTTTATTGACCTGCACTATCTTAGTGCTTGTAATTGATTTGTTTCTAAAAGATAAAAACATCACTTATTATTTAACCATAAGTAGTTTGATTTTTACCCTATCGGCCATAATATTGCTTGTCCCTCAATCAAAACAAATCATTTTTTATGGTAGTTTTATCTCGGACAACCTCAGTGCTCTTTTGAAAGTGATCGTGGTAATTTCTGTCCTATTCACTCTAATATACTCCAAAAATTATTTAAAAGAACAAAAAATGTTAAATGGAGAATTTCTTACCCTATCTTTGTTTGCATTGCTTGGCATGATGATTATGATCTCATCCGCTAACATGTTAAATATTTATCTGGGTTTAGAGTTATTGTCCTTGTCTTTATATGCGATGGTTGCCTTGCAAAACAAAAGTAAAACTGCCGCCGAATCTGCCATAAAATATTTTGTCTTAGGGGCTCTTGCCTCAGGGTTGTTGTTATATGGTATGTCGCTAATTTATGGCATCACAGGCACACTCAATATAACCCAAATAGGTGCATTTTTTATTGAAAACCAACCAGATAAACTATCTATTCTTGCTTTAATATTTATCATCTCAGGACTTGGATTCAAGCTCGGTGCTGTGCCTTTTCATATGTGGTTGCCAGATGTGTATGAGGGCTCACCTACCCCTGTTACCACCTATATAGCCACTGCCCCCAAAGTTGCAGTTTTTGCCATATTTTTGCGATTATTAACCGAAGGTTTTATAACTCTCCATATCCAGTGGGCACAGGTTTTAATTGTATTAAGCATATTATCATTAGTCCTAGGCAATATAGTTGCTATTGCCCAGCACAACCTAAAAAGAATGTTGGCATATTCCGCTATATCTCATGCAGGCTTTATAATGCTCGGATTGTTAGCAGGCACCAACATAGGATATAGTGCCGCAGTTTTTTATGTTATAACCTATGCCATCACAACGACTGTAATTTTTGGGATTATTTTATTTTTAAGCCACGACAATAAACAATGTGAAAACTTGGAAGATCTCAAAGAGCTTAACAAAACCCACCCATGGTTTGCTTTTTTAATGTTAATTGCCCTATTTTCTTTGATAGGAGTGCCACCGACCGTAGGATTCTATGCCAAACTTGCCGTTTTGCACGCCATCATTGATGCAGGATATAGTTATCTTGCCATCATAGCCGTCATAACCTCGGTAATCGGTGCTTTTTATTATCTACGAGTTATAAAATATATGTATTTTGATAAAAACCAAAACCCACCACAGCTTAACAAAAATACGAACTTTTTGATGAAAGCTACGATCACGATCAATGCTTTGATAATATTAGCCCTCGGCATCTATCCTGCTATTTTAATGACCTACACAACCTATGTCATGAAATAGGTTTTATTGAGATAAGGTAGCAGACATTCTATATGGCAAAACACAACCAACAACAAAATATCGGCAATTCCACGACACAATGAAATCAAAGAATTTTTATGTTATAAAATCTGCCAAGATTTGGAAATAAACCGCCCATAAATTCTGTATGCATTCCCATCGTCCAGAGACTGTGAAATAACTAATCTCGTAGAGCGAAAACAAGCTCAAAAAATAACCCCCGTCATTGCGAGTGAGCGTGGCGAAATGTGGCAATCTCCTAATGGCAAACGGACACTATCAAGAGATCACTTTGTCGCTACCGCTCCTCGTGATGACGAGAATCCGCTGGCAGTCTCTTTAAAAGAATCCGTCACTGCGAGCGAGCGTGGCGAAACGTGGCAGTCTCTTGTTGTTATCTGCACGCCAAGTAGAGATTGCTTCGTTCCTCGCAATGACGGGGAGTCCGTCATAACGAGGCGGACGGGTAAAAAAAGAGGAACACGGGACAATAAACCGCCGTGGTTATCTCATTGGGTTGTAGATATGCTCTTTGTTACAGGCTGAGTGCCCACACGATGAGATTGCCACGCTAACGCTCGCAATGACGGGGGTTTTTTTTGATTGTGGGATAAAAAAACCCGCTTAAAAAGCGGGTTTTTTCGTTAAAAGTAAAATTAAAAAATATTACTTAAACAGTTTTGCTTTGTCAACCAAATCAACATGAGCACGTTTGAAAACAGTCCATTTTTTGGT
>QNFE01000005.1 GCA_003645455.1 Gammaproteobacteria bacterium | reverse complement strand
TAATTAACAAAATTAGAAGTCTAATAACAACAAAACTTGTTAAACTTCTAATTTTGTTAATGCAACACAACAAAAGGTAAACTAAAATGGCAAAAGAAAAATTTGAGCGAACTAAACCTCATGTCAATGTTGGCACCATAGGTCATGTTGATCACGGTAAAACAACTCTTACCGCAGCACTTACCAAAGTGCAAGCTGATGAGATGGGTGGAGGCGAATTTAAAGCCTATGATCAAATCGACAATGCTCCTGAAGAGCGAGCCCGTGGAATCACCATCGCCACAGCTCATGTAGAGTATGAGAGTGTCAATCGTCACTATGCTCATGTAGATTGTCCAGGACATGCTGATTATGTTAAAAATATGATAACAGGTGCCGCCCAGATGGACGGTGCTATTTTGGTAGTGTCAGCCGCCGATGGTCCTATGCCTCAAACCCGCGAACATATCTTATTAGCCCGTCAAGTAGGTGTGCCATATATAGTGGTGTATATGAATAAAGCCGACCAAGTTGATGATGATGAGCTCTTAGAGTTGGTAGAGATGGAAATAAGAGAGTTATTGGATTCATATGAATTCCCAGGAGACGATACTCCTATCATTATCGGCTCTGCACTTAAAGCCTTAGAAGGAGACACCACAGATATAGGAATCCCATCAATCAAAAAACTAATTGAAGCTCTTGATTCATACATCCCCCAACCAGAACGCCCTGTTGACAAACCCTTTTTAATGCCAATTGAAGATGTATTCTCTATCTCAGGCCGTGGAACAGTGGTAACAGGACGCATAGAGAGGGGAATCGTCAAAGTAGGCGAAGAGATAGAGATAGTAGGAATCAAAGACACAGCCAAAACCACAGTTACCGGAGTTGAGATGTTTAGAAAACTACTTGACCAAGGTGAAGCAGGTGATAATGTAGGTGTTCTATTACGTGGCACAAAAAGAGAAGAGGTAGAGCGCGGACAAATCTTATGTCATCCAGGCACTATCAACCCTCATACCAAATTTGATGCCGAAGTATATATCCTCTCAAAAGACGAAGGTGGCAGACACACGGCCTTTTTAGAAGGATATAGACCACAATTTTATTTCAGAACAACAGATGTTACAGGCTCGTGTACATTACCAAAAGGCACCCAGATGGTGATGCCAGGTGATAATGTCAAATTACAAGTAACTCTCATAGCACCAATTGCGATGGAAGAAGGACTGCGGTTTGCCATCAGAGAAGGTGGCAGAACAGTAGGGGCAGGTGTTGTTTCAAAAATAATTGAATAATAAAATGGCAACTAAAAAACAAATAATTCGCATTCATCTAAAATCATTTGATCATAAGTTGATTGATAAATCAGCCAAAGAAATAGTGGATACAGCAAAAAGAACAGGTGCAAGAGTGCAAGGCCCTATACCCTTGCCCACTAAAAAAGAGCGATGGACTGTTCTTACATCGCCACATGTGAATAAAGATGCAAGAGATCAATATGAGATAAGAACCCATAAAAGACTGATGGATATAGTTGATCCAACTACTAAAACTATGGATTCATTGCAGACTCTAAAGGTTGCAGCAGGGGTAGATGTGCAAATAAATATAAATTAATTTGCATGTTCATTTTTTTTATGTTAAAATATCGTGTTTTTTTTGATTAGTTACGATTTAATAGAATAACTAATTATTTTACTTTAAGGTTATAAAATGTCAATAGGGTTAGTAGGGACAAAAATTGGAATGAGTAGGTTTTTTACGGAGGATGGATTATCTATCCCTGTAACATTAGTCTATGCAACTCCCAATCGAATAAGCCAAATAAAAACAATAGAGCAAGACAATTATAGTGCTATCCAAATTACAACTGGCACCAAAAAAACATCAAGATTGTCAAAACCTATGATAGGTCATTTTGCCAAAGCAAAAATTGATGCTGGTAATTATAATTGTGAATTTAGGTTGGATGACATCACAAAAAATGATTATAAAGTAGGAGCAGTGATAGATATTGATATTTTCTCCAAAGGACAAAAGGTTGATGTTAGGGGTGTAAGCAAAGGTAAGGGTTTTGCAGGAGTAGTAAAAAGACACAACTTCCAAATGCAGGATGCAACCCATGGCAACTCATTGTCACATAGAGCCCCAGGTTCAATAGGTCAATGCCAAGAACCAGGCAGAGTATTCAAAGGCAAAAAAATGGCAGGACACATGGGGCATGAAAACTGCACAACTCAAAATCTTGAAATAATATCAGTAGATAAATCTAAGAATCTTATCGCAATCAAGGGTGCGATTCCAGGTGCTAAATCCTCCCATGTGATAATAAAACCATCAGTTAAGTCACAATTTGTCTCTCCAACCACAGATAAAAAGGAGACTTAATAAAATGGATATAAAAGTAATAAACGAAGATTCAAAAATAAAAATATCAGACGATATTTTTGGATGCAAGTATAATGAAGCACTCATCCATCAAGTAGTTACAAGTTATCTTACCAATCAAAGATCAGGCACAAGAGCTCAAAAAAATCGTAGTGCTGTATCAGGAGGTGGTGCTAAGCCTTGGCGTCAAAAAGGTACAGGTCGTGCCAGAGCTGGCACAATACGAAGCCCATTATTCAGAACAGGCGGGGTTACGTTTGCTGCTAAAAGTAAAATATACAACAAAAAAGTAAATAAAAAAGCCTATAAAGTTGCCATAAAATCAATTTTATCAGAACTCATAAAACAAAAAAGATTTAATGTCGTAAATGTTTTGAGTATAAAAGAACCAAAAACAAAAATAGCCCAAGAAATGTTAAAAAAAATAATAACTGACACAGATAAAAAAATATTACTTATACAATCAGAAATTGACTCAAATTTATATTTGGGAATTCGTAATATTCCAAAGATTAGTTGCATCGATGTTTCTGCCATAAACCCTGTTGATTTGGTCTATGCTGAAAACATAATAATAGAGAAAGATGCTATCAAATTATTAGAAAAAAGGTTGGAATCATAATGAACTCATACAGAATAATTTTGTCTCCACAGGTTACAGAAAAAAGCACAACAGTTGCTGATAAGCACAACCAACACATATTTAAAGTCCAAAAAGATGCCAATAAAAAACAGATTAGAAAAGCAATTGAAGAGATTTTTGAGGTATCTGTGTTATCTGTTCGCACCATCAACGTCAAAGGAAAAAAGAAATTATTCAACCGCATCATAGGTAAAAGATCGGATTGGAAAAAAGCAATTATTCGCCTAAAAGAAGGTGATGATATTAAATTAGTGGATCAATAATATTATGGCAATTATAAAAGCAAAACCAACATCACCTGGCAGACGATTCGTCGTCAGCATAAAAACAGATGGCCTGCATAAAGGAGGAGGTCACAAACCTTTGATGTGTAAAAAAACAAAAACAGGCGGTCGTAATAACAAGGGCAGAATTACTACCAGACATAAGGGTGGTGGGCACAAACAACATTACAGAATAATAGATTTCAAAAGAAATAAAGAAAAAATTGAAGGTGTTGTCCGAAATATAGAATACGATCCTAACAGATCATCCCATATAGCTTTGATTTTTTATAAAGACGGTGAGAAGTCCTATATTATTGCTCCAAAAAATCTCAAACCAGGAGATATTATAAGTTCAGGCACAGAATCTGCCATCAAAGTAGGTAACTGCTTGCCACTTATAAATATTCCCGTAGGTAGCACAATTCATTGTGTAGAATTAAAAAAAGGCAAGGGAGCACAGATAGCAAGAAGTGCTGGCACGAGTGTACAACTTGTTGCCAGAGAAGGACAATATGCAACTATCCGCTTGCGTTCAGGTGAGATGAGAAAAGTCCTAAGTCATTGCAAGGCTACGATAGGCGAGGTTAGCAACGGCGAGCATTCTTTGCGTAAATTAGGAAAAGCTGGTGCATCAAGATGGCGTGGAGTGCGTCCGACTGTGCGAGGAGTTGTGATGAACCCAGTAGATCACCCCCATGGCGGTGGTGAAGGTAAAACATCAGGTGGTAGGCACCCAGTGTCACCTTGGGGACAACCTGCCAAAGGCTTTAAAACAAGAACTAATAAACGAACAGATAGATTGATTGTTCGTCACAGACAAAAAAGGAACTAAACAATGCCAAGATCATTAAGAAAAGGTCCGTTTATTGATGCTTCGTTATTGAAGCAAATAAATAAAGCAAAAAGTGAAAATAGCAAAAAACCAATTAAAACATGGTCAAGACGATCAATGGTTTTGCCAGATATGGTAGGCTTTACATTTGCCATTCACAATGGAAAACAACATGTCCCTGTTTTTGTTAATGAAAACATGGTAGGACATAAATTAGGTGAATTTGTGCTAACCCGCACATTTCGTGGTCATATAATTGATAAAAAAGTAAAATAAATAGTGAGTTTATAAACATGATAAAAGCAACAGCAATATACAGGCATGCAAGAATATCGGCTCAAAAAATGAGATTAGTGGCTGATCAAGTTCGCGGTAAAACAGTAGAAAGTGCTTTAAATATTTTAGGTTTTAGTAATAAAAAATCTGCAGTTTTAGTTAAAAAAACACTAAATTCTGCCATAGCTAATGCTGAGCATAATGAAGGAGCTGACATAGATGAGTTGGTTGTGGAGACTATTTTTGTCAACGAGGGTCCGACAATGAAAAGAATGCGTCCTCGTGCGAAAGGTCGTGGGAATAAAATTTTAAAAAGAACATCACATCTATCTGTGACTGTTGTGCAAAAAGATTAAGGATATAATAATATGGGACAAAAAGTAAATCCAATAGGAATCAGATTAAAGATAGCCAAGAGTTGGAATTCAGTTTGGTATGCAGACAATCGTAACTATGCAAAATTTTTGAATCAAGATTTGCTAATTAGAGACTATATTTTTTCTAAATTAAAAAATGCCTCGGTAAGCAATGTATATATTGAAAGAACAGCAAAAAATTTACAAGTTATTATAGCCACAGCAAAACCTGGTATAGTTATTGGAAAAAAAGGCGAAGATATTGAAAGATTAAGATTACAAATAGCTAAACACAGTGGAGTAGATATAAGAACAATTAAATTAAATATTAGCGAAATTCGTAAACCTGAAATTGAGGCATCTTTGGTTGCACAAAATATAGCCTCTCAGTTAGAGAGACGAATAATGTTTCGACGTGCCATGAAAAGATCAGTTACCAACTGTATGAGGCTGGGTGCAAAGGGAATCAAAGTATCAGTCGGAGGAAGATTAAATGGTGCAGAAATAGCAAGAACGGAATGGTATCTTGAAGGTAGAGTGCCACTTCATACCCTAAGATCAGACATAGACTATGGCACAGCATCGGCTGCTACCACCTATGGAATAATTGGGGTAAAAGTATGGATATGCAAGGGTGAAGTATTTAACTTAGAAGAAAAAACAAAAAGTTTAAAGGGTTTAAAAGGCAAATAAAATGTTACAACCAAAAAAAACAAAATATAAAAAACAGCAAAAAGGTCGCAATCGTGGTCTCTCACAAAATGCCAACAAAGTAAGTTTTGGTGAGTATGGTTTAAAGGCTACAACTCGTGGTAGAATTACCGCAAGACAGATTGAAGCTGCTCGTCGTGCTATGACAAGATACATAAAAAGAGGAGGAAAAGTTTGGATAAGAATATTCCCAGATACTCCCATAACCAAAAAACCAATTGAAGTTAGAATGGGCAAGGGCAAAGGAAATGTTGAATACTGGGTGGCAAAGATACAACCTGGTAAAATGTTATATGAAATGGAAGGTGTGAACGAAGACATTGCCCGTAAAGCTTTCACTTTGGCAGCAGCTAAATTGCCGGTGCAAACTAATTTTGTTAACAGGGTTATAATGTAATGAAAATAGCAGACATCAGAGAAAAAAACGATCAAGAATTGCAAGGCGAATTAAAATCTCTTTATAAGGAGCAGTTTAATTTAAGAATGCAAAGAGGAGTTCAGCAAAGCCCTAAACCATCAGAGTTTAAAAAGGTTCGCAAAACAATTGCTCGCATTAAAACAGTGCTTAATCAAAACAGTAAAAAGGTTTAAAATATATGACGACAACATCAGAAAATAAATTAACGAGAAAAACACTCGGAACTGTCACAAGCGATAAGATGCAAAAATCTGCCACAGTTCTGGTAGAGAGAAAAATAAAACATCCTGTGTATGGAAAATATATTAAAAAATCCAATAAGATTCATGTTCATGATGAATTGAATGTTTGTCAAGTCGGTGACACAGTTTTAATAGAGGAATGTGCTCCTATTTCAAAAACTAAATCATGGAAGTTAAGCAAGGTTATAAGCGATAATTCAAAGGGTCAGGAACAATGATACAGATGCAGTCAAAATTACAAGTAGCCGATAACTCTGGTGCAAAATTAGTCCAGTGCATCAAGGTGTTAGGTGGCTCAAAAAGAAGGTATGCTGCCATAGGAGATGTCATAAAAGTTAGTATAAAAGATGCCATCCCTCGCGGAAAAACAAAAAAAGGCGATGTTTATAATGCCATTGTTGTTCGCACAAAATCAGGTGTCCGCCGTCCAGATGGCTCAAAAATCAAATTTGATACCAATGCCGCTGTAATCCTCAATGCAAAATTAGAGCCAGTAGGAACCAGAATATTCGGACCTGTAACTCGTGAGTTACGATCTGATAAGTTTATGAAGATTATATCATTAGCCCCTGAGGTGTTATAATAACTATGAAAAGAATAAAGTTAAGCGATGAGGTGATACTAATATCTGGCAAGGATAAAGGCAAGATTGGTAAGGTTACTAAAATAAATAATGATAGAGTCTTTGTTGAAGGAGCTAAGATGGTAAAAAAACATACCAAAGGCAACCCTGCAACCAACTCACAAGGTGGCATAATTGAAAAAGAATCTTCACTTCATATTTCCAATGTGATGCTCTATAATGCAACAAAAAAAGCGGGAGATAGAGTTGGTATAAAAAAATTAGAAGACGGCAAAAAAGTGCGTTTTTTTAAATCAGATAACGAAGTTGTCGATACATAACAGGACATATAAATGAAAAGCAGACTACAAGAGCTATATCAAAAAGATATTATAAAAGCACAAAAAAAAGAATTTGGCTATAAAACAGCCATGGAGGTGCCATATATCAATAAAGTAACACTTAATATAGGTCTCGGTGAAGCCGTAGTGGATAAAAAAGTTGTACCGAATGCAGTTAAGGATTTAGAGCAAATAAGCGGACAAAAACCAATAGTTACCAAAGCTCGCAAATCCATAGCCGGTTTTAAAATTAGAGATAACTATCCGATTGGTGTAAAAGTAACTCTCCGCCGTCACCGAATGTATGAATTTTTAGATAGGCTGATAAATATTTCAATACCAAGAATTAGAGATTTTCGTGGGTTAAATTCAAAATCATTCGATGGTAGAGGTAATTATAGTATGGGAATAAAAGAACAAATAATATTTCCAGAAATTGACTATGATAAAATCGATGCTCTGAGAGGTATGAATATTACAATAACAACCACAGCAAAAACAGATGACGAGGCAAGATTTTTATTAAAATCTTTTAATTTTCCATTGAGAGGAGTATAAAATTATGGCAAAACAATCTATGATTCAAAGGGAGATTAAACGAACTAAATTGGTGAAAATATTTGCCAAAAAAAGAGCAGATTTGAAAAAAAATATTAAAAATCCAGACACTCAATATGAAGATAAAATAAAAGCTATGTCCGCTCTTTCAAAATTACCGAGAGATTCCAGTGTGGTTAGAGGCAGAAATAGATGTAATTTAACTGGTCGTCCCCATGGTTTTTATCGTAAATTTGGGTTGAGTCGTAATAAACTTCGCGAACATGCTATGTTAGGCAATGTTCCGGGCTTAACCAAGGCGAGTTGGTAATAAAAACATAAAAAGGTAAATATAATATGAGTATGTCAGACCCAATAGCAGATATGATAACAAGAGTTCGTAACGGCCAAAAAGCAAACAAATTAATTGTAAATTGTCCATCTTCAAAATTTAAATTATCAATCATTAAAGCTTTAGAGGAATGTGGTTTTATTGAGGGTCATATAGTAGAAGAAAATGGCGTCAAAAAAACAATCAAAATAAAGTTAAAATATTTTGAAGGTAATCCTGTGATAAGTAAAATAGACAAGGTAAGTCGCCCAGGTTTAAGAATTTTTAAAAATAAGGACGAGTTGCCAAAAGTTCAAGGTGGCTTAGGGGCATCAATTATTTCAACTTCACAAGGAATAAAGACCGATAAAGAGGCCGTAAAAATGGGATTGGGTGGTGAAATTATTTGTAATGTTAGTTAAAAAGGATCAATAAAAATGTCAAGAATTGCTAAAAAACCTATAAAAATTCCACAAGATGTGGAGGTGTCAATAAAAGACAATAATGTCTCTTTTGTAGGTAAGAGCGGAAAAATGAGTTTAGAATTACATCCTGCAATTAAAGCAAGTCTTGATGATGGGATTCTTACGGTAAAAACCCTAAAAGATGACAAAGAAACAAATGCACTCTCAGGCACTATGAGAGCACTTCTAAACAACTGTTTGGTGGGATCATCCATAGGTTTTGAAAAAAAATTGCAACTTGTAGGTGTGGGTTATAGAGCCCAAATTAAAGGAAATATTTTAGGTTTGAGTTTGGGTTTTTCACATCCAGTTAATCATGCAATACCAGATGGCATAACAGTTGAAACCCCAAGTAACACAGAAATATTAATAAAAGGTTGTGATAAACAGCAAGTAGGTCAGGTGGCAGCAGACATAAGATCTTATCGCCCACCAGAGCCCTATAAAGGCAAAGGCATAAAATATTCTGACGAACATATTATTAGAAAAGAGGCTAAGAAAAAATAATGATAAATAACAAACCAAGGATAAGAAGAGCCATAAAGGCTCGTAAAAAAATTTTAAAACAAAAGGCAGTTCGTCTAAGTGTTTTTCGTACAAATAAAAATATTTACGCCCAAATAATATCTGATGACAACTTAAAAACCTTAATATCCGCATCGACCTTGAGCCCAGAAATTAAAACAAATGTAAAAAGTAGTAGCAACATTGAAGCTGCCCGCAAAGTAGGACAACAAATAGCAGAAAAAGCTCAAAAAGTTGGCATTAAAAATGTAGCCTTTGATCGTTCAGGCTTTCATTATCATGGCAGGGTAAAGGCCTTGGCAGAAGCAGCCCGCGAAGCTGGCTTGAAATTTTAAAGTAAGGAATAAACACATGGACAAAAAGAAAGGAAATTATCAGGCCCCAAAAGATGATTATATTGAAAAACTCGTTAATGTTAATAGAGTCTCCAAAGTGGTCAAGGGTGGTCGTCAATTTGGCTTCACTGCTCTTACAGTAGTAGGAGATGGCAACGGTAAAATTGGCATAGGTTATGGTAAATCAAAAGAGGTTCCAAATGCTATATCAAAAGCTATGGAAAAAGCTCGACACAATATGATAAATGTTAATATATCAGATGGCACAATTGCTTATTCTCTTACTGCAAGACATGGAGCGGCAAGAGTATATATGCAACCTGCATCAGAGGGCACAGGAGTCATAGCAGGTGGTGCTATGCGTGCGGTATTTGAAGCATCTGGGGTAAAAAATGTCTTAGCAAAAATAATCGGTTCGCAAAATCCGATAAATGTGGTCAGAGCTACAGTGAATGGATTACATAGCTTGATATCACCACAGCAAATGGCAGCCAAAAGAGGCAAAACAGTTGAGCAAATATTAGGTTAAAAAATGGCAAATAAAAATACAATACAAGTTACCCTTAAAAAAAGTAAGTTTGGCAGATTAAAAAATCATCGAAACTGTATCAAAGGATTGGGGCTTAGGAAAATAAATCATACAGTTGAGGTTATAGATAGCCCAGAAAACAGAGGTATGATAAATAAAATATCTTATCTTGTGGAGGTTTCATAAATGTTTTTAAATACAATCAAACCTGCTGTAGGTAGCACTAAAAAAGCTAAAAGAGTAGGCCGTGGCATAGGATGTACAGACGGCAAAACCTGTGGTCGTGGTCACAAAGGACAAAAATCCAGATCAGGTGGCTTTCATAAAGTAGGTTTTGAAGGCGGTCAGATGCCATTACAAAGAAGACTACCAAAAGTCGGTTTTACGGCGGCTAAATCATCCCAAACATCACAGGTAAGACTAAGTGAGTTATCTCTATTGGGATTAGCAACAATAACAATAGAAGATTTAATACAAAATAATACAGTGCATAAAAGAACAAAAGTTGTTAAGGTGTTTAAGTCAGGAACAATAGACAAGGCAATCACAATCAAGGGTCTAAAAGTTACCAAAGGAGCAAAAGAAGAAATTGAAAAAGCAGGGGGCAAGGTAGAATAACAATGGCAACTAAATCATCAATGAGTGCAATTGAAGGATTAACCCAATCATCAGAGTTAAAGATGCGAATTATGTTTGTGCTTTTTGCTCTGATAGTATACAGAATTGGCTCACATATTACAATTCCAGGAATTGATCCTGGTGTTATGGCATCAATCTTTGAACAACAACAAAGCGGAATACTGGGAATGGTGAATATGTTTTCAGGTGGTGCATTATCAAGAATGTCCTTGTTTGCTTTGGGAGTCATGCCTTATATTTCCGCCTCAATTATTATGCAATTATTAACTCATGTTGTGCCTACATTTGAACAGCTACGCAAAGAAGGACAACAAGGACGAAGAACAATTACAAAATACACAAGATACGGAACATTATTATTAGCAAGTTTTCAAGCCATTGGAATCTCTTATGCCCTGCAAAGCCAATCAATGGGGTCTGCTCCTTTGGTATATAGTCAAGGCATAGGTTTTATCTTTACCGCAGCGGTAACTTTGGTCACAGGTACAATCTTTTTAATGTGGCTCGGTGAGCAAATAACAGAGCGAGGTATAGGCAACGGAATTTCAATTATAATTTTTGCAGGAATAGTGTCTGGATTACCCCAGGCTATTGGTGGCACTTTGGAATTGGTGCGAACAGGAGAACTCAACACTATCGCAGTTATTTTGATTTTTATGCTGGTTGTTGCAGTCACTTATTTCGTAATTTTTGTTGAAAGCGGTCAAAGACGTATAACCGTAAACTATGCAAAAAGACAACAGGGTAGAAAATTATATGCGGCTCAATCATCCCATTTACCATTAAAATTAAATATGGCAGGGGTAATACCGCCGATTTTTGCATCAAGTATAATTTTATTTCCAGCAGCTTTGGGAGATTGGGTTGGCAAAGGCGATTCAATGGGTTGGTTACAAAACATAGTCTCAACTTTGCAACCAGGACAACCTATTTATGTAATGTTGTATGCAGGTGCCATAATATTCTTTTGTTTTTTTTATACGGCTTTGGTGTTTAACTCAAAAGAAACTGCAGATAACTTAAAAAAATCAGGTGCTTTTATTCCAGGGATTCGTCCAGGGGAGCAAACAGCAAAACATATTGATGGAGTCATAACAAGACTTACCATGGTAGGTGCATTATATATTACCTCGGTTTGTTTGTTGCCTGAATTTTTGATATTGTATTGGAATGTGCCTTTTTATTTTGGTGGCACATCATTGTTAATTATTGTTGTGGTCGTGATGGATTTTATTGCTCAGGTGCAATCCCATCTTATGTCTCATCAATATGATAGTTTGATGAAAAAATCAAACTTTAAAGGTTTTTCATAAAAAATTTTGGAGTATAAATTATGAAAGTTCGTGCATCGGTAAAAAAAATGTGCCGAGATTGTAAAATTATTAAACGCCATGGTGTGATAAGGGTAATTTGTAAAAAAGATCCGCGCCATAAACAACGTCAAGGGTAAAATATATGGCTCGTATAGCTGGAATTAATATTCCTGAAAAAAAACATGTGTGGATTGCATTAACATCAATCTATGGAATTGGACGTACTCTCTCGTATGCAATATGTGACGCAACAAAGACAAATCCTAACATAAAAATAAATGAGTTGGATGAGGCTACATTAGAAAAATTAAGAGTAGAGATCGGAAAATATAAAACAGAAGGAGATCTTCGCCGTGATGTATCTATGAATATAAAAAGACTTATGGATATGGGATCTTTTAGGGGCATACGTCATAGACGTAAATTGCCAGTGCGGGGACAACGAACAAAAACAAATGCTCGCACTCGTAAGGGTCCGATTAAATCTATTAAAAGATAAGGTATAACTAACTATGGCACAAAATAAACAAAAACTAACAAAGAAAAAAATTAAAAGAGTAGTAACTGACGGAATAGTTCATGTTCATGCTTCTTTTAATAACACTATTGTAATGATAACAGACAGAAATGGCAATGCACTTTCATGGGCTACATCTGGCGGATCAGGTTTTAGAGGATCTCGCAAGAGTACACCGTATGCCGCCCAGGTTGCTGCCGAAAAAGCAGGAAGAAAAGCCCAAGAATTTGGCATGAAAAATCTTGATGTTCGTATTAAGGGCCCAGGACCTGGACGAGAATCAGCTGTTAGATCTTTAAATGCATTGGGTTTTAAAGTTTTTAGTATAACAGATGTGACTCCATTACCACACAATGGATGTCGCCCACCTAAACGTAGAAGGGTATAAATTATGGCAAGATATTTAGGACCAAAATGTAAATTATCCCGCAGAGAAGGGACTGATCTTTATTTAAAATCTGGTATCCGTTCGATTGAATCAAAATGTAAATTCGAAAGAATTCCAGGTCAGTCTGAGTCACGTCCACGAAGACAATCCGACTATTGTTTGCAGTTGCGTGAAAAACAAAAACTAAAAAGAATGTATGGTATATTAGAAAAACAATTCTTAAACTACTACAAAAAATCAGCTCAAAAAAAAGGAGCAACTGGTGAAAATTTATTATTTATGTTAGAGCAAAGATTGGACAATATTGTATACAGAATGGGTTTTGGGTCAACTCGTTCTGAATCTCGTCAATTAGTATCTCATAAAGCTATATTGGTCAATCAAAAAATTGTCAACATCCCCTCTTATGTTGTGTCAGAAGGAGATTCTATAACGGTTAGAGAAAAAGCCAAAAAACAAACAAGAATATCCGATTCTCTTGAAATTGCTTCTCAAAAGGGTTTCGTTGAATGGGTAGAGGTTGATAGCAAGAAATGCCAAGGCACATTAAGCAGAGTGCCAGATAGGTCAGATTTACCATCTGAAATAAACGAATCTCTTATTGTTGAATTGTATTCAAAATAATATAATAGTTAGAAATAAAAAAGGATAAAATCACATGAAAAACAATATGTTTGAATTTTTAACACCGAGAATCGTTGATGTTGAAGAGATAAGTAAAACAAAAGCAAAAGTAACATTAGAGCCATTAGAGAGAGGTTTTGGTCACACGCTCGGCAATGCTTTACGTCGTGTTATGTTATCTTCAATGCCAGGCTCATCCATTACTGATGTTAAGATATCCAAAGTAGAGCACGAATATTCTACATTAGAGGGCATAAAAGAAGACATAATAGATGTTTTAATGAATCTGAAAAATGTCAATGTGATTTTAACTGATGCGGATACCGCCCAACTAAATATTAAAAAGAAAGGTCCTGCAGAAATTACAGCAGCAGACATAAAAACCCAACACAATGTCCAAATCATAAATCCCGACTTAATTATTGCCACTATAACTGACGATGTTGAGATTAATATTGATTTAATAGTTAACCAAGGAAGAGGTTATATGACATCTGATGCTCAAAAATCTGATGAAGAAAACATCAATCATGGATTTTTAAAAATTGATGCAAACTTTTCTCCTGTTAATATGGTAACCTTTGATGTAGAAGATGCAAGACTAGAGCAAAGTGCTAATCTTGACAAACTTATTTTAAATCTGACAACCGATGGCACAATTGACCCTGAATATGCCATAAAAAGAGCTGCCACAATTTTATCGGATCAGTTAAAAGTTTTTGTTGATTTAGAAGCGCCAGAAATTGAAGTGGAAGAAGAGCCAGAGCCACAAATTGACCCTATATTACTGCAACCTGTTGATGATTTAGAACTTACAGTTCGCTCTGCTAATTGCTTGAAGGCTGAAAATATTCAATACATAGGAGATTTGGTGCAAATTACAGAAGCAGAACTCTTGCGAGCACCAAACTTAGGGCGTAAATCTCTAACAGAGATAAAGGATATTTTAGCAAATCATGCATTGTCCCTTGGGATGAGGCTTGTGGAGTGGCCACCTAAAAATTTAAAACGTGACTATTAAGGTAAAACAATTATGAGACATAGAAAAACAGGCAGAAAATTAAACAGAAATTCATCTCATCGTAAAGCGATGTTCAAAAATATGGCGAATTCTTTATTTAAACACGAGTTGATAAAAACCACCTTACCCAAAGCAAAAGAATTGAAGATGGTAGTAGAGCCACTTATAACAAAGGCTAAAACAGACAATGTAGCAAACAGACGACTTATTTTTGCTTATTTGCGAGACAAAGAAAGTGTTAATAAACTATTTGGTGCTTTCTCTAATAGATATAAAAATCGTCCAGGTGGTTATCTACGTATATTAAAATGTGGCTTTAGATTGGGTGATAAGGCACCTATGGCATATGTTGAATTATTAGATAAAGATAAAAATAATGATGATTCTCAACAAGAAAAACTAGATGCAAAAAAAACTAACAAAATAAAAGACACTAAAGAAAATAAAACAGAAAAAGATAAAGATAAAAAAATCATCAAAACGGAGGATAAATGAAAAAAGATACCCACCCTAAATATGAAGCAGTAAATGTAGTCTGTAGTTGTGGCAATAAATTTTTAACAAAATCTACGATAGGTCAAGAAGAATTGCAGATTGAAGTTTGCTCTAATTGTCATCCATTTTATACGGGGCAACAAAAAATAATTGACTCTGCAGGACAAATAGATAAATTTAAGAAACGTTTTGGAGGCTAATTTTTAGAATTGAAAATTGATAATTGAAAATGAAAAAAAGCACAGAGTGGTAACTTCATATGAATCAATTTCAAAAAAAAATTATTAAAGAAACACAATCTGGTCTGCCTCTTGTAAAAAACCCCTATGATGAGGTTGCTTACAAACTTGATATTGATGAGTTATCTGTAATTACTGAGTTTCAAAAAATGCTCCAAAATCAACAAATTCGCCGCATTGGAGCCGTCCCCAATCATTACAAACTTGGTATCATGGCAAATGGTATGTCTGTATGGAATATAGATGATAATTTTGCTGATGAATTTGGTAAAGAATTAGCAAAAAATAACGATATAAGCCACTGTTATCTGCGACCACGCCATAAGGATATATGGCAGTATAATATTTTTGCAATGATTCATGCTACCTGCAAAGATAAAGTTTGGCAAAAAGTTTATCAAATTGCTCTTGAGTTTGGTATAGATAAAAATAAATATGATATTTTATTTAGCAAAAGAATCTTAAAAAAAACAGGAATGAGGTTTTAAATGTTAAGAATAAATAAAATTTTGCAAGAGATAAAAAATCCCATCCCCATCAGTCCTATAAAAAATCCACTAGGACCTGTTGTGATTTGGAATCTTATTCGGCGTTGTAATTTAACCTGTAAACACTGTTATTCAATCTCCGCAGATACAAACTTTAAAGGAGAATTAAGCACAGCACAAGTTTTTAAAACCATGGATGATTTAAAAAATTTTAAAGTTCCGGTTCTAATTCTCTCTGGTGGCGAGCCACTTTTGCGAGATGATATATTTAAAATTGCAAGACGCGCTAAAAATATGGGTTTCTATACGGCTCTATCTACCAATGGGACACTAATTACAGATAGAAATATCAAGCAAATAACAGACATAGGTTTTGATTATTTAGGAATAAGTATTGATGGAGTGCAGGCAACTCATGATGTATTTCGCCAAAAAGAAGGTGCTTATCAAGAATCAATCAACGGAATAAGGTTGTGCAAAAAAAACAACATTAAGGTGGGGTTGCGTTTTACTCAAACTACCGACAACCAAAATCAACTTAAAAATATGTTGCAACTTATGGATGACGAAGGGGTTGATAAATTTTACTATTCTCATTTAAATTTTGCAGGACGAGGCAGCAAAAATCGTGCCGATATTGCTGAATTTAAAACTACTCGTGAATCTCTTGATTTATTATTCTCAACCTGTATTGATAACCTCAATAAGAACAACAAAGAATTTGTAACTGGCAATAATGATGCAGACGGTGTCTATTTATATTTATGGGTAAAAAAAAATTATCCAAAATCAGCAGAACATGTCAGGCAAAAATTAGAACAATGGGCAGGTAATAGTTCTGGGATAAATATCTCAAACATTGACAACACAGGACAGGTTCATCCTGATACAATGTGGTGGAATTATAATTTAGGGAATGTAAAAGATAGAGAATTTTCAGAAATTTGGCAGGATGTAAGTGATCCTCTTATGGCAGGGTTAAAACAAAAACCTCGCCCTGTTAAGGGCAGGTGTTATACTTGTTCTTACAAAAAAATATGCGATGGTAACACTCGCACTCGTGCATACATAGAATATAATGATGCATGGGCAGAAGATCCTGGTTGTTATTTAACCGATAAAGAGATAGGTTAAAACCTCAAACCACGAACAAATAAATCAAGATACAAGCATCAATAGAATATTATGTTGGGTCAGATTGTATCTCGTTGCTATAATCCGCACTTGCCATTCTTTTTAATTGACGGTATCTAAATTGTGCCTCTTTTTTGTTAAGGTCAAATAATTCTTCCGCTTTTTCTGGGTTTGATTTTTTTAAATTTACATAACGATTTTCTTGATTTAAAAAATCTTTATATCTATCCCATGCTGGTGGTTTGCCAAATAATTTGATGGGGTTTTTACCATCTTTGATAAGGTCTGGATTATAGGTATATAACGGCCAATATCCACACTCGGTGGCAAGTTTACCTTGGTCTACTGATGCCATCAAACCGCCTTTGATGCCGTGAGATATACAAGGAGAGTAGGCGATAATTAAAGATGGTCCATCAAATTTTTCAGCATCTCTTATTACCTCCATCGTCTGTTTTGCACGGGCGCGAGAGTTTATCTGGGCAATAAATACATGACCGTAAGTCATAGCTATATATCCTAAATCTTTTTTTGGTGATATTTTGCCAGAGTTGGTATATTCTGCTATTGAGCCAGTTCTTGATGCTTTGGAGCTTTGTCCGCCGGTGTTGGAGTACACTTCGGTATCTAAGACTAATAAATTTATGTTTTCTCCTGTGGAGATGACATGATCCAAACCACCGTATCCTATATCATATGCCCAACCATCACCACCTATCACCCATTGTGATTTTTTGACAAGATATTGTTTTAGGCTTAAAATTGTTGCCATATCTTTGTTGTTATTTTCTTTCTTTAATAATGGCAAAATTAGATTTTTTAGTTTTTGAGTTTGAATGCCATTTTCTTTATGTTCCAACCATTGATTAAATAAGTCGCCCAAGGGTTTGGCGACTTTATTTTTGTTGTTTAACATTAACATTTCCAAACGATTACGGATAGTGTTGTTCGCTTGTAACATCCCAAAACCAAACTCTGCGGCATCTTCAAACAGGGAATTTGCCCAGGCAGGTCCCTCACCTTTATCGTTGGTTGTATATGGAGTTGAGGGTGCAGATCCACCAAAAATTGACGAACAACCTGTCGCATTGGCTATTATTGTTCGATCGCCAAACAATTGAGTGACAAGTTTTATATATGGTGTTTCGCCACAACCTGGGCAGGCGGAGTTAAATTCAAAAAGTGGTTGAGCAAATTGTGAACCACGAATTGTATCTTTTGAGATTAAATCATCTTTGTAGGTTACTTTGCTGTATAAATAATCTGCATCTTGTTGCGCGCCTTGCTCATCTTCTTCGGCGAATGGCACCATTTCTAATGATTTTATTTTTGTAGGGCAAACATCGACACATATGTTACACCCCGTGCAGTCTAAAATTGAGGTTGAAATTACATATTTCAAGCCTATTTCTTTCAAGCCTTTGCCCGAGACATCTATGCAGTGATTTTTAACTCCGTCAGGGGCTGCATTATATTCATCTTTATTCAACAAAAAAGCGCGCATACAGCCATGAGGGCAGTCTAAAATACACTGATTACATTGAATGCAATGCTCTTGTAAAAATTTAGGGACTGTTAAACCTATTCCTCGCTTTTCATATTTGGTGCTACCGTTTTCTAAAAATCCGCCCTCTGCTCCTTTAAATATTGAAACTGGTAAATTGTTGCCTTGTCCGGCATTGACAATCTTGGCAAAATTTTCAACATATTCTGTGCCTTGATAGGTTTCATCCAAAATTAAATCACTTGATTCAAATTTTAACCATTGCTCTTTAACTTCTATCTCTTGAATCGCATCGGCTCCCATATCAATGGCTTTATAATTCATTCCCACCATATCAACTCCTTTTTTAGAATAAGCTTTTTTGGCATATTCTTTCATATAATCTATAGCTTTATGATAATCAATAACGCCTGATAACTTAAAAAAAGCCGATTGCATTATAGTATTTGTGCGATTGCCAAGCCCGATATCTTCGGCTATTTTGGTAGCATTTATGGTGTAGAATTTTGCTTTTTTCTCGGCGAGAATTTTTTTAACTCTCTCTGGCATTTTTTCAATCAATTTATCTGGTTGCCAAATTGAATTTAATAAAAAAGTTCCGCCCTGTTTTAAGTTATCTATCATTTCATATTGTTCTAAATAAATCTCTTTGGAGCAGGCGACAAAACCAGGATTTGATACCAAATAAGTTGAACGGATAGGACGCGGTGAAAATCTTAAATGAGATCTCGTGAAGCCACCTGATTTTTTAGAATCATAGGCAAAATATGCCTGAGCGTAAAGATCTGTTTTCTCGCCGATTATTTTAACCGAGTTTTTATTGGCACCGACTGTGCCATCTGCACCTATGCCATAAAACAAACACTCTTTAACATCATCAGTTTTAATGGATATATTTTCTCCGACAGAGATTGAGGTATGAGAGATATCGTCATTTATGCCGACTGTGAAATTATCCTTTGGTTGATTGGATGCAAGATTATCATAGAGGGCAATAATTTGGTTCGGCGGCACATCTTTTGAAGATAAACCATATCTGCCTCCAATAATCATAGGGTGAAAGTCGTTATTGTAGATAGCAGCTTTTATGTCTAAATATAAGGGCTCTGCTAGGCTACCTGGTTCTTTGGTGCGATCAATTACACATATTTTTTTTGTGCTTTTAGGCAAGACATTAAAAAAATATTTTAAAGAAAATGGACGATAAAGATGAACACTGATAAGTCCTACTTTCCTACCTTCTTTTTTTTGTAAGTAATCAATTGTTTCTTTGATGGTTTCTGTCACAGAGCCCATAGCGATTATTATATCTGTGGCATCGGTTGCACCATAAAAAGTAAACGGGGCATATTCCCTACCTGTTATTTTTGATATCTCTATCATATAATCATTGACTATATCAGGCACTGCTTCATAAAATGGGTTGCAGGCTTCGCGTCCTTGAAAATATATATCATCATTTTGGGCCGAACCACGAGTTGTCGGAGATTCAGGGTTTAATGAATTATCCCGAAACTCTTGCAAGGCTTTTTTATCAAGCAATTTATCAAAATCTTTATAATCAAAACTTTCAATTTTATTTATCTCGTGGGAGGTGCGAAAGCCATCAAAAAAATGTAAAAATGGGACTTTACTTTTAAGAGAGGCAAGGTGGGCTATGCCTGATAGATCCATTACCTGTTGCACAGAGCCTGTGGCAAGCATCGCAAAACCTGTGGCACGAACACTCATAACATCTTGATGGTCGCCAAAAATTGATAAAGCATGAGCTGCGATTGATCTTGCCGAGACATGAATGACACCTGGCAAAAGTTGTCCTGCCACCTTATACATATTGGGGATTTTTAATAATAAACCTTGTGAGGCAGTATAAGTCGTAGTCATCGCCCCTATTTGCAATGAGCCGTGAAAGACTCCTGCAGCCCCTGCCTCAGACTGCATCTCAACTATTTTTACACTTGTGCCAAACAAATTAGTTTTACCTTGCGAGCTCCAAATTTCTGCCAAACTTCCCATAGGAGAGGCAGGTGTAATAGGGTATACTCCTGCTACTTCGGTAAAAGCATATGAGACATAAGATACTGCCTCATTACCATCAATAGTCATATATTTTTTATTCATTATATTAATCCAGAAAAACCCATAAAAGCTACCGACATTAAACCTGCTGTGATAAGTGCGATAGCGGTACCTACCATAGGCACCGGCACATCAGATGCGGATAATCTTTCGCGAATAGCAGCAAATAAAACTAAAACAAAAGTAAACCCCAAAGCCGACCCAAAACCATATAAAGCTGATTCCAATAAATTGTGCGATTGTTGAGCATTTAATAAAGCCACCCCCAACACCGCACAATTAGTTGTAATAAGTGGCAAAAAAATTCCCAAAACACTATATAAAACTGGAGAAGTTTTGCGGATAAAACTTTCAGTGAATTGCACAACAACAGCAATTACTAAAATAAAACTGATAGTTTTTAAATATTCAATTTCAAGCGGAATAAGCAAATATTCATTAACAAGATAGGATAGGATGGCAGATAATGTCAGCACAAAAGTGGTAGCAAAACCCATTCCAGCTGCGGTTTCTAATTTTCGTGACACACCCATAAAAGGACATAGGCCTAAAAATTTTGCTAATACAATGTTGTTAACAAAAATTGTGCCGATTAGAATCAATATGTAATCAGTCATTTGCAGCGATATTTACAAAAAATATCAATTATAGCATGTTTTTATAAAAATGTAGAGTTTTATTATCAAAGGTCTCATATTGAGTTTTGGTTTTTCATATGAGGGAATAGAATTACATCTTTTATGGTTTGTTGATCGGTTAATAACATAACTAATCTATCAATTCCTATTCCCTCTCCTGCGGTGGGGGGCATTCCATATTCCAAAGCTGTGATGTAGTCCTTATCATAACTCATAGCCTCATCATCTCCTGCTTTTTTGTTGGCAACCTGCGCCATAAACCTTCTTGCCTGATCTTCTGGGTCGTTTAATTCTGAAAAACCATTAGCAATCTCAACTCCTCCTGCAAAAAATTCAAATCTGTCAGTTATGTCTGGATTTTTGTCATTTTTTCGGGCTAAGGGTGATACTTCGGTAGGATATTCTGTGATGAATATGGGTTGAATTAAATTATCCTCTACTGTTTTTTCAAAAATTTCAAATTGTAACTTTCCTAATCCCCAGTTTTTTTCAGGTCTTATGCCGATTGATTTGACATAGGATAAAACATTATCAAAGTTATTAATATTTTCAAGTTTTGGATTATATTCTTTGATTATTTGTTTTAATGTTTTTCTTGCAAATTTTTTAGAAAAATCATATTTAATATTATTGTTTATAAATTGTAGTTTATTGTGAACTAATTGACAAAGATTTTTTAAAAGATCTTCGGTTAGAGTTATTAAATCTTCATAGGTGGCATAGGCTTGATAAAACTCTATCATTGTAAATTCTGGATTGTGTTTTTTTGATACCCCTTCATTGCGAAAACTACGATTTATCTCATATACACGATTAAATCCACCAATTATAAGTCTTTTTAAAAATAATTCCGGAGCGATTCTCAGGTATAGAGGCATATTCATCGCATTGTGATGGGTTTCAAAAGCACAAGCCGTAGCCCCTCCTGGTTGAGTATGCATCATCGGAGTTTCAACTTCCATAAAATCTAAGTTGTTAAAATAATTACGAATGCCGTTGATGATTTTAACTCTATTTTTGAAAGTTTGGCGAGTTTTTTCATTGATGATTAAATCGACATATCTTTGGCGGTATTTTTGTTCTGTGTCTGTTAATCCGTGAAATTTCTCTGGTAATGGATGCAAAGATTTGCTTAGCAACTGATAGGATTCTGCTCGGATTGAGAGCTCATTTTTATTAGTTTTAAAAATTTCGCCAACGACTCCTACAATGTCTCCTATGTCGTCTGTTTTAAAATTGATATAGTTATTCTCTCCTATGTTGTCTTTTTGGATATAAATTTGAATCTCCGTGTCATCATCCAACAAAGAAATAAAACTTGCTTTCCCCATCATTCTTGTAGCAATAATTCGTCCCGCAACGGATATTTTGGCAGCTAAAATTGAGAGTTCTTCTTTGGTTTTATTGTCATATAGTTCGTGCAATAGGGCAACTTCATTTAGGGGTTTGAAGTTATTGTTATATGCCACACCTTGTTGGCGTAAAATGTTTAATTTTTCTCGTCTTATAGAGACTAGTTTATTTTCTTCTGCCATTTTATTTTCCGTTATTTTTCTAAAAATTATTAGAGACCTTTGTATAACTCAAGTGCGATTTAGGATAATAAGAAAATAGGTGCATTTTATTGTTGTTATAAATTGTGCTTGAGTTATACAAAGGTCTCTAATAGATATTAAACTTGCATTTTTAAACTAGCGATTAAAAATGAATCCAAATCGCCATCTAAAACTGCTCCTGTGTTGGTATTCTCTTCTTTTGTTCTCAAATCTTTTATCCGAGATTGATCCAAAACATAGGATCTAATCTGTGATCCCCATCCTATATCAGATTTACTATCTTCTGTTTTTTGGATCTCTTGGTTTTGTCTTTGTTTTTCTAATTCGTATAATTTTGCTTTTAACTGTTTCATGGCCGCCGCTTTATTTTTATGCTGTGACCTATCGTTTTGGCACTGAACCACTGTCTCTGTGGGTTTGTGGGTTATTCGCACCGCACTTTCTGTTTTGTTGATGTGTTGTCCTCCTGCACCTGATGCACGATATACATCTATTCTTAAATCAGCAGGGTTGATGTCAATTTCTATATCATCTGATATTTCAGGTGAAACAAACACGGATGCAAAAGAGGTATGGCGACGGTTGCCAGAATCAAATGGTGATTTTCGCACTAATCTGTGTACTCCGGTTTCTGTTCTCAACCAACCAAAAGCATAATCCCCTTTGAGGTGGATGGTCGCACTTTTTAACCCCGCGACATCTCCTGACTGTGCCTCTAATACTTCTGTTTTAAATTTATGGCTCTCGCCCCATCTTAGATACATTCTTAACAACATTTGAGCCCAGTCGCATGCCTCTGTGCCCCCCGATCCTGCTTGAATATCTAAAAAAGCATGGCATTCATCATTAGGGTGGCAAAACATTCTATTGAATTCCAAATCATCAATAATTTTTTTTAAATTATTGGTGTCGTCTGATAATGTTTTAATCGCCATATCATCATTATCATCTACTGCCATTTTTAATAATTCTAAGTTATTGTCCGAATCTTCTTTTAATTTGTCAATATTGTTGGTGATTTTTAATAGGTAACTATGTTGTTTGTTGAGAGATTGTGCTTTTTTAGGGTTTTTGTATAGGTTGGGCAACTCTAATTCTAAACATACCTCTTCTAACTGGTTTTTTTTGCCATCATAGTCAAAGCAACCGCCGAAGTTTGGCGGTTTGCTCTTTTATGTTTAATAATTGATTTTTTATCTGATTAGATTCTTTCATAGTGTTCTTGCTATTTCATCTGATCTTTTAGGATATCACCCAATGATGTGGTAGCATCTTCTTTGTCCATTGAGGCATAATCAGCAATAGCTTGTTTTTCTTCCTGCTCATTTTTTGCTTTTATTGACAAAGAAATAGAGCGATTTTTGCGGTCAAAGGCAATGAATTTAGCTTCTATTTTATCTCCTATTTTTAAGACTTTTGTAACATCTTCTATTTTTTCAGATGAGATATCTAATGCTTTAACTTTTCCTAAAACATCCTCTGCTAACTCGATAACAGCATAACGTGTTGCTACTTCTTTGACCGTGCCATGGACTATAGAACCCTTAGGGTTTTTGGTGATAAATAAAGATAATGGATCGTTGTCTAATTGTTTAATTCCCAATGATATGCGCTCACTTTCTGGGCTAATTGATAAAATTCGCACCTCAACCTCATTATCTCTTTTGTATTTTTTGATGGCAACATCACCTGATTCGTTCCAAGATAAGTCAGATAAATGCACAAGTCCGTCAATTTTACCCTCTAATCCTACAAATAAACCAAAATCTGTGATGGATTTAATCGGGCCTTTGATGATATCATTTTTCTTATATTTCATGGCAAATTCATTCCAAGGGTTTTCAGAGCATTGCTTGATGCCAAGGGATATTCGACGACTATTAGGTTCTATATCCAAGATCATAACCTCAGCATCGGATCCTAATTTGATAAATTTTGCAGGGCTTACATTTTTATTAGTCCAGTCCATCTCAGATACATGCACCAAGCCTTCAATTCCAGGCTCAATTTCAACAAAACAACCGTAATCGGTAACATTAGTAACCTTTCCTGCAATTTTTGATCCAACTGGATATTTTTCTTGTAGGTTTGACCACGGATCTTCGTGCATCTGTTTTAAGCCTAATGAAATCCTATTTTTATCGATATCAAAATTTAATACCATAACCTCTAACTCTTGTCCTACCTCAACCACCTCTGATGGGTGACGCACTCGTCTCCATGCCATATCTGTAATATACAGTAGTCCGTCGATACCGCCGAGATCTAAAAATGCACCATACTCGGTAAGATTTTTTACTATTCCTTTGACGGTCTTTCCTTTCTCCAAGGTCTCCATCAGAGCTTCTCTCTCGGCTGAATTTTCTTTCTCTAATACTGCTTTACGAGAGACCACAACATTATTGCGTTGATGATCTAACTTAATTACGATAAAGTCAAGTTCTCGTTTTTCTAAAAATGCAATGTCTTTTACGGGATGTCTATCAACCAGCGATCCTGGTAAAAATGCATGAATATCGAGAGTATCAACCGTAAAACCACCCTTCACTTTACCTGTTATTTGTCCGTGAATTATTTCTTTGCTCTCTAATGCAGTTTCTAAAAATTCCCAACTACGAATTTTTTTAGCTTTTTCTCTTGAAAGTAGTGTCTCACCTGTGCCATCTTCAAAGTATTCTAAAACGACTTCTGTGTTATCACCTTCCTTGATGTCAATTTGTCCTTTACGGTCGGTAAATTGTTCAGCAGGAATAACACTCTCAGATTTTAATCCAGCATCTACCGTAATATGGTTAGAACTAACTTTGATTATAGTGGCTGGGATGATTTCCCCTTGTTTAACTTTGTTGGTTTGCAAGCTTTCTTCAAAAAGTTGCGCGAATGATTCAGGCATAATAAATTTATAAAAAAATATTTTTATAAAAAATCTTTTTTTATAAAAATTTAAAAAAAACAAAAAACCAATTCATTTGGCTTCAATAAAATTCTGGGCTTTTTTAAAGACCTCTTTAATGGTCATTGCAGAGGTATCAATAATAAAAGCATCTGTTGCAGGTTTCAAAGGAGACACAGCACGATTCTTATCTCTATAATCTCTTTCTTCTATTTGTTTACATAAACTGACTATATTAACATTCTCTCCTTGGTTTTGCAATTGTTTTTGTCTTCTTTTGGCTCGAACCATAATGGTAGCTGTGATAAATATCTTATATTTAGCCTGTGAGAATACAACTGATCCCATATCTCGTCCATCCGCTACAACCCCAGGTGGGGATGCAAAATCTCGCTGTTTTTGCAACAAAATTTCGCGTATAGTTTTATAACCTGCGATAATTGAGGCATTTTTGGCACAATCTTCGTTGCGAATTTTTATGCTTACATCAACTCCATTTAGATAACTTATAACTTTTGAATTTTCTTGTTTAAATGATATTTTTATATTTTTTGCATCATGATAAACTTGTTTTTCATCTGTTATATTGTGTCCCAATTGCATAACATGCAGGGCTAAGATTCTATATAAAGCTCCACTATCTAACAAAAATAAACCATATTTTTGAGACAGCATGGCAGCTATTGTTCCTTTGCCTGCTCCTCCTGGCCCATCAATGGTGATTATTTTTAATTCTTTTTGCATAAAATATCGCTCATTTTTTCATCCATAATATGAATGTGATCCAATATAGCATTGATAGCTATTGCTTGTGGATCTGGCATATCTGATGTTGCACCATAGGCATCAAATCCTAATTTTTTAGCAGTTTTTTGACGTTTTGTTTTCAGATCTTTTTTATTCACTATTCGTCCTGGAATACCAACACATGTGGCATATTCTGGGACATCTCGGACAACAACCGAATTAGATCCTACTCGTGATTTTTTGCCAAGAGTGATGGGGCCTAAGATCTTAGCGCCTGCGCCGATTACTACATTATCTTCCAAAGTAGGGTGTCTTTTGCCCTTGTTCCAAGATGTGCCTCCTAAGGTTACTCCGTGATAAATTGTGACATCATCGCCGATTATAGCCGTCTCACCGATTACAACTCCCATACCGTGATCTATAAAAAATCTTTTGCCAATAACAGCCCCTGGGTGAATTTCTATGCCAGTTAATAACCTGCCTATGTTTGAGATAATTTTAGCTATTGTTTTTATTTTTATTATCCAAAAAAAATGAGATACCCGATAAATCCACAGAGCATGCAAACCAGGATAGGTAAAAATTATTTCTAAAAAATTACGAGCAGACGGATCTCTTTCATAAATATATTTAAACATTTTTAGTTTTTATTTCCGCAAAAAAACGATAATTTTAACACGAACACTCTTATTTGTTTTCAATTTTTTTAAAAATTCCTCGGAAAATATTTATTATCTCATCTGTTGGTGGGTTTTGCAGAAAATATCTTTGTAATTTTTGGGTTATTTGTGGACTATAAAAATTAAGTGATTTTAAAGTGTTTTGGAGGTGTTCTATCATTTTTGTTAATTTACTATAATCTGCTATTTCTATTATTTTTTTGTCTATTTTTCTATTATTTTTTTGTGTTTTTAGATATTGTTTATAAATTTCATAAGAGATAATTTGCACCGCTGAGGCAAGATTTAAAGATGAAAAATTATCCGTAGTAGGTATCTTGATTAAATAGTGACACTTTTGCACATCCTCATTGCTAAGTCCAGTTCTCTCGTTGCCAAAAATTATAGCGGAAGATAAATCTTGCATAGAGTATTTTATAATTTTTTTACCAGAATCTTGGGGGCTTAAAATTTTTTGATTAAAATAACGGTTGCGAGCCGTGGTGCCAAAGATATATTTTTTATCCGTTAGAGCATCATTTATATTATCATAGATTTTAGCATTTTCTAAAATTCTTTTGGCACCTGAGCTACGAGCTATGGCAATAGGTGATAGTGGTTTATTAGGTTGAACCAATATAAGATTTTCAATTGCCATAGTTTTCATGCTCCGAGCCGCAGCCCCTATATTTCCAGGATGAGAGGTATTTAATAAAACCAGACTTATAGAATTTAAATTATCCATATTATAATTTTTTTTATGTTAGAATTTGCCATTATTTTTTAAAACATACACAATGCATCCAATTTTAAATATTGCTATATCGGCCGCCCGCGAAGCAGGGATTTATATTGCCCGTGCTGGCAACAGAATAGATACCCTAACAGTTATCAATAAACAAAAACACGATTTTGTCAGCGAAGTGGATATAAATGCCGAACAAATTATTATCCAACATATTCAAAAGGCCTATCCATCACATGGCATTATCGCCGAAGAATCTGGCATTATTGAAGGCGATGAATACCAATGGATAATAGATCCATTAGATGGAACAACCAACTTTTTACATAATATTCCTCAATATGCCGTCTCAATTGCTGTTATGAAAAAAGATATTTTACAACATTCTGTGATCTATAACCCAGTATCGGAGGAATTATTTTATGCCTCGGCAGGAGATGGTGCATATTTAAACAACAAAAGAATCAGAGTTAGCAAAAATAACGAACTGGATAAAGCTTTAATTGGCACAGGTTTTCCTTATCGTAGTGATCAAAATATTGATGCCTATCTACCAAGTTTAAAAAATTTTATGGCAAAAACCGCAGGGATTCGTCGCCCTGGTTCTGCCGCTTTGGATTTAGCCTGGGTCTCCTGTGGTAGGTTTGATGGTTTTTATGAAATGGGGTTACATATCTGGGATATAGCAGCAGGAGTCTTGTTGATTAAAGAGGCAGGCGGGATGGTAGGAGACTTAAAAGGCGGTAAAACTTATCTGAAAACTGGTAATATCTTAGCTGGCAATCCTTATATTTTTCACAAAATGATTTTAGAGTTTAAAAAATGTCAATTATAAAAAAAGCCGTATTCCCTGTGGCAGGGCTTGGCACCAGATTCCTCCCTGCCACCAAAGCATCACCCAAAGAGATGTTACCTGTCGTGGATAAACCCCTGATTCAGTATGCCGTCGAGGAGGCAGCAACAGCCGGAATTGATACGATGATATTTGTCACAGGTCGCAACAAAAGTGCCATTGAGAATCATTTTGATTTAAGTTTGGAGCTGGAATCAGAATTGATACAAAAAAACAAAAAAGATTTATTAAAAATAGTTCAAGATGTCGCAGGTGATAAAATAAACTTTATCTATACTCGTCAAAGAGAGGCAAAAGGCTTGGGGCATGCAGTTTTGTGTGCCGAAAAAATTGTAGGAGACGAGCCTTTTGCCGTTTTGCTCGCTGATGATTTAGTTTATAATGACGGTTTATCTGCTACCGCCCAAATGGTCCGCTTATACCAAAAATATAAAAACTCAATTATTGCCACAGAGGAAGTGCAGATGAAAGATGTCAGTTCCTATGGCATAGTATCTGGTAAAAATATTACCGATGATTTGTTAAAATTAGACAACATAATAGAAAAGCCAGCAATAGAAAAAGCTCCCTCAAACTTAGCTGTTATCGGTCGTTATATCCTAAACCCCAGTATTTTTAAATATTTACAAAATACAAAAAAAGGTGCAGGTGGCGAGATTCAACTCACAGATGCTATAGCAGAGCAAATAAAAAATGAAAATGTTTTGGCCTGTAAATTCAAAGGTATAAGATATGACTGTGGCAGTAAATTTGGTTTTTTAAAAGCCAACATAGAGTATGGCATAAGGCACCCCCAGACCTGCGATGATCTAAAGAAATACTTGCAACAATTATAATTAAGCAAATCTTTTTCAAGCAAAAAACACAGGCATAAGGTCATTTTTTACTGTGCCAATAACGCGGATAATCAAAACGATGAGTTTTAATGGTTATTTTTTTCTTAAAAATTATACTGATGGCTCCGAGATGGGCGGTATTTAAAAGAGGAATTTTTAATTTTTTATATCTTTGTTGAATGGTTTTGGCAGGGTGTTTAAATTTGTTTTTATAACCTGCAGATACTATGGCATATTGAGGATTTACAGTTTTTAAAAAATTTGTTGTGGAGGATGTTTTGCTACCGTGATGAGGCACAATTAAAATATCTGCCGATAAACTTTTATTTTTTTCACTTCGTATTAAATGTTTTTCTATTTCTTTTTCTATGTCTGAACTTATAAGAATTGAATTATTTTTATTTGAAATTCTTAAAACGCAGGATTGGTTGTTGTCTTTTTTTGATATTTTATTATCCTCAGGTGACAAAAAAGAAAAGTCAACCCCGTCCCATTGCCACTGAACTCCCCTTTTGCATTGTTTAAATGATCCTATTTTTATTATTTTATCATCATCTATCTGTCCTGCCCATCGATTGTAAGAATTGTATTTATAGAGCAACTCTTTGATGTTTGACGAGTGATCGCTATCACTGTGAGAGACTATTAAAGCATCTAATTTTTTGGTTCGTGTGTGCATAAGATAGGGGATTAAGATTCCCTCCACTATGTTAAATTTTTCTGAAAAACGTTCCCCTGTGTCAAAGACTAATAGTTTATTTTGAGTTCTTACAACTATTGATAAACCTTGACCTACATCTAATACTGTAACCTCAAATTCGGATTGTTGCAATTTGTCGTAGTTTATAAAAATTAAAGTTATACAGATTGCAAAGGCAAAAAATGATGATTTATAATGTTGTTTAAAAATTAATAATAACATTATGCCTGCTATTATTATTTGTAATGTTGTGATGTTGTCTAAGTATAACTGAGAAAAAGAAAAGCTTGATAGTTTCTCTAAATACCAAAATAAATAATATAACAATAAATCTGTTATTTTTAATAAGCAAATACTGACAACAGGCATAACAAAAGACAATAAAGCTGCAATAAGGCTCAGAGGCAAAACCAAAAAACTAATAATAGGCACAGCTATTATATTTGCCAAAGGAGAGATTGCCGAGGCTTGCCCGAAGAAAAATAAAATTGGTAATATCAAGGCTATGGAGATGGATGGGGTGAATATTAAAAATTGATAGTGTTTTTTAAAAGAGGATATTTTAGGGTAAAAATAAATAATAAAAGCTACCGCGATAAAAGATAACCAAAAACCCACTTGCATCGGTGCGAATGGATCTATCAATAAAACCAACAACAATGCTACTGATAATGTATTCCAAGGTGATGAGTGGCGCTTTAAAAAAATACTAAATGCAAAAACGATTAACATTAAAATTGCTCTAATGGTCGGCAACGACAAGCCTGCCATAATTGCATATATTACGGCAACCAACAAAGCAAAGATTAGTGAAAAAACCTGTTTGCTAATTTTATGGTGAATTGGTAGAATAAGCCAAATTAAAATTCCCACAAACATACCAAAACCCGCTACCAAACCTATGTGTAACCCTGAAATTGCAATGAGGTGAGATGTGCCAGTGTTGGTAAAAATACTATTATGAGATGAACTAATTTGTCCTCTCTCGCCTAAGATTAGGGCTTGTAAAACATCTGCGAATAAAAGGTTGTTGGTATTATTTTTAATCTGCTGAAAAAATATGCCACGTATAAAATGAAAATAATTAAAATTATCCTCTTTTATTTTAATTTGTTTTTTTATATAACCTGTTAAGGTTATATTAGAGGATAACAAATATGCCTCATAATCAAAACCACCAGGATTATACATTCCATGAGGTTTTTTAATTTTCGCTTGTAACTTATAACATTTGCCACTTTGATACTGGTTATCGCTATAATCGGATAATTTTATTTTTATTTTGATGTTTTTGTTATTTATTTTACCTGTTTTTAATAAAAAAGATTTTTTTATTTTATCTTCTGTGATTATAGATACTATGCAGCCCGTTATGTTGCTGGTTGTATTATTTTGAATGTTAGGTTGTAGGTTTGTGCGATGTTGTGCCATAATACCTATGTATGAGAATCCCAACAAATAAACACAAATAAATAAAATTATATTTTTTTGTTTGATTTTAAATTTAAATACATAAACCAACAAACAAAATGTTATTATAAGCAGGATAATATATAGATTTGTCGGCAAAAGCTGGGGTAAAAATTGCCCCATCAGTATTCCTGTTAAAAACAATAAGCCGAAAAAAAAGTTCATATAAAAATAAAAATACAAAAATACAACCACATATTATGCCAAAAAAATTTTTAAAAAAACATTTTCCTTCTGCTGAGAGCATAAAGACTCATAAGTATCTAGCAAAATTTGGTGATAAATTTCACGATCCTAATCTGTGGCATCTTAACCGTCGCTCGGTTTCAGGGGCATTTGCTAACGGTTTATTTTTAGCATGGGTGCCTGTGCCTTTGCAGATGGTTCTCGCCACAATTAGTGGAATATATTTCAGAGTAAATCTCCCTATATCGGTGGGATTAGTGTGGATCACCAACCCTTTTACAATTCCACCGATGTATTACGGTGCCTATAAATTAGGATTATGGGTTATGGGACAAAGTGGTAACAATATGGAATTTAAAGTAAATATAAGTTATATAATGGATTCTTTTGCAATAATTTGGCAACCTTTTTTATTGGGTTGTTTTATAATTGGTGCAAGCTCTGCTATTGTAGGTTATGTTTCAATTAGGGTTATTTGGCGAATTTATATCATCAGAAAAATAAAAAAAAGAAAATAAAACTTTTTTTATAAAAAACAATGTTATAATATCGACAATTATTTTTATCCAATCTTTTTACAAATTTTTCAAATTATTTATTTTTTTATTTTCAACTTTTTTCAACTTTTCTTTTTTAACTTAAAATTTTTATGAATCTTGCAGAACTCAAAACAAAATCTGTCCCCCAACTAATAGAAATGGCACAGTCTATGAATATTGCCAATACTGTCCGTAATCGCAAACAAGACATTATTTTTGCAATCTTAAAAGCACATGCTAAACAAGGCGAGGATATATTTGGTGATGGAGCCTTGGAGATTTTACCAGATGGTTTTGGTTTTTTAAGATCAAAAGATAGTTCATATTTGGCAGGATCTGATGATATATATGTTTCTCCCAGTCAAATTCGACGTTTTTCTCTTAGAACAGGAGACACTGTATTTGGTAAAATTCGCCCTCCCAAAGATACAGAAAAATATTTTGCTCTTTTAAAGGTAGATAAAATAAACGATTCCCATCCAGATGAGATTCGTAATAAAATACTTTTTGAAAACCTGACACCCTTGCATGCTAATAAAAGATTCACCTTAGAGCTTGGCAATGGTAGCACAGAAGATATCACTCCTCGCATTATTGATATAATGTCACCTATCGGTAAAGGACAAAGGGGATTGATTGTCTCGCCTCCAAAAGCAGGTAAAACTATGATGCTGCAAAATATCGCCCAAAGTATTGCCGCCAACCATCCTGAGGTAAGCCTTATGGTGTTGTTGATTGATGAACGTCCAGAGGAAGTAACAGAAATGGAAAGAATGGTTAGAGGCGAGGTAATTTCATCCACTTTTGATGAGCCTGCTACCCGTCATGTACAGGTCGCTGAGATGGTAATTGAAAAAGCCCGCAGACTTGTCGAACACAAACAAGATGTAGTTATTTTATTGGATTCAATTACTCGTTTAGCACGTGCTTATAATACAGTTGCCCCATCATCTGGCAAGATTTTAACAGGCGGAGTTGATGCTAATGCTTTACATCGTCCGAAAAGATTTTTCGGAGCAGCTCGCAATATTGAAGAGGGCGGTTCTTTGACGATTCTTGCCACAGCATTAGTTGATACCGGCTCCAAAATGGACGAGGTTATTTATGAAGAGTTTAAAGGCACAGGAAATATGGAATTACACTTAGACCGTAAAGCCTCTGAGAGACGTATCTATCCTGCCATCAATGTAAACCGCTCTGGCACTCGCCGTGAAGAGTTATTATTATCAGAAGAGCAACAACAAAAAATTTGGATTTTACGCAAATTTTTACACCAAATGGACGAGATCGCTGCGATTGAATTTGTCGTCAAAAGAATGCAAGACAGCAAAACGAATGAAGAATTTTTTGCAATGATGAAAAAATAATAAGTCAAAGAAAACGTTGCATATGAAAGAAAATATAATAAACAAACTGCATACGGCTAATTCAATTGAGTTCATGAAAAAATATATGGACACAAGTAGCGTTGATCTTACTGTCACCTCACCACCATATGATAACCTTAGAAACTATAATGGATATGAGTTTGAATTTGAAAAAATGGCTTGTGAGCTTTTTAGGGTAACAAAAAAAGGCGGTGTGTTAGTTTGGGTTATTGGAGACAAAATAAACAAAGGAAATAAAACTTTAACCAGCTTCAAACATGCTTTATATTTTCAAAAAATTGGATTCAATGTTCACGATGTAATGATATATGCAAAAAAAAATACACCATTTATGCGTTCTAATGCTTATACAAACGGTCATGAGTATATGTTTGTGCTATCCAAAGGAAGTCCAAAAACTTTTAACCCCCTAAAAGAACCCACCGTCCGAAGTGGCTTGGAAATGCTTGTCCACAACAAAGGAGCAGATGCAAAAAACAACAAAATATTAAAAGAATTGAAAAAGGAAAAAACAAAAAGCAATATTTGGTATTATGCTGTTGGATTAGGCGGAAGCACCAACGATAAAAAAGCCTTTCAGCATCCTGCTATATATCCAGAAAAATTAGCACAAGACCATATATTATCTTGGAGCAATAAAGGTGATGTTGTTTTTGATCCTATGTGCGGGTCTGGAACGACTTGTAAAATGGCAACATTAAATAATAGAAAATATATTGGGGTAGATATTAGCGAGCAATATATAGACATTGCACAAAAAAGGTTGACCGATGCATTAGGAATATTTGTATGATAAAAATTGACAATATTATTATCAATACAACAAAATTAAGCAACATAGCAAACAATTCCATAGGAATTATCAAAGCTATAAATGGTAAAAATGCTATGGTTTTATTCGTGGGCTTAAATAAAATACTAAGAGTAGATTTTGATAATATCAGAGCCATAGATGCCGAACATACTGGAAAGGGATACGACAAAAAAATATGTAATATTTGCCACATCCTGAAAACCACAGAAGAATTTGATGTAAACCAAACAGATGCAAAAGGGCAAAAAACAACTAGACCAAGCTGCAAAGAATGCAGAAAAAATATAGATGGCGTTAAATTAACAGCCGCAGAAAAAAATAAAATGAACAAAGTAAAACCCGGAAAAGGCAGTATCTTTGAGTGTCCTATTTGTTTAAAAACCACTATAGTAGGAATAACAGCAAATTTAGTCAGAGACCATGATCACGAAACTGGCAAGGGGCGAGAATGGATATGCGATAGTTGTAATACTGGGTTAGGAAGATTCAAAGATGATACAAAGTTTTTAGAAAGAGTGATTAGTTATCTGGAAAAACACAAATCTGATAGAAATTAACTCGTTCCCACTTTTCAAAAATTGGAATGCATAACAACAAAAAAATCCACAAAAAAATAAAAAAGTATTCTTAAAAAAAGTATAATGGCAGAACTCAAAGAATTTATTTTATTATGGCTATGACAACTACAATCAATACCAAAATCGCTCCTGATTTAAAAAAGCATGCTGATGCTGTGTTAGCCTCGATTGGTTTGAGCCAAAATCAAGCCATAACAATGTTTTATCGTCAATTAGTTGCTTTACAAAAATTGCCTTTTAATATTGATGAGAGCCAACAACAAAATACACCAAATAAAATTACAATAGATGCTATCAATGAAGATTTATCAACTCAACAGAGATTTAAATCTGTTGATGATTTAATGCAAGATCTTAATTCATAAAAATATGAGAGATATTGTTCGCTCTAACCAATTTAAAAGAGACTATAAACAAGCCATAAAAAGAGGTTATAAAATCAACAAACTAACAGATGTTTTGTTATTGTTATCAAACGATCAACCGCTACCACCAAAAAACAAAAATCACAAATTAAGTTCAAATTAGATCTTGTTTTCAAAATTTGGCAAGAAGACTCGGTTAATGTTGTCAATAAAAAAGTTGATTTGCAAGATTTAATTCTTAATAAAAAAGATAATGGTGTTTTTGCTTCTTTGAAAGATATTGATTATTTTAAAAAATTTAAACTAAACTCTAATGCTATTGGATGGAACAATGGTGCTGATATATCCCCTTTAAAACTCTTTTTTGTGGATAAAGAATACAGGAAAAAGAACCCAAAGCAATTATCAAATCCCGTTATCTGTTGACAAAATTATAACTGAATGAAGCTGTGTTAAAAATCGGCACCCAAAGATTTAAAATATAATTGCCATTTAAAACTATCTCCTGGGTCTGTCTTGCGTCCTTTTGCTATATTGCTGTGTCCTGTTATTCTTGTTTTAGTGATTTTTGGATATTCTTTTATTATTGATTCTGTAAGTTTTTTAAGGGCATGGTATTGTTGTGGTGTGTAGTTTATGTTATCTGTACCCTCTAATTCTACCCCAATGGAATAGTCATTGCAATTTTTTTTGTTATTAAATTCTGATAATCCTGCGTGCCAGGCTCTTCTTTTTGTGTTGATAAATTGAATTATTTCTCCGTTTCTTAGGATTAAAAAATGAGACGATACTTTTGTATTTTTGATGGATGCAAAAAAAGGATGTTGGTCTGTTTTCAATTTATTGCAAAAAAAATCAACTATATAGTTGTCTCCAAATTTGCCAGGAGGCAGAGATATATTATGAATAACTAATAGGTTTATGGTCTCATTTATGGGACGTTCATCAAAGTTAGGTGACGGAATTTGGGTCACCTCTTGTAATATGCCGTTAATAATTTTCATAAAAATATATAATGTGTGAATTTATTTATTGTTACATAATGACTAATCGTATTCGTGAAATACCATATAATTATACATCTTTTTCAGATAAAGAAATAATTTATCGTCTATTAGGCAAAAAAAGTTGGCAAATTTTACAAAAACTAAAAAAAGCAAGACGAACGGGGCGCTCTGCCAGGATGCTTTTTGAAGTTTTGGGAGATATGTGGATTGTTAACCGTAACCCATACCTCCAAAATGATTTAATTGTTAACAAAAAACGCAAAAAACAACTTATTGATGCCATGCAACACAGGTTAAAACAAATTGAAAATAGATTAAATGACAATCAAGATGCTAAATTTTTGTGGCAAAAAACTTGCAACAGAGTAACTGAATTTGAAAGCAATTTAAAACAATTAAAAAAAATAAGAGCAAAAGTTGCGATAAAATTTAAAAAATATACACATAAAGATAATATTGATTTTTCATCGATGGCATGTATATCGCACTGCACCGATGCCACTGATTGGCGATCCGAATATCCTCTTTGTGTGCTTTATCCTGACGATGAAACCGAAGCTTTGCATTTAGTCAAAATCTGCATCAAACTTAAATTAAAGATAATTTCATTTGGTGCTGGCACAGGTTACACAGGAGCTGTTGTGCCTTTGGTGGCAAATACAGTCGTTATCAATACTGAAAAATTAAATAAAATAACTGGTATAGAAAAAATAAAACCATTAAACTCAAAGCAAAAAATTACTGTCATTAATGTCGGTTGTGGTGTTATAACTCGCGAAATTGAAAACTATGCAAAGAATCGTGATTTGGTTTTTGCAGTAGACCCTACATCTGCTGATGCCTCTACCATAGGTGGCAATATTGCCATGAATGCCGGTGGCAAAAAAGCTGTTTGTTATGGCACAACTGTTGATAATCTACATTCTTGGAGGATGATAAATCCCGATGGTAATATAGTTGATGTAGAAAGATTGAATTATATTGAAAAAAAAATACAACCTGATGATTTAGTTGTTTATAAAATAATTACAACCGATGTAAAAAATAAAATATTAAGTGATAATACCTTAAAAATTAAAGGCTCTGTTTTTCGTAAAAATGGCTTGGGAAAGGATGTTACTGATAAGTTTTTGCAAGGTTTGCCTGCGGTGCAAAAAGAGGGCACAGACGGTCTTATAACATCAGCAAAATTTGTGCTGCATAAATCTTTTGATTATGGCTTAACTATTTGTATGGAGTTTTATGGCGATGAGATGGAAAAATTTATTCCAGCAATATTTGAAATTAAAAACCTCAAACAAAATGATGATAGTTTTTTATTAACAGGCTTGGAGCATTTGGATCAGACATATTTAAAAGCGGTAAACTATACACCCAAAGACAACAAAAATAAACTTCCCCATATGATTTTGTTGGCCGATATTTGTGCTAATTCTCAAAAAAAATTAGATGATGCTTGTCAAGTTATCGCCAAAATATCTAAAAAATGTGGCGCATCTGTATTCGTCGCAAAAACTGCAAATTCGATTAAAGATTTTTGGGCGCCAAGGAGCAGAACAGCAGCAATTGCCAAACACACCAATGCTTTTAAATTAAATGAAGATGTTGTTATTCCATTAGATAAATTAGCACAATATACCAAAGAAATTCAGAGAATAAACGAAGAATATGCTTTAAAAAACATTACAGCAACCATCGGTATTTTTATTGAAATAATAAAAAAATATTCAAGTAATAATAAAAATCAACACAAGTCATTGAACGACAAATATAATTATGCCATAGATTTTTTTAACAATTTGAATAAAAGTTTGCAGATAGATTTTTTAACAAATCAGAATATCACTGCGTCACTTGAATTGGATGTAAATAAAATTTTAAGAATATTTGACGGTGAAATTTTTGCAGATTTAAAAAATAATCTGCTCCAACATTATCATAAAAACTCAAAGAGAAAATTATTCATAGGTCTGCATATGCATGCGGGAGACGGTAATGTCCACACGAATATTCCAGTAAATTCTCACGATTATGAAGCTATGGCAGATGCCTATCAAATGGCAGATAAAATAATGTTGATAGCCCAAAAATTAGGAGGAGTTATTTCAGGAGAGCATGGCATAGGACTGACAAAATTTCAATATCTTGACAAAAAACAAAAAACAAGTTTTTTAAAGTATAAAAGACAGGTTGATAAAAATGATGTTTTTAATCCAGGAAAACTTCAAAATAAAGCAGATTTATCCGTTGCATGGACTCCATCTTTGCAACTTTTGCACCAAGAGGCTCTGATTTTAAAACAACAGGATTTGGATAAATTAAATGATAGCTTTAAAAACTGTCTTCGTTGCGGAAAGTGCAAATCTACCTGCTCTACACATGTTCCCGAGGCAAATTTGTTATATTCACCACGAAATAAAATCTTAAATTTAGGGCTTTTGTTAGAAGTTTATCTTTATGAGAGTCAAACTCGTCGTGGAGTGGACAAAAAACACTATGAAAGCTTTAATGATATTAGCGATCATTGCACTGTTTGTGCCCGTTGCAAGATAAAATGTCCGGTAGATATTAATTTTGCTGACGTAACATCAAATCTGAGAATAATTTTAAATGTTATGGGGCAAAAAAGATCTCATCCAGTAGCAAAATTTGGTAATATTTTTTTAAACAACACTAATACTCTTATAATCAATAACTTAAAAAGACTTTTTTTTATGAGTTATAAGATGCAAAGATATGCCCATAAACTTTTAAAGCACTACCATGTAACCAAAAAACAACTCCAAAAACCACCTGCAACAACCTGTAAAACTGCAAATATTACAGAGCAGGTTATCCATTTTATAAATCGGCCGCTACCAAATGATATAAGTCATAAAACTCTCTCATCAATCTTGTCAATTGATAATCCTTATAATGTGTCGATAATACCCATTAAAAACCCAAAACAAAGTGTTTTTTATTTTGCAGGCTGTGGTAGTGAAAAATTATATCCTAAGATTGCGATAGCAACCATAGCTATGTTACGGGAATATGATTTTCAGGTTGTGTTGCCTCCTCCTAATTTATGTTGTGGTTATCCACAAAGTTCTGCAGGTGACAAAAGTATATCAGATAATATAATAACTAACAACAAAGTTTTATTCCACAGAATAGCAACAACATTAAATTACTTAGATATTAAAAAAGTTATCGTCTCTTGCGGAACTTGTTTGGATAAACTTTGCGATTATGAGTTTGAAAAAATATTTCCCCAGGTAGAAATTATAGATATTCACGAATTTTTGCACCAACAAAATATAAGTGTAGAGCTAAATAAAAGTTTTCTTTTTCACGACCCTTGTCACAGTCCTACAAAAAATATCAAGCCCATAAAGATGACAAGAGATTTGTTGCAATATAACAATGACGAGGATAATAATAAAATAACAATTACAGATAGATGTTGTGGTGAATCTGGCACATTTGCTATAAATCGTGCTGATATATCTACCCAGGTAAAATTTAAAAAAAATAAAAATTTACAAGAGAGTTTGCAAAAAAATACCAAAGCCACAACAATTATTACTACTTGCCCTTCATGTTTGCAAGGATTATCTAGATATCAAAGCGAGACAAAATTAAAAACTGATTATGTTGTGTGTCAGATGGCACAAAAAAAATGGGGTAAAGATTGGCAAAAAATATGTATTCAAAAAATAACTGAACCCAAAATAGACAGTATTTTGATTTAAACCAAAAATGAGGAAAATGGCAAGTCCTTTGAAGTTCTCCGCTATGCTCGTTTGATGACAAATTTTTGCTATGAAAAAGTCTCTTATTATATTGTTTTGGAGAAGTTGGTTGTTTGCCTTTTTCTTAAATAGGCATCAAAAACCATGCAGATGTTACGAATTAAAAGCACACCTTTGGAGTTTATTGTTATCTGGTTTTTATCCAGTTCAAGTAGTCCGTCTTTTTGCATTAAGAGTAAATCCGCTTCTTCTTTTTTAAAGTATTCCCAAAAATTAATTGAGTATATTTTTGATATAATATTAGTATTAAGATGCAGATGACAAATTAATTGGCTTATTATATCTTGGCGAACTATATCGTCTCCGGTAAATTCAATACCTCTAAAAATAGGCAAAGATCCTTCTTCAATTTTTTCATAGTATTCTATTTCTGTTCGGACATTTTGGCTATAAGTATTACCTACATTGCTGATGGAGCTGAGCCCCATGGCTATCATATCACAATTGGCATGGGTGGAGTATCCTTGAAAATTTCGTTGTAAAGTGCCGTTTTGTTGGGCGATTGTAAGCTCATCTGTTTTTTTAGCAAAATGATCCATGCCAATATAAACATAACCTGCGTTATGTAGTTTTTCTATTGTCATTTTTAAAATATCTAATTTTTCACCAGGAGATGGTAAGGTTGCGGCATTTATTCTTCTTTGAGGTTTAAAAAGTTTTGGTAGATGAGCATAATTATAAACAGATACCCTATCAGGTGATAATCTAATTATATTATCGAGTGTTACAGAAAAACTCTTGATGTTTTGGAATGGCAATCCGTATATAAGATCAATGCTAATTGAGTGATATTTTAAGTCCCTACCAATTTTTATGGCATTTTCTGTCTGGTTTATAGGTTGGATACGGTTTACTGCTACCTGCACATCATAATTAAAATCTTGCACTCCGAGACTTAGACGATTAAATCCTAATTCTCTGAGTGTTGCAAGGGTTTGTTCGCCAATTTCTCGTGGATCAATTTCAATCGAATACTCGCCACTATCATCATTTTTTAAAGCAAAATTTTTGTTAGTAAAAGTTATTAAGTCCTCCAATTGTCCATCATTTAAAAAAGTAGGAGTGCCACCACCAAGATGTAGCTGCTCAACCTGTTTATCTTTGTTAAACAACATAGATTGCATAACAATTTCTTTTTTTAAAGCCTCCATATAGGGCATGGATCTAGTTCTATCTTTGGTGGCAATTTTATTACAGCCACAATAGTAACACACAGTATCACAGAATGGAATATGAAAATATAAAGATAAAGGACGATTAAGAGCATTAGAGGCACGAGACCATCTGCGATAATCTCTTTGTGTAAAATTATCATTAAATTCTATTGAAGTAGGGTAGGAGGTATAACGAGGCCCTGACTTGTCATATTTTTTTATTATTTTTTCGTCAAAAACAATTTTATGATTATTTTCCAATGTTTTGTTCCTTTTATGAAATATTTTTGCACCACAACTATAGTAGATATAATATGTTTGTAGGTTTTAATTTACAATGATTTAAATCAAAAATTGTAAGGATTTTTTTTATTATCTGGTTGAATTTTAAATTTTTTGTAATTCCACATATATTGTGCAGGATTGATTTTTATACATTTTTCTAAACTTTTATTCATGCTTTTTGTTGCTATGCTTATATCTTGATTATAAATATCTTTATCGGCTTTTATGTAGTGCATTCTAAAACCTTCGTGTTTTTCTAACCTCTCCATAACGGTAAAAATTATGGTGGCCTTATTTTTTAGAGCAAGTTGCACCATTAAAGTCATAGTATAGGCAGAGTTATTAAAAAATTGACTAAAAATACCGCTGCCGTGCACTGGTACCTGGTCCGCCGCTATCCCTATGACTTGGTTATTTTTTAAAGATTGCATTAACATTTTAATGCCAGATTTGTTACCATTTGCCAGTTGCCATCCTAACTGTATTCTTTTTTTATAAGAATAGTTTTCTAATTTTTTATACTTTATAGGGGCATATAAAGAGCGAACATCTATTATTTTTTTAAAATCTAAAATTCCTATCTCCCAGTTGCCAAAATGCAAAATAGCCAGAATTATTTTTTCTTTTTTTTGGAGAGCATCTTTGAATATTTGTTGATTGATAGGCTTCTGAATAAGTTTTTCCACTTCTTTTTTGTCCGTATGCCACATATACATACTCTCAAATAATGTCATACCAACAGCTTTTAAATGGTTCTTTATTAGCTCTTTTTTTTGTTTATCTGTTAAATCCGGATAACACATATTTATATTTATCTGGGTTATTTTTTTTTGTTTATTGGGAATTAGATATAATATCAAGCCCACCAGAGAGCCGACTTTTTGAATTGTGGGGAAGGATAATCTGCCGAAGAATTTATATATTACTATTATGAGATTATCTCTCATCCTATTTTTTGATGAAATTTATCGGTTGTGCTTTATTATCTTGATAAATTGGATATTTCGGAGGATTTTGGTTGGCATTTAATTCTTTTTCACGAGAGCTTATTAAATCAAAACATTGTTTCATATTTTCAATGCAAACTGGCGATAACGGACTTTTTTGTCCGGATTTGGGTGCTGTATCTATGGCTATTTGTGCTAAGGTTTTACGGACAATTAAAAGAATTTTTTGCTCTTTGTTAAGTTTTGCGGTTGTCATCTATTATAAAATTGGCAACTCTAAAATTGGAGTGTTAATTTTTAGATTTAATTTTGATTTTAAGTTGTATAATGCACCCTGTAATGCCTCTTCAATCACTGGATGATAAAATGGCATCTGCAGCATTTCATTAACTGTCATTTTTTTCTCTATTGCCCATACAAGCAAGTGGGCTAAGTTCTCTGCACGAGCTGCAATTATCTGAGCCCCTTTTAACAGTCCTGTTTTTTTGTCGGCATATATTCTTATTAAACCCTTGTTTTCACCCATAACCAATGCCCGACTTACAGGTCCCATTGGCATCTCTGCTGTTGCTGTTTGGCTTTTGTTAAGTTGATTTAAACCCAATCCAACACTTATTATATTGGGGCTGGTAAAAACAATGCCTATATGAGTTTTTCTTTTAAATTTCGTTATTTTTTTAGCACAGGCATTATATCCTGCTATTTTACCCTCATCTGATGCTTCGTGTAATAATGTTCTGTCGCCACTTGCATCGCCACATAGAAAAATTGGTTTGTCCTCTATTTGCATCGTGTTTATATTGTAAACTGGCAGACCTTTTTTGTCTAATTTAACCCCAATATTTTCTAAGTTTGATTTATCTAAATTAGGTTTTCTACCTATGCTTAGTAAAACTTTTTCAACGATAATTTCATTGTCGCCTGAGTGGACTTTTATACCACCATCACAGGCGGATAAAGATGCATTTTGTCCTAAGTGCATATCAAATTCTTTTGATATTAGATCAATTGCAGTTTTGTTGATCGATTCATCTGTGATACCACCGATATTATGTAAAAAATCAAATCCTGTAATTTTTACTCCAACTCTATTTAAGGCCTGACCTAACTCCAAACCTATGGCACCAAGCCCTATGACTGCCATAGTTTTGGGAAGTTTTTCTAATTCAAATAAATCATCCGTGCTGATAACTTTATCACCGAATCTTTTAAAATCAACGGGCATTATAGGGGTAGAACCTGTGGCAATAATTATTTTTGTCGCCTCAATTTGTTCGCCATTGACCTCAATCGTGTTGTGGTTTATAAAATTTGCATAACCCTTGATAAGTTTATCAGTAGGCATATTATCAGTGCTACTTGATTTTACTCTATCTACCAGTATATCTCTTATATCACGGGTATATTCCATAACCTCGTTGTTGTCAATTCTTATATTGTCAGCTCCCTTGATGCCAAAACGTTTGAAAATATGTTTACGATGAAAATCATCAGCGACTTGGATTATAACTTTTGATGGCATACAGCCGACTCTGGCACAGGTTGTACCAAAAAATCCGCCGTTAATTAAAAGATAAGATTCCGTGTATTTTTTAACCTGCGATAAGGCATTCAAACCTGCGGTGCCAGAACCTATAATAATAACTTCAACTTTTTTCATAATGAGACCTTTGTATAAATTAATTGCGATTTAGAATAATGAGATTTTTGCAAAAACCTCATACTATTTTTAATTTAGAATTCTTAAAAGGAGTTTTTTTTACTTTAGTTTTCTTATTTTTTATTGGTGCTGGTATCTGTTGAGAAAATGTTAAACCCACAGATTGATCTTCTTTGGCAAATATAGCTTTAATTGCATAAACCGGAGCATCAATTTCTAAAAATTTTTCATCAATTCTGGCTTTAAATTTAATTTCTTCGTTTGATATTAATAGAGAATTATTAGTTGCACTCTCTGATATATTAAAAATAATCATATTGTTCTTAATGTATTGGGTAGGCACATTCACATTATCATAAGAGCAATCTATTAAAACCTGAGGTGTGAGACCATTATCGTAAATCCATTCATAAATAGCACGCATAAAATAGGGTTGTTGTGGCAATAGTTTCATTATCTCATATCTTGTTCGGATGGGGTTAGGCTCTCTGTAAAACCAGGAATTGCAAATAATCTATCCATATAGCGAAACATAGGCTCGCATTCTTTTCGGTTCAAACGGATGCCATATTTTTCTATTCTCCATAATAATGGAGCCAAAGAAACATCAACCAATGTCATATCGTCACTTAAAAAAAATTTTCTAATCGAGAATACCTGCTGTGATGATTGCAAGGATTCGGCAAGAGATTTTCGAGATCTTAATGATTTTCTTTCGCTTTTCCCTTCTATGTCTTCAATAAGTGAATACCAGTCTCTCTCTATTCTGTATAATGCTAACCGCATTCTTGCTCTTTTTAAAGGCTCAACTGGCATCAGTGGAGGATGTGGGTATCTCTCATCCAAGTGATCTATTATAACTCTTGAATCATACAGGGCAATTCTTCTCTCTAATAATGTAGGCACTGTGCCATAGGGGTTTAATTGTAATAAATCTTCTGGCAAATCATCAAGATTGACCGACACGACATTAAGAGTCATTTTTTTTATTTTTGCTAAAAAACGAACCCTGTGGCTAAAAAGACAACTATCTCCTGAATATAATAACATTATTTTTTATCTCTGTATTTTAATGGATGTCACGCCAGTATTCTTTTTTTAAGAAATAAGCGACGATTGTAAAAATTAACATAAATAACAACACCCATATTCCTAATGTTTTTCTTGTTTGTTGAATGGGTTCACCAGTATAGGATAAAAATGTTACCAAATCTTTAATTGTGGCATCAAATTCTTTCGGGGTTTGTAATCCTAATTTACTGATAGAGAATTTACCTGTTTTTTTATCAAGCACCTGTTCGCCTTGTAATTGCCACAAAACATTTGGCATACTAACAATTTTGACAGTATTGGCAAAACCTGTGGCAGATTTTTCATCTTTATGAAAAGATCTTAAATAGGTATAAAGCCAGTTGGTGCCATTAGATCTTGCAATTACGGTTAAATCAGGAGGCGCTACCCCGAAAGCTTTCTCGGTGTAGTCTTTTTGCATTGTGATTTTCATCAAAGCACCATCTTTGCTTTTTTTACCATTTTTATCAGTCGTAAAAATTAGATTTTCTTTGAGTTGGTCAATATTTATGCCGATGTCATCTGCCATTCTGTTATATCGCTGATATGAGAGACTATGGCAACCCATACAATAATTGATGAAAGTTTTTGCACCTCTTTGCAAAGATTCATGGTCGCTTACATCAATATCAACACTATCTAATTTGACATTGCCTGCGGCGAATGAGACAGTACCTACCAATAAAAATGATAGAGCGATAAAAGTATTTATTGTTATTTTCATTATGTTACCCTCTTTGGAACTTCGCCTGTTTTTTCATTTTTGCTAATAAAAAACAAAGCGATAAAAAAACCAAAATATGCGATGCTGGCAATTTGTGCTATTAGAGTCATAGTCGCCGTGGCAGGTTGCATACCCAGATAACCCAAGACAAAAAAACTTATAACAAAAATTGCAATTAAAACTTTATAAGCGACCGAGCGATAACGAATTGATAGGACTTTACCACGATCAATCCAAGGTAGCGCGAATAATATCATAATCGCAGCCCCCATCGCTACCACTCCCATAAACTTATCAGGCACAGCTCGCAAGATTGCATAAAATGGTGTAAAATACCAAAGTGGTGCAATATGCTCAGGTGTTGCCATCGGGTTTGCCGGGATAAAGTTAGCATGTTCGATAAAATAACCTCCCATTTCAGGGGCAAAGAAAACAATGGCAAAAAATATCATCATAAAGACCCCGATTCCCACAATATCTTTGAGGGTATAATAAGGATGAAAAGGAATACCATCTAATGGCACACCGTTTTTATCTTTGTGTTCTTTGATATTAACTCCGTCTGGGTTATTTGAGCCGACTTTATGTAAAGCGATAATATGGACAAAAACAAGAATGACTAAAATTAACGGAATAGCGATTACATGAAAAGCAAAAAAGCGATTCAAAGTTGCATCTGCTATAACAAAATCACCTCTAATCCATAATGCCAAAGGCTCGCCAATAGCGGGTATTGCACCGAATAAAGAGATAATAACTTGCCCACCCCAGTATGACATCTGTCCCCATGGTAATAAATAACCCATAAATGCCTCTGCCATCAAAGCGACATAAATAAGCATCCCGATTACCCATAATAATTCACGAGGTTTTTTAAAAGAGCCATAGATAAGTCCTCGGAACATATGTAGATAAATGGCAATAAAAAACATAGATGCCCCAGTTGAGTGCATATATCGCACTAACCAACCCCATGGCACATCACGCATTATATATTCAGTAGAGGCAAAAGCTGTCGCCGCATCAGGTTTAAAGTGCATAGCTAGAAAAATACCAGTTACAATTTGAATTACCAAAACCAACAATGCAAGTGAACCAAAATAATACCAAAAATTAAAGTTTTTAGGAGCATAGTATTTTGAAAGATGTTGCTCCCAGGTAGAGGTTAGCGGATATCTTAAATCAATCCAATTTAAAATTTTACTCATCATTATGTTATCTCTCCTTCGCCAATCAATAATTTAGCTTCGCTTAAATATTTATAGGGTGGCACGACTAAATTTGTAGGTGCCGGCACACCTTTGTAAACCCGTCCTGCTAAATCAAAAGTAGAACCGTGACAAGGGCAAAAAAAGCCCCCTTTCCAATCAGCTCCGAGATCGGCAGGTGCTATATCAGGGCGGTAGGTAGGCACACATCCTAAGTGAGTGCAGATACCGACAATCACTAAAAATTCATCCTTGATGGAGCGATTAGCATTTTTTGCATATTCTGGTTGCTGTGGCACATCAGAGTTAGGATCTACCAACGAATCGTTTAAAGTTGCTAAATCTTCCAATGATTTTTTACTGCGACGAACAATCCATACAGGTTTTCCTCGCCACTCAACTGTGACTTGTTGTCCGATTTGCAAATTGCTAATATCAATCTCAACTGATGCACCAGCTGCAAGAGCTCGTGCAGATGGTTGCATCGATGCCAATAGTGGATATACAGCACCAACTCCTGCTACAGTTCCCACAGCAACAGTAGCACCTAATAAGGTTCTGCGTTTTTTGGTATCTATATTATCTGACATATAAAACCACTCCATATAAAAAAATGGCATATTATATCAAATAATTTTTAAAATTGCAAGATTAAATAAAAATTTGCAATAACTAATTTAAAAAAGTATAATAGGCATCATATTTATGAAAAAAATTAACCTCAAATCTATTTTAATTGCAACTGTCTTGTTTCAGTCGTTTGCCCCTTTCATTGGGGTAGCTTATGGCACGGACAATGGATCATTTGTTACTCTGTGCACATCATACGGCTTCCAAAAGGTCTATTTGGATGATAAAGGAGCACCGTCTGGCAATAAAAAAGGTGCTCATTGTCCTTTTTGTTTGTTGCCCAATATTGATGACAGTGATATAGATAAAGTAGTTTTTGAATCATTTAAAACTATCAACTCGATAAAAAAAATCACTTATTTTAAAAGTGATGAACCAAACAAGGCTCTCCTAAGCTTTGCAATGTTGCCGGTTGGCAGCCGTGCCCCTCCTATCTAATCCTTGTAACAAATTTATTACTATTTTTTGTTTTTATTTTATAAAGGCAAAAAAATTATTACCAAAATTATTTATTATTATAGGAATTATTTATGAAAAAAATTATCTTAGCGAGCATTATGATGCTTGCATCCATATCCGTTAATGCCGCCGACCTTGTTATTGATAATCCATGGGTACGTGCGGCTCCTCAAAATGCTCCTGCCACAGCAGCTTTTATGAAAATTATCAACAATTCAAAAGTTGATAAAAAGCTCGTCAAAGCATCTGTTAGCAACCCTGATAACTACAAAGTTATTGAGTTACATCGCACCTTGAAGCAAGATGGCATGATGAAAATGATTAAACAAGAGTTTATGCCAATCAAAGCAGGTGGTGAATTAGTGTTGCAACCTGGTAGTTGGCACATTATGCTTATCCAGCCAAAAGCCGTGCCAAAAGTGGGTGAATCTGTAAAACTTACCTTAGAATTTGATGACGGTAGCAAACTTGATGTTGAGGCTCCTGTTAAAAAAATGAAAGGCAAAATGAAAGGCATGATGATGAAACACAATATGTCAGGCGAGCATAAAAAAGCTATGCCTATGGAAAAACCTATGAAAAAGTAATTTTTTTGATTGTTCGGCCATAGGTATTTGTTTACCTATGGCTTTATGATTTCTTTAATCTTGGATTCTTGCTATGAAAAAAATATATATATTCTCGTCTTTAATAGTTGCGGTCATAATCTCTGCTGTTATTTTGATGTCAAAATTACCAAGTTTGGAAGTGGCTCGTTTTGTCAGCCCTGCCAAAGATTTGCCTAAATTCCAATTGCAACAAAACGACAAACCATTTAACAATCAATCGTTAAAAAACAAATGGAGTATAATGTTTTTTGGTTATGCTCGTTGCCCTGATGTTTGCCCTACGGAGTTGATGTTTTTAAATAATATATCAGAAAACATTAAAATAAAAATGCCCGATGTTTATTTTGTTAGTGTAGATGCATCAAGAGACACACCTGATATGTTAAATAAATTTACGGCATACTTTAATAAGAATTTTATAGGCATAGGTGGCAAACAAACGGAATCAGATAAATTATCAAGTTTTATGAATGTTATTTATGAAAGAGTTTATCACAAAGACGGTAAACAGGTTATTATTAAAAAAAATGCAACCGTGCCAGATGAGTTAAAAGATTCGTACCTCATCAACCATTCGGCGGATATTTATCTGATCAACCCAGAGGGGAAGTTGCATGCAGTCTTTCCATTGCCCCATAAATTAGATAGTTTTATCTCTGACATTACAAGGGTCGTTAATAACTACAAATAATTATGATTAAAACATTTATACCTGTATTGATTGGCGCTTCTTTTTTGCTGTCATCATGTGATAAAAATCCTGATGCTGAGCTTTTATCTGCGGTCACCGACTGCGAAGTCAATATGCAAAAGTGTACAAAAAAAATAGCAGATGGTGGCGAGATAGAGTTTGAGGTTTTACCTAAAAATTCACCGCAATTAAAGCCGCTTACCTTAACATTAAACACCAAAAATATAGACATACAAGAGGTGTCTGTTATTTTCAAAGGACGCAATATGGAAATGGGGCAATTGCCTACAAAATTAAAAAAAATAAATAATGATAAATTTTCAGGGACGGGGATATTGTCAATCTGCACTCTGTTTAAAATGGACTGGGAGGCTATGGTGCATATCAAAACCGATAAAAAATATTATAAAGTCCCTTTTTATTTTAGCACCTTTAACCTCCCACCTGAACCGTCATTGCAAGCGAAGTAAAGCGAGTGTGCAAAGATGGAGGACAGACCCTTCTTTATCAATTATCAGAGCACCATTTATGCCCCTTTTCATCTGGTTGCAGGGCTATCTTTAAGCTTTTATCATCTGGGAATAAAAATTTTAAATCTGCCATACTGAGAGTTTTTTCTTGTTTGTCATACTCTTGCCAGATTATATCCCAAGCTCTATCATCAAAATCAAAACCTATTGGTAAAATGCAAACTAAGTCTTGGTTTATATCGGTTATGACTTTGGGGTCTTGTAATTTTACCATTAAATTTTACGAACCGCACCTTCTGCCGCCGAGGTGACAAATTTAGCATATATCTGCAAAGCACGGCTTATTATTCTTTTTCTGGTTTTTGGTTGATAGGCTGTTATGTTATCTGCTCTTTGTTGTAATTCATCATCACTTATTTTAAGATTTATTGTTCTTTGTGGGATATTGATATTTATTTTATCGCCATTTTCTATTAAAGCTATCGCACCACCTGATGCCGCCTCTGGAGATATATGTCCTATGGATAAACCTGCGGTGCCACCTGAAAACCTGCCATCTGTAATAAGTGCACAACTTTTGCCTAAACCCTTTGCTTTGAGGTAGGTGGTAGGGTATAACATTTCTTGCATTCCAGGACCGCCCTTTGGTCCCTCATAACGGATTACAACGACAGATTGCGACTTGATTTTATCAGATAAAATTGCCTCGACTGCTTCATCTTGGCTCTCAAATACAATCGTCTCGCCTGTAAAATTAAAAATACTTTCATCGACTCCTGCGGTTTTAACAACACAACCGTCCTCTGCGATATTGCCAAACAAAACAGCTAGACCACCTTCAATGTTATAGGGGTTTTGTGCTGACCTTATGCAACCGTTTTTTCTATCTAAGTCTAAATTTTCATATTTATTATCACAAGAAAATGCTTGTGTCCCCACAATATTTGAGGGAGCCGCTTTAAAAAAATCACAGGCGATAGAATTTTTATTATCTGTTACGTCCCATTTTCCAATCGCCTCTTTGATTGTATTGCTATGGACTGTTTTTATCTCGTTATGGATTAAGTTGGCTTGATCTAATTGATTTAAAATCGCCATAATGCCACCTGCACGATGCACATCCTGTATGTGGTATTTATTCACAGATGGGGCAACCTTACATAGGTTTGGCACAAGACGCGATAATTCATCAATTCTTGCCATTTTAAAATCAACCTCTGCCTCGGAGGCCGCCGCTAAAAGGTGCAAAATAGTATTGGTCGAGCCTCCCATCGCAATATCAAGACTCATCGCATTATCAAAAGCTTTTTTACAAGCGATATTACGTGGCAAAATGCTATCATCATCTTGTTTGTAATAAATATCACATAATTTAACAATGCGTCGAGCGGCTTTTAAAAATAAATCTTTACGAGTTTTATGAGTTGCCAATAGAGTGCCGTTACCTGGCAATGCCAAACCTAATGCCTCCAACAAACAATTCATAGAGTTCGCCGTAAATAACCCGGAGCAAGAGCCACAAGTAGGGCAAGCATTATGTTCTATGTCATTGATTTCTTTATCGGTGTGTTTGTCATCAACGGCTGCTACCATCGCATCCACCAGATCTAATTTAACAGGTTTATTGTCTATATTAGTCAAGCCTGCCTCCATCGGTCCGCCTGTGATAAATATAGTAGGGATATTCAAACGCAAACTGGCATTTAACATCCCTGGGGTAATTTTATCACAATTGCTAATGCATATTAAGGCATCAGCTTTATGAGCTTGCACCATATATTCCACAGAATCTGCGATAATCTCACGAGATGGCAAAGAATATAACATTCCATCGTGCCCCATCGCAATCCCATCATCAATAGCAATGGTATTAAACTCTTTGGCAACACCGCCTGATTTTTCAATCTCGCGGGCGACCAACTGCCCCATATCTTTGAGGTGAATGTGGCCTGGCACAAATTGAGTGAATGAGTTGACAACAGCAATAATGGGTTTGCTAAAATCATCATCAGTCATACCAGTGGCACGCCAAAGTGCACGAGCGCCTGCCATAGCACGACCTGCGGTTGATATTTTTGAGCGGTATTGAGGCATAGATATAGATACAGTTAGTAAAAAAATAACATTTTACAATAATTTAAATTTAAATATGTATAATATTAGTTTTTTACTATAAAACGATAATCTTATGTTTAGACACTATAAGGAACTTTACCATCAAAAAGTATCCAGCAATCTATCAATCATGGCAGGGCATTATCGTAATAAACCTGTAAATTTAGAATCCCCTGCGATTGATATTATGACTGATTTTAAACTAATAAACCCTATATCTGTTGTGGAAAATATATCTCTTGAAGATGCCAGATTACGAATGAAAGCTGTCAAAGTGCGTCTTATGGTGGTGGTGGATATCTCTTCTAACATTGTGGGAATCGTTACCTCGGTTGATTTGTTTGGTGAAAAACCCGTGCAACTGTCTCAACAAGAAAGAATAGGGTTTTCAGAGCTGAAAGTTCGTCAAATAATGACAAAAACAATAAATATTACAGCCATTGATATTAGTGAGATAAAAAAAGCAAATGTCGGTGACATTATAGCTACTTTGGAGCCATTACATCGTCATCATACCCTTATAACTCAAAGTGACAACAATACAAACGAACAATTTTTAAGAGGCATCATCTCGACAACCCAAATCGCTCGTCAATTAGGATTGGATCCTAAAAAAATAATGTCAAGGGCGACAAGTTTGCAAAAAATTATTGAAGAAAAACTTTAAAATCACCATTTTATGTTTTCATATCCTGCCACCGCTGAGGTTTTAAAAAAACACTATCTATCCGATGCCGACAAAGAAAAGTTAAAAAAAAAGATAAAAAAACTATTAAAAAAAGAAAATGCGACCCTATTATCCCACTATTATGTAAGCTCTGATATTCAACAGATAACCGAAGAAACAGGTGGTATAGTATCTGATTCTTTGGAGATGGCAAAATTTGGATTCAAAAGCGATAGCAATATTTTAATTGTAGCAGGGGTTGCTTTTATGGGTGAGAGCGCCAAGATTCTAAGCCCTCATAAACAAGTTTTGATGCCTACATTAGATGCAATCTGCTCTTTGGATATATCCTGTCCTATTGATGAGTTTTCAAATTTTTGCGATAAATATCCTGGTCGTGAAATTGTAGTTTATGCTAATACTTCGGCTGCTGTCAAAGCCCGTGCAGACTGGGTAGTAACATCTTCAATTGCTTTGGACGTTATAAAATACCTCCACAGCAAAAATAAAAAAATAATATGGGCGCCTGATAAATATTTGGGAGAGTATGTTCACCAAGAATCCAGAGCTGATATGTTGTTATGGGATGGCTCATGCATAGTGCACGAAGAATTCAAATCACACGAGCTAAAAAAATTAAAAATAAAATATCCACAGGCTTTAATCTTGGCTCATCCTGAATCCCCCATGCAAGTTTTATCACAAGCTGACATCATAGGCTCCACCACAACCCTTATAAATGCAGTTAAAGAAAATAACAACAAAGTTTTTATCATAGCTACGGATGATAGAATTTTTTATCAAATGAAAAAATATAGTAAAAATAAAAAACTCATCGCTGCCCCCACAGCAGGAGATGGTGCCACCTGTCACAGTTGTGCCCACTGCCCATGGATGGCAATGAATGATTTGCAAAATCTTTATTATTGCTTAAAAAACAAACAAAATGAAATAAAAATAGACAAAAATATAATTAAACAAGCCCAAAAATCTCTTAAAAAAATGTTAAATTTTTAAAAAATCATTTTTAGTTTTTATGCAAAGGTCTCGTAAAGATTGAAAAGATTTGTTATCATAGTATTTTTTATCAACTCTACAAAGGTTTAAGTCTATGTCTATTGCCCTTACACTTTTTATAATAATCCCTATAATTGAGATCTATTTTTTTATTTTTGTGGGTGAATTAATCGGAGTATGGCCAACTATTGCAATGATAATCCTAACTGCAATAATCGGAGTATCTTTGTTGAAACAACAAGGATTATCTGTTATCAAAAAATTTCAAAATAAATTGCAACAAGGGAAAATACCAACAGCAGAATTAGCCGATGGTATATTTTTAATCATTAGTGCCGCTTTATTGTTGACACCTGGTTTTTTTACAGATAGCATAGGTTTTTTGCTTCTAATCCCTTTTATCCGTGAGTTTATTGCAGAGTTTGGCTTGGCATTATTTATAGATTTTAGTGTATCAGGAGACAAAAAATCGGATACCATTATAGACGGTGAATTTTATGAGATTAATAATGACGATAAAAAAATTAAATGAGACCTTTGGATAATTCAAGTGCTGTTTAGAGAATACAGAAAATAGTGAATTTTTATAGCAAAAATGAGGAAAATGGCAAGTCCTTTGACGAATTTTTGCTATGAAAAGGTGCATTTTGTGTGTTTTATAAATTGTGCTTGAATTATGCAAAGGTCTCAAATAAATAAAACTGCAATATTTAATTGGTTTATTGTTATTGATAGAAATAATTTGCATAAAGAAATTTATTATGTTATTCTATGCACACAGTTTTAAGATAATTGTGTTTTAAAATTGGCAACATAATCTTTATTTTTGTTGTTTTTGTTGAGAATTTTTGTTGTAAAAATTCTTATTTTTTTGTAATCTTAGGAGAATAGTGCTTTATGAAATTTAAAAACTTAACAGGTTTTTTGTTTGCTATTATATCTTTTGGTCTTATTAACGTAGCCTCTGCGTCAGCTTTGGATGATGTTATGAAGGCTCGTGGTTTAACCCAAAAAGATTTATTAGCGGCAGCCAAAACCTATACCCCAACTGCTGGTCGAGACGAATTTATTGTCTTTTCATCAGGCGGACAATCGGGACAAGTAATTGTCTATGGTATCCCATCTATGCGGATTTTAAAGTATATTGCGGTTTTTACCCCAGAACCTTGGCAGGGTTATGGCTTTGATGATGAATCAAAAGCTGTTTTAGCCCAAGGCAAGATTCACGGTAAACAAATCAATTATGGTGATACTCACCATCCAGCATTCACAGAAACCAAGGGTGTTTATGATGGACAGTATGTATTCATCAATGACAAGGCTAACCCTCGTGTAGCTGTGATTGACTTACATGATTTTGAAACCAAACAAATCGTGGTTAATCCTCATTTCAAAAATGAACACGGTGGTGCTTTCGTAACTCCAAATACAGAATATGTAATTGAAGCTGCTCAATATGCTGCCCCTTTTGCTGATAAATTTGTGCCATTAGAGCAATTTAATGACAAATATCGTGGTGGTGTAACTTACTGGAAATTTGATCGCAAAAAAGGTCGTATAGATAAGTCTAAATCTTTTACAGTTGAACTTCCTCCATATAGCCAAGATTTATCAGACGCCGGTAAAGGCCCATCTGATGGCTGGTCTTTTACTAACTCTTTTTGTTCTGAGAGATATGTCGGTGGTATTGAACGTGGTCGTCCTCCATTTGAGGCAGGTTGCTCACAAAAAGATACTGATTTCTTGCAGGTAATTAACTGGAAGAAAGCTGCCGAATTAGTAGCAGGCGGCAAAGCCAAGAAAGTAAATGGCATGGACATGTTATCAATGAAAACTATGGTAGATGCAGGTGCTTTATTTCTCGTGCCAGAGCATAAAAGCCCACACGGTGTTATGATGAATCCTACTGGTAAATTTTTAATTGTATCAGGTAAGCTTGACTCTCATGCGACTGTATATAGCTTTGAAAAAATGATGAAAGCTCATAAAGCTAAGAAATATGAAGGCAAAGATCCATACGGTATTCCAATTGTATCTTTAAAAGACTCGGTTCATGTACAAGTAGAAGTAGGTTTAGGTCCGCTACACACTCAATATGATTCAAAAGAATGTATTGCTTATACCTCTATTTATGTTGACTCAGTTATAACTAAATGGGATTATTGTAAAGGCAAAGTTTTGGATAAACTATCTATCCATTATAATGTCGGACATTTAATGTCAATGGAAGGTGACTCTGTTACTCCTAAGGGTAAATATCTTGTTGCTTTGAATAAATTATCAATTGATAGATTCAACCCTGTAGGTCCTTTGCATCCGCAAAACCACCAGTTAATTGATATCTCAGGTGATAAAATGCAATTGCTATATGATATGCCAGTTCCATTAGGCGAACCTCACTATGCCGCGGCGATTAGTGCTGATAAGTTAAAACCGGCTGTTCGTTATAAGTCTGGTTGGAACAGCAGAACTGATTCAATTTCTCCTTTTAAAACTCGTGCAGGTCGTGAAAAAACTGTTCGTAATTGTGAAGGTGATAAGTGTACAACCGAAGTATGGGGAACTCTTATTCGCTCACACATTACACCAGAGATTATTGAAGCAGAAGCAGGAGATACTGTTATAATCCATTTAACCAACTTAGAGCGTGCGCAGGATGAAACTCACGGTTTCGCTATGTATGGTCAAAATGTGAACTTGTCAGTAGAGCCTGGTAAAACTGTCTCTGCTACATTTGTAGCTGATAGAGAAGGTGTATTTCCATACTATTGCACCGAGTTTTGCTCTGCATTACATTTGGAGATGCAAGGTTATTTATTAGTCAAACCAAAAGGTTATAAAGCAGTTAAAACCAAAATGGTTGAAGGTCAAACCTACACCAAAGCTGATTATGACAAACAGGTTAAGACTAATATTGCAACCCAAGCTGTTATCAATGGTGTGGTTAAATTCATCACTGAGCGCAACTATAAGGATTTTCCTACTGCGGTAGCTTTGGTAGAAGATGCAACCGACCAGTTAGGGTTTGCAGCTACATGGCAGAAAAAATCAGAGGCCTCAGCCAAAGCAAAAGATTGGCAGAATGCAACTTTGCAAGCGGGTCAATGGTGGCAGTATCAGGTTAAAGCTGCGGATATCGGTATCCGTGCTAAATCCTATTTAGAGCAAAACAAAGCTAAGAAAATTAAGAAGTAAAAGCTATTGATTTGTTTCTAAAAACAAAACAAGGTGGGTTTTATTTTATACCCACCTTGCTTTTATCAAAATAACTATTTTTTGTTAAGGTTATTTTGATAAGAGTTTCATCTCTACTCTTATATGTTTTTAACGAAAGAGATTTTTTTTAACTTTAAGGATGTAAAATATGAAAGTAAAAATTACACTTATAGCGACAAGCCTGTTAACATCTGTCGCATTTTCTAATCTTGTCTTAGCTGACGGCGAAAAATTATTTCAAGATAATGTCAATGCTTGTTGGTCTTGTCACGGCAAAGATGCAAAAACTCCAGTTTTACCGATTTATCCAAGTTTAGCGAATCAAAAAAAGGAATACATATCTGCTCAAATGAAAGATATTAAATCTGGTAAAAGAAAGAATGGACACTCTGTTGCGATGCAAAGTTTTATGGGATTATTAGATGACAAACAAATTGATGAGATTGCAGCTTGGATAGCATCTACTGCTCCTGCAAAAACTGCCACTGCTGCTCCAAAAGCAAAAGAAGCATTAACAGGTGGTGCAAAGTTGTTCCAAGAAAAGACTTGTTGGTCTTGTCATGGTAAGGATGCTAAAACTCCAATTTTACCAATCTATCCTAATCTTACAGGGTTAAGCAAAGAGTATATTCTAAATCAAATGAAAGATATAAAGTCTGGCAAAAGAGCAAACGGACAATCCGCTGCTATGAAAGGTGTAATGGGACTTGTTGATGACAAGCAAATAGAGGAGATAGCTACTTGGTTGGCTACTTTAAAATAATTAAATTTTTTAAAAGGTAAATATTATGAAAAAAAATATATCAATAATTTTGTCAGTTTTATTTTTGCTTTCAGTAAGTTCATCGTATGCTGATAAAAGCACTAAACAGGCAACGGATGTAAAAGTTTGGAGCGACACAACTCATTCAGGTGAGACTGATAAAGCTATGCATCTAAAAGCTGATAAAAAAAATGGCATTGAGGTTTATGAAGTATGCTCGGCTTGTCATTTGTTGGAAGGCTGGGGTACAGTAGATGGCACATTTCCGCAACTTGCAGGGCAACATCGCTCGGTCTTAATCAAGCAACTTGCCGATATTAGGGCATTAAATCGCGATAACCCTACGATGTATCCTTTTGCCTTGCCAGAATCTATCGGTGACGAGCAGGCTATGGCAGATGTTACCGACTACATTGCAAAATTAAAAATGAACCCTAATAATCACAAAGGTAAATGGGCCAAAGGCACTCCTGAATTTGTCAAGGGTAAAAAACTTTATGATGATAATTGCACTGAATGTCACGGTAAAGCAGGTGAAGGTGATGCGATTAAATTTTATCCTAAGATTGTCGGACAACATTATAGTTATATGATTCGCCAGTTTGAATGGATTAGAGACGGTAAACGTCGTAATGCAAATCCTGATATGGTTAAACAAATCAAAGGTTTCTCTGATGCAGATATGGCGATGGTTATTAACTATGCCTCGCGCATCCCAGTCCCTAAAAAAGATGTAGCACCAGTAGGATGGCAAAACCCTGATTACGATTAAAAAATCTAATCCTATAAAAAACAAGGGGTTTTTGCCCCTTGTTTTTTTTGTATCTTTATTTTATTCGTAATAAATATTATTTTTAAAATTATACACTATGCTTAAAAAACAAAATATTATTATAGCTTCGCTTGGAACTAGTGCAGTTGCACTCCTATTTTTTATTTTCTTCTCCCCTGTTTGGTGGGTATCCCTAACAGCCCCCCAATATCCAGAAGTAGCTTTTCCTGACGGCATTAAGATTAATTTTCATGTCAATGGAGTATTTAACGGCTGCACTAAGGTTAAATCCGCTGAACTTACCGAAGATGAGGCTTTAAATTGCAAACATGAGATGGATGCTATTAACCATTATGTAGGAATGTATCCAATTGCCGCAGGAGCTCCTGTGGAACGAGCTATGTCTCCTTTTATATTTGCCTTATTGGCGGTTATGATTATAGGCTTTATAATGACCGATAAAAAATATCGAACTATATGGTTAGGGTCGACAGGAAGTTTGATAATTCTGTGGGCAACTATGGTTTTATTCACCGAAGGCGGAGCAGAGATGCAATCTTCACCATATCTCAATGATGTGCAAACTACGATGGATTTGGATGATAATGAAGTGCATCACCTAACAGGATTAGAAGTTATACAAAGAAGTTATGCCGAATCCTTGGCACGATACTTCCCCACAGTTGAAGTAAAGTGTGAAAAATATGAACCTCTAATGAAATATCTAAAATTATATAGCTCACAAAATAAAGAATTTTTAAGCCTTAATGATGTTTTAAGTGCTAATGGGGTGGATAATCCTGCATTAATGGGAGTGTTTAGCAAAACATATAAAAAATTCAAAAATAAAGACAATATAACTACTGATGTAATTCAAAAAGATTTTATGCAAGCCTGTGATAAGTTTGCTCATACAGATTCAATCCCAGATGTCAAACGAGTTGAGATCATCAAAAATGCTACGATTGTCGTTTTTGCAGGATTAGTTTTTGCTATTTTATTGCTTGTTATAGGCGGGCTAAAATATAAACAAATTTACTGGTTGCTTATTATAGTGCCTATGATGTTGCCAGTTTTCTTTGTGGCTGATTATGCCGGTTGGTTATATTGGTTTGGTCATAATTTGTCAGAATTTGGAGCATTTACCGTTAAGCCTTTTATGCCAACAGTTTTTGGGGTTGGTAAAGTAGCCCAGTTTGCCACCTACTCCTATCCGGACTACGGTTTTGGTTTAATAATGTTAGTTGCAGTTTTAACTGCTTTGATGGCATTGTTACGCTATAAAGAAAATCATTAAAAATGAATAGATGGCAGTTTTTTTCTATGGTTATTTTGTGTTTTGTTGTAAACACAACAAATGCAATACAATTACCATCTTTTCAAAAATTGATAGATAATGCACAAAAAGGCGATGTCATAAGCCCTAAGGCGGGTAGATATGCAGGACCTGTTGTTATCACTAAATCTATTACCATTGATGGCAGAAATAAGGTTATAATTGATGGCGGTGGCAAAGGCTCTGTTATTCATATCAAAACAGACGGTGTCACAATCAAAAATATAAGGCTCACTAATTCCGGCGAATCTCATAACGATCTTGACTCGGGGGTTATGGTTCGGGGCAATTTTAATGTCATAAAAAATGTTGTAATTGATGAATGTTTGTTTGGTATTGATTTAGGGCAAGCCAAAAACAACATAATAAAACGCAACAAAATAAGTTCAAAATCAGCAAATAGCCTTGGCATGAAGGGGGATTCCATTCGTCTTTGGTATAGTTTTGATAATCAAATTAAAGACAATATCATAACCGGAGCTCGTGATATGGTGGTATGGTATAGCAAAGGCAATGTAATCTCAGGCAATAAAACCACAGGTGGCAGATATTCCCTGCATTTTATGTATGCTCAAGAAAATTTGGTTGAAAACAATTATTATGTTGGTGGCTCGGTTGGTATTTTTTTAATGTATAGCGATAGTGTCACCATAAAAAATAATTATATAGCAAACTCACAAGGGGTCACAGGGATGGGAATCGGTATCAAAGAAACATCAGATTCCAAAATAATTGGCAATAAAATTTTATATTGTGCCACCGGATTATTCAGCGATAACTCACCCTTCCAACCAGATACATTTAATATCGTCAAAGATAATCTCATAGCCTTCAATGGAGTAGGTTTTTTATTTCACAGCCCATGGTGGGGCAATAAAATTTCAAACAATATTTTTAAATCTAATATTAATCAAGTGATGGTAAATGGCAATGGCGGTGCTACCAAAAATGAATGGGATGGCAATTATTGGGACGACTATCAAGGTTTTGACAACAATAATGACAACATAGGCGATACCCCATATGAGTTATATAGTTATGCTGATAGAATATGGGCAGATGTGCCAATGGCAAAATTTTTCAAAGCAACTCCGGTATTAGAGGTTTTAGATTTTTTGGAGAGATTGGCACCATTTTCAGAGCCACGATTATTATTAAGAGATAAAAAACCTTTTAAGAAAGACAAAACAAAATTATGAGTGATAAAAAACTAAACCGAGCAGAGAAGGCAAGACGAGAGTTTTTAAGAACAACAGTTTTGGCAACTTCGGTAACGGGCATATCTTTGGCAGCTTTAATCCCCACTCTAACTAATTCAGCTCCAAGGCTTCGCCCACCTGGGGCTTTGGATGAAAAATTATATCTGGCAAGTTGTATAAAATGTGGTCAATGTGTCCAAGTTTGTCCGGTAGAGGCAATATTTCTGGGAGATATTTTTGACGGACAAGGATCAGGCGTTCCATATATTGATGCTCGTGTTCAGGCTTGTGACTTCTCTTGTGATGGTTTGCAATGTGTGTTAGCTTGTCCTACGGGTTCTTTAACTCACGATTTAAACTATGTGCCAGATACTAGAATGGGCTTGGCAAGATTATCAAGCCCTAAAACCTGTCTTGCTGTAGCAGGAAAAGGTTTTAAGGGTAAAATCAGAGAGGAAGGTTATAGTGGCAAATTAAGATTTGATGAAATTGATCGCTGGAATCCTTTGGAAATAAATAGTCAAGATTATGATTTAGAAATTTGTGATTTATGTGTGCGTTTGTGTCCGCTTGAAATTCGTCGTTTGCAATGTGAGGCAGGCAAACCACCACAAAATGATAAAAATCAATGTCCGCCATATAAAGCTATAGAATTAGTAAAAAAAGATAACAACAGATATGTGCCAACAGTTCTACAAGGTTGTGTTGGTTGTGGTGTGTGTGAGATGGTATGTCCATTGCCGGAGCCTGCTATTGTTATTGATGAAAGAGTAGAATGGAGCGAGAAATGAGCGATAAAAAACAAAAAAAACCAGGTTTTTTTTATTGTGTAGGTTTGATGCTCGGCAAGTCTGTCAGCAAAACCTTAAAAAATGATATCAGTGAGAGAGTAATCCAGATATATGAAAACAAACCCAAAGGTGCAGAGGTCATTAAACTCTTAAAGGCTGAAAAAGCCAAAGAAAAAAATCGCAAGAATAAAAACAAATGGCGAAACCGCCGTTGGGGGACTTTATTATTTATAAATCTATTGTTTGTGGTCTCTTATTTTTTTGATATGAGTGTCTTAGAGGGTGCATTAACTGCATCCAGATTTATGGGTTTTCATATGGCAGATTTAAACTCCGCTTTACAAATAACTCTTGCCTCAAAAATGATTTTAATAAACTTAGTCATAGGTTTTGTCACAGTTTTAATAATGTGGATAATCTTTGGCGGGCGAACTTTTTGCTCGTGGGTATGTCCCTATCATCTGATAGCCGAATTTGCTGAGTTTATTCATCTTAAATTAGCCCAAAAAGGAATAGTATCAGACCATGCTTTTAACCGCAAGGTTCGCACTGTTTTTTATATCGTATTTTTGTTATTAGCATTTTTAACAGGTTATACCGTGTTTGAGGTCATATCACCGACTGGAATTTTAAGCCGTGCTTTGATTTATGGACCTACTTTTGTATTGTTATGGGTTGTCTTTCTATTGATGATTGAGATTTTATATTCTCGTAGAATGTGGTGTCGGTATGTTTGCCCGATTGGTTTAACTTATGGTTTTGTAGGGATTTTTTCAATTTTTCGGGTAAATTACAATATCAATGATTGCCTGCACGAGGGAGACTGTCGCAAGGTGTGTCTTGTGCCTCACGTATTAGAGTGGACAATTAAAAATCGCAGTTTTAACGAAAACCAAGAATTGGGTCCTGACTGCACTCGCTGCGGTGCTTGTGTGGATATATGCCCGACTAATAGCCTCACTTTTAAATTTAAAGGTATTAGTCGTGAAAAATATCCCTGTAATGATCCGGAGCCTAAAAATAATAAGCAAAAAATAAAAGTTGATAAAAAATAAATGACAAAATAACAATTAAAAAAGAAATAACAGAAACAACAACAATAATAATTGATAAAAAACTATGATAGAAATTAAAAAATTAGTAAAATCTTTTAAAAAAAATAAAATTTTAAAAGAACTTGATTTGTCCATAAAAAAAGGTGAAAAAATCGCCTTAATTGGTTCAAATGGTGCAGGCAAAACAACCTTGATTCGTTGTATTTTAGGAGAATATACCTATGATGGTGAGGTATCAATTGATAAAAAACACCCAAGACACCATCGCACAGATGTATTAAAAAATATCGGTTTTGTGCCACAACTGCCACCACCTTTGAAAATGCCAGTAGGTTCATTGATTGAATTTTCAGCCAAAATATCTCAAACAAAAGAGAGCCATATAATAAAAATAGCAAAAGATTTAGGTTTAGATGTTTTGCCAATAAAAAAACAGCCGTTTTTCAAATTATCAGGCGGACAAAAACAAAAACTATTAATAGCCATAGCACTTGGCAGAGATTGTCCGATTTTAATTATGGATGAGCCTGCGGCAAACTTAGACCCACAAGCCAGAGCAGTCCTGTTTAAAATCTTAGCTCAAAAACCACAAGACACAATAATGTTAATATCATCTCATCGTTTGGATGAGGTCGCCTCCTTAGTAAATAGAGTAATTGAATTAGATCAAGGGATAATTATATTAGATGATATGGTATCAGATAATGTAGATATGGCACAAAAACTATTATGCACTTTGACTTTTAATAAAAAAACAGATAGTTTTGCTAAAAATTTGATTGACTGGAATTTAAAAAAATCACAAGATGGAATAACTTTTAAAGGAGAGATAGCAGGGGCAGATAGGTTAAAATTTTTAAGCCTTGTGTCGCGTTATGCATCAAGTCTCAAAGAAATACAACTCACAGAAAAATGAAACGAATTTTTATAATCTTATCGGCATTTTTTTTGCTCTCTTGTAGTGAGGTGCCAGAGTCAGGACCCGTGGAGGTAAAGTGGGATAGAGATATTTGTGTCCGTTGTAAAATGGCACTATCAGACCACTACCATTCAGCCCAAATTAGAATATCAAAACACAAAGTCCATAAATTTGATGATATAGGGGATGCTGTTTTATGGTTACAGGAAAATAAAAAAATTAAAAGTAATCCTAATTTTGAAATATGGGTCAATGATCACGAAACAGCAAAATGGATAGATGCAAAAAAAGCATTTTATATCAAAGAAAACCATACCCCAATGGAGTTTGGGTTTAGTGCAAGCACAAAAGAGACTAAAAACACAATAAATTATCAAAAAATGATAGAAGGTATAATCGCCAAAGAGGCTTATAACTTAAAAAGAGCAAGAGAAGAATATCAAAAAAGGCAAAAACTTTTAAAGGACAAAAAATAATGAAACAACTTATCCAAACCTGTTTGTTAGATATAAATGAATCAATCCGAGCTAAATGGTTCTTGGTTTATTCTTTGGTGTTCGGTGGCTTAATGGTTATGTTATTTGCTTTTGGGTTGACCGAATCAAGAGTTACAGGTTTTACCGGTCTTTCAAGATTACTGATTACATATATTCAACTTTCAATGGCAATTATGCCAATTTTTGTGTTAATTAGCACGGTGCGATCTTTGGCAGGGGACAAAGAAGCCGGAGTTTTTGAATATTTATTGTCGCTTCCGGTGTCACTTTCGGCTTGGTTTTGGGGCAAGATGATCGGGCGTTTTTTTACAGTTTTTATCCCAGTATTTGTCGCTATGTTGCCAGTTATAATTATCGGTGGGATTAGCGGTTATGACATTCCGTGGAAAATCTTTTTTTTCTACACGTCTTTTTTAATCTCACTTAGTTGGTGTTTTTTAGGCTTGAGTATGTTAATCTCAACTCTTGCTAAATCTGTTGATGTCGCCCAGGGGTTCGCTTTTTTCTTATGGTTATTGTTGCTATTATTATTAGATTTAATCTTCTTAGGTTTGATAATGCAACAAACCTCAATGCCAAATACCGTTATAACCATTGCACTTTTAAATCCATTGCAAGTTTTCAGAACCGCCTCAATGATGCTTTTTGACTCACAGCTTGTTTTGATAGGTCCTGCGGCTTTTTTAATCTTAGATACCTTCGGTAATACAATGTATCTCATTTGGGCGATAGTATATCCATTTATCTTAGGCACAATTTCTGCTGTAATAGGGTATATCACCTTCAAACGAGGCGACTTGTTATAAGACACAACTACACCAAAAACACTATATAAGTTTTGCAGTGAAAATTGATTTTGTATTATAATAACAATTTTTTACTATAAATAATTATGAATAAAATAATATTGGCTTTAATGCTGTTTTTTCCTTTGGTTGCATGTTCTTGTGAAGAAAACCCATGCAATAAAAACTCTAATCTTGTTTTAAACAAAATAGATTATAAAAATCTAAACAAAAAACAGCAAGAAAATTATAATTTCTATAAAGTTGCTAATTTGTTGGCTAACTATGGTTACATCTCAACTCGCCTTAATGATGACTGGAATGGGGCTGATTTTCTTGCAATTCACATAAACGGTGATGCTCTTAAAGTTCAACAAAAAGCAAGAATTTCCATTGCTAAAAAATACATGGGTAAAAATTTATATATTGTTTTTCCAGATCAGTTCAATAACTGGTATTTGCTTTTGCATGATGATTTGGTTGATTTGTGGGAGCAAACAAACAAATACATAAGAAAAAGCGGAACTTGGTTAAAAAAAGGAAAGTATAGTCAAGGAACAGTAAGCAAAAAACTAATCAAATTACTTAAAAAATTTAAACTTTAACAAAATAAAAATAACATTTTTTAGCTTCGTTTATCAAGCAAAAAAGGACTCCCGTCATTGCGAGGCGGACGGTAAATAAAAAGGAACACAGAGCAATTAACCGCCGTGGCAATTTCGTGGCAGAGCCGTTTTCTTGTTGAATTCCGTTTCAGTTGAGGAGATTGCCGCGGCGGTTTAATTACCTGATTTTACATCATTTTTCGTCCGCCTCGCAATGACGGAGTCTATTTTTTACAACAAATATGTTAATAGATATTGGAGCAAATTTAACCCACAAAAGTTTCGATAAAGATTTAACAAATGTCATAAATGAGGCAGAAAAATCTGGAGTAAAAAAAATAATAATAACCGGAGCGGATAGGGATAGCAATAAACAGGCATTAAAAATATGCGATGAATATCCGTTATCACAATTATATGTTACCGCAGGTTGTCATCCGCATTATGCCAAAGATTTTAAATCGTCAGACATAAAAACAATTAAAGACAATATCAATAATCCCCACTTAAAAGCCATCGGCGAGTGCGGTTTGGATTATTTTCGTAATTTTTCTCCCAGACAAAAACAAATAGATTGTTTTAAAATGTTTTTAGAGTTGTCTTGTGAATTGCAAAAACCGCTATTTTTACACCAACGAGATTCATTTGATGATTTTATAAAAATTATTGAGCCATACTTAAAAGATATCCCAAAATATGTTGTGCATTGTTGGACAGGAGCAAAAGATGAGTTGGAAGTTTTGATAAAAAAAGATGCTTATATTGGAATTACCGGCTGGGTTTGTGATGAAAAAAGGGGAGAGCATTTGCACGAGCAGTTAAAAATTATCCCAAATAATAGACTTATGATCGAAACTGATAGCCCATATTTAACCCCCAAAACTTTAAAAAATAAAAATCATCGTAATGTTCCTGCAAATTTACCTCATATTGCCAAATATATCGCAAAAATTACCAATAAAACCTATGATCAAATATGCCAACAAACAACAAATACGGCAATAAATTTTTTTGGTTTATAGAGATTTTTGCATAAATTAATCACTGTTTATAGGATGTAAAAAACATTAGTTTTGTTGTGAGTTAGTTAAGAGTTTGGCTTGCTCTTTGATGGTAGGGTCCGATACGGCTCTTAGGATAAAAAAATCATAAGCAGCCCGGAAGTATTTTTGTTTTAGAATGCTTTTGATGTTATTACTGTTGCAATGGCTCATTTTGTGTTGCAAATACCAAATCTCTTTTATCATACTGATAAAAAACTTCGGCACAGAACAGATTTTATTTTGTGCTTTAAAGATATGATAAACTATGTCATCTACTTTTTCATAATGGGTGGCAGTCCCTTTATAATTTTTAAGTTGCAATTCAAAATGATGAAATAAAAAAACTGCCATTAAAAACCCTGCACTCAATGGTAAGTTATTTTTAAAACGATTATCGCTATTTTCCAAGGCATTGACAATAAATAAATTATTTTTTATATTTTGAGAATATTTAAAGAGATATATCAAGCAATTATAATCTTTTAATTTTTGATATGATTTTAAGGCATGCCCGGTATGAAAAAACTTTTTATACTCTTCAAAAAGACGAGCTGCTGGAATATTTTCTAAGAGTTTTTTATTATTTTGAATGTCTTGGTGAAACTCATCGTTAATATAAAAATCTAATTTTGCCATAAATCTCATTGCTCTTAACATTCGCACTGGATCCTCTATAATTCTGTCTTTATTTTTGCCGATAAGTTTGATTTGTTTTTTTTCTAAGTCTTGTATTGCTTCCATATTATCAATTAATTTTTTGCGAACCGGATCATAATACAGGCTATTGATGGTAAAATCTCGTCTGTGAGCATCTTCATCAAGACTGCCAAAGCTATTGTCACGAGTTATTCTGCCGTTTTTATCTGTTTGTTTATGATCCCCTCTGAAAGTTGCTACCTCAATCAACTCATTTCTATAACGGATATGGGCTAAGCGAAATCTTTTGCCGATTAAGATACATTTTCTTTGAAATATTTTTTTTATCTGCTCGGGATAGGCATCGGTGGCAATGTCAAAATCTTTTGGCTTTAAATCTAATAGAATGTCGCGAATGCTACCACCGACTATGAAAGCAAAAAATCCGTGTTGCTGTAATATTTGGCAAGTATTGATAGCATTTTTTGAAAGTAATTTGTGGTTTATTTTTTTCATTTTTTTAAAAAAGAGATAGTGTTATAAGCCCTAATAAAGTTATGATAACAATTTTTAAAAACTGGTTATGTTTATTTTGTAACCGAAGGATGATTTTATCCGTTGCTGAATAATTTTTATTGTCAATATTTGTTAATTTATCAAACAAAATCGGCATTTTTTCAATCAAGTTATTGAGATGTTTTTGAGGAGAGTTTTGCTCCTTTACATATTTTTCTAAAAAAGGTTTGGCAGTATCCCACAGGTCTAATTTTGGGTATATTTGTTTGCCAAGAGCCTCTATATTTAACAGGGTTTTTTGTAATAACAATAATTGAGGTTGCACCTGCATATCAAAGTTACGGGCGACAATAAAAAGGTTTACCAGCACCAAACCAAAAGAAATATCAGATAGTGGTTTAGCAAATATTGGCTCACAAACAGATCTTATCGCCGTTTCAAAATCCTGGGGGTTGCTATCTTTTTTTATCCAACCAGATTTAATATAAAGTTCTGCTATTTTTTTATAATCTTTGTTAAAAAATGCTAATAAATTCAAGGCAAGATATTGTTGATCGGCAGGGCTAAGACTTGCCATAATGCCAAAATCTACGGCTATGTATGATGGCTTATCGGCACAGTTTTTGGCAACAAATACATTGCCAGGGTGCATATCAGCATGAAAAAAATTATGTTCAAAAACCTGGGTAAAAAAAACCTCTACCCCTCGTTTGGCAAGTAATTTTAAATTATAGTTTTGTTGCTGTAAAGACTTTAAATCATTAACATTAAAACCATCGATTTTTTCAATTACCATCACATTTTTTTTAACATAATCCCAGTAGATTTTAGGAACATAAAGAGATGGATTGTTATTAAAGTTTTCTTTTAATTTGTCAGCATTGGCGGCATCCAACCTCAAATCTAATTCTTTGTAGATTGTTTTTTCAAATTCTGCGACAACTTCCAGAGGTTTGATTCTGTTGCCATCAATTAAAAATTTTTCAAAAAAAGAGGATAGGTGTCGCATAACTTTTATATCTTGCTTGATTGTTTTTTTAATTCCTGGGCGAATAATTTTGACAACTACATCATAACTCCCACTATTATTATTTTTTAATTTTGCTTGATAGACTTGGGCTACCGAGGCGGATGCCATAGGTTTTTTATCAAATTCTAAAAAAATATCATCTAATTTTTTACCATATGATTTTTCAATAATATCAATAGCATTGTCGGTAGAAAATGGTCGGACATTATCTTGTAAGCGACTTAACTGTAATATTATATCAGCTGGTAACATATCGCAGCGAATTGATAAAATTTGTCCGAATTTAATAAAAACAGGACCTAATTCTTCACAAATATTAAAAAGTTTTTCACCAACTGGTAGTTTTTTATTTTTATTATTAAACCAAGTTGCAGGCTGGGTTTTAAAAAATATTTTCAATGGTAGCGATTTTATATGATGCAGAATATAGTCATCCAAACCATACTTTAAAATGGTGCTATTTATTTGATATAGTCTTTTAATGATTCTCATTTATTGGCCTATAATTTATAACCTATGATGATAATTTTTTTAAATTTTGCTTTGAGCCTATATCAGAGCGATATTCCAAATCATCAGAAAAATTATTTTTTATGACTTTGTTTATTTTGTCAGATGCATCAGATGGCACGGAAGCAGTATTGATAAGCGCTAAGATTCGTGAGCTTTTGAGAGTTTTTATTTTACCGTTATGGCGATAACAAGCACCATATAAAATATCAACTCCTGCTTTTGAAATTTTATCATCATCTATAATAAATTCCATCGAATCAAAGCTTTTTAGCGGATATTCTTTTGCCACAAGATATTTTACCACTGATGCTTTTTTGATAAATTTAACAGGATTTTTATCTAAGGTTTTCTCATATAAACTGACAATAAAATCTGCAAACGAGCCATCAATTATCTTTAAAATATTCAAAGCCTCAGGATCACCAAAACGAGAGTTATACTCCATAAAAAATATGCCATCTTTATTTTTAAAAAAACCACCATTTAAAACTCCGCTATAATTCAAGCCATCTTTTTTCATTTGTTTGATTATTTTTGTCATAATATTTTGACAAATTTTTATATCAGAAGATATTAAAAAAGGCAACAATCCATCAGCCTGAGTAAAACACCCCATTCCACCTGTGCCTGCTCCTTTATCATTTTCATATCTATATGGATAATCATAGGTAGCAGGTGATATTTGTAGAGAATCACCATCAGTAAGCCCCATAATTGTAAACTCAAAACCGCTAATTTTTTCCATCAATAAAACTTTTTCAGCAGGTTTTAAGTCTAATAATTCTGTGGCATATTTTAAAACATCGCTAAAATCAGGCAGATGGTCTGGCATAACTTTTACGCCCTTACCACCTGTTAGCCCCTGTGGTTTGACAACTATCTGTTTGTTTTTTTGAATAAACTCATCAATGGCAGGTTGAATTTGGGATTTTTTTGAGATTATTTTATAAAACGGAGTATGCTCGGGACAAACCCTATTCATATATTCAATTGAATATATTTTATCCCATTCAATCCGTGTTGCATCGGCTGTGCCGCCGACAGCTTTTATGTTGTGTTTTAATAATTCATCCACCACACCACAAGCAAGTGGATCATCAGCACTTACAAAAACATAATCAGCCCGGCATTCAATAGCAAATAATCGCACCGCCGCCGGGTTTTTAACATCAGCTATTTTATAAGAACCACCTGTTTTTTCAACACATTCAATAATAGTCGGATTCATATGAGGTAAAATCGCACAAACAATACTATCCTCCATCAAGCGATTGACAAATGCTGCCTCACGCCCACCACCACCGACAATTAAAAATTTATTTTTCATATATTTATTTATACCCTAAATGAATTGCTACTATGCCACCTGTTAAATTATTATAGGTGCACTTTTTAAAACCTGCATCCAAGATCATCTGCTTTAATTTATCTTGATCAGGATGTTTGCGAATTGATTCTGCCAAATATCTATAAGAGTCCTCATCGTGGGTAACAAGTTTGCCAATTTTAGGGATAACATGAAAAGAATAAGCATCATATAATTTATCAAAGCCTGGCACTATAGGATGAGAAAACTCCAATATCAATAACCTGCCACCTGGTTTTATTATTTTATACATAGAATTTAAAGCTTGTTGTTTGTCGGTAACATTCCGCAAACCAAACCCCACACTCACACAATCAAAATAATTATCACAAAATGGCATATTCTCGGCGTTTGCTTGCACCAGAGGCACATTGCAAACACCACTATTTATCAAGCGATTTCTGCCCTCTTGCAACATCGCATTATTAATATCAGATAAAATAACCTCGCCTGTTTCACCTACTCTTTTGGTAAAACCTATCGCCAAGTCCCCTGTGCCACCTGCAACATCCAAAACCTTGTCGCCTAATTTGGTGCAACTTTGTTTTAAAGCAAAAGACTTCCATAATCGATGAATTCCAAACGACATCAGATCATTCATAACATCATATTTGCTCGCCACAGAATCAAAAACATCACGAACCAAGTTTTCTTTGTCGCTACTTTCAACATTTTTATAACCAAAATGAGTTTTCATATTTATAATTTTCCTAAACACAATAGAATAAAACTCTCATATTGTATATTTTTTTTAGAAACGCAGTTGATAAAAATCTGATTTACATTAAAAGAGACCTTTGCATAATTCAAGCACAATTTATAAAACACACAAAATGCACCTTTTCATAGCAAAAATTCGTCAAAGGACTTGCCATTTTCCTCATTTTTGCTATAAAAATGCACTATTTTCTGT
>QNFE01000004.1 GCA_003645455.1 Gammaproteobacteria bacterium | reverse complement strand
CATAATGCCATCGGCACCGGCTTTTATGTATGAGTCGGCACGAGTTAAAGCATCATCCATTCCTGCCTCTAATATCAATGATTCAATGCGAGCGATTATCATAAAATCATCACTAATTTGTGCCTCTTTGCCTTTTTTTATTTTAAGGCAAAAATTCTCGATTGTATCTTGGGTTTGACTGACATCATTGCCAAATAAAGAGTTTTTCTTTAAACCTGTTTTGTCCTCAATTACCACCGCTGAGACACCTGTTCGCTCCAAGCTTTTAACAGTGAACTCAAAATGCTCTATTTTGCCACCAGTGTCGGCATCAAAAATCATCGGTTTTGTCGTAACCTCAAAAATATCATTAACAGCATTGATGCGAGATGTCATATCAATCGCTTCAATATCAGGTTTGCCTTTGGCAGTTGAATCAGTCAATGAGCTTGACCAAAAACCATCAAACGATACCACCTCATCAGCTCTTTTAACCTGGGTATTTTCTCCTATCAAAGCGGACAAAGCATTATGGGCTTCTAAAATTTTAATAATTTTTTTATGTTGTAATAAATATTTTAATCTCTGCAGACGAGAGACAGTGGTGACCCCCAATTTCATCAACTGGTTTTTAATGTTTTGATCGGATATATCACTACTATATGGAATTTCTATCAACTCGCCATGCCATTGAGATAATATCTCTAAAACTTCGGTGCGGTATTTTTGTTGCTCGTTGTTTAACCAATCATCACCATGCACCACAAAATCAGGTTTTAATTTTAAGAGATTATCTTTATAACTGGCAGTATTTTGCTTGATGACGCTTTTTACCATTGATAGATTTTCAATAACTTTTAATCTTTGTTCGTATTTTAAATAAGCGGTATCACTTAATTCATAAATTGCATTAGAGCTTAAAAGCCCAACCGTAACCTCGCCATATTCGGCAGCTTTGTTTAAAATATTGATGTGCCCTGCATGTAATAAATCGGCAATTAGTGCTACATATACTTTTTTCATTTTGTGATCCTTTTGAGTTATTATTATTTTGCTATTTTTTCAAGATGAGAGACAAAACTATCATATACTTGATTAAATTCAAAATCCTTATTATATAAGTTTTTAGAATTTGTAGCTTGGTTTTTTTGAATTTGTGGATTATTTATCAAGGTTAAGATGTGTTGTTTTAAAGATTTACTGTCATTATAATTAAAACCTACATTATATTTTTTAATTAAATTTGCCATCTCACCTTTTAATGGAGTTAAAATAGGCAAGCCGAATGATAGGCTATCTACTATTTTATTAGGAACACTCATATTAAAACTCTCTATCGTTTTATAAGGGGCAATTGTAGCGATTGATATTTTTGAAAGATTTATGATTTTTGCATAATCTATTCTGTCAGGGAATACAACATTATCTAACCCTGCCATCATTTTTTTTATACCTTGCAGATAATCACCATCACCTGCCAGCACAAAATTACACTCGTGTTTTAATTCTTTGGCGACTCTTGCAATTGGTTTGAAATCAAAAACTGACATAAAACTACCGACAAACATTATAAGCGGTTTTTTGTTAGTTACATTTTTATCAGACCACCATAAATCTGCCTTTTCTAATTGTTCTTGGTTGAGTTTTTGAGGGGACGAGGTGAGTCTGAAAACTCTGTCATATTTGGTAGGTTTTTTGTTAGCAAAATTCAAGACCCATTTGCTGAATGACGGTGCCATTGAACTTATGCCTGTGGCATTTAAAATAACTTTTTTTGCCATATAAAAAAGGGGGTAAAAAATTACTCTGCCAAGAGGTTGCAAAAATTTTGGTAAGGCATCTACCAGCATACTTGGCCACAAATCTTTGACATCAAGCATATATGGAATATCCGCTTTTTTGGCAAACATACCCATAACATAAGCACACTCAATCGGCGGATAACCAATAAAACATATATCTGGCTTGTTTTCATTTTTTTCTTGCTTTAAGAGTTTGTGTAATCTCCATCCCAATATTATATGGTCCCATAATCTCGCTATTCCAATATGAGATTTATAACCAGGACTTGGGATGAGGCGAATTTGCAAATTTTTATTTATGTTGTGAGTTGTGTATTTATTAAAACGATGAAATTTACCTTGATGAGAAAAATCAGAACTCCACAGCACCACAGAATGCCCTGCCTCAACCAATTTATTTGATAAATTCATCGCTCGCATCGGCCGTGGATTATTTTTATCAATATGCAAAGGCTCGCCAGTTTGTAAAATCCAGATTTTCATTTTTTGTTACCCATATAATCTAATCCTATAAAATCTATTTGTTGCTGTATTAGCTTCATATCATTGTTTTGTTGCAGATAAATTTTTAAAAAAATATCACAAATTATATATTCAGCTCTGCCGATTTTTTTGATATAACCTAAATTTTCTAATGATACATAGGTTTTATAACGCATAATATTAGATATATCTTGATCTTTTTGGTTGTTTGCCAGATACCACAAAACACGATGATGATGGGCTTTTATTTTTATCCTATCAATCATCTCATCAAGATATGGTTTAGTCTCCAACAATACATTTGATAATGCTATGATGCAATCTTTTTTATCAATATTTTTTTTGTTATTTTGCAGGGCATTAAAATAAACAGTTTGCAAAGTTTTCATCGTATAATATGGATGTCCGTCTAAGTATTGTATTAAATCAAAAATAAAATCATCAATTTTTATTGCCTCTTTTTTGAAAAATTTGATTACAAAATTACTCAACTCATCAATATCCAAACCACCCAGATCCATCAGGCGAGTAAAGTGAAAAAAGGCAGATTTTTTATTGGCAAAAATTTTATTCATCACGGATTCAATGCTTCCGAGAAATACATATGTTATGAATTGATGGTGTTGCATAACAGAACGCATTTTATCCAAGATGCTTTTATCTGATAAAAATAAAATATCTTGAAATTCATCAAAAGCCATTTTAATTTGCAAGTTTTGTTTTTTGGCAATTTTTTCAACCAAATCAAGAGACGATAAAAATAATTCCACCTCATTAATTTGTTTTTTTTGGTGCTTTTCTAAGGTTTCAATTGTCAGCTGGATAATTTTTGTGTCAATTTTAAGTGTGGTTTTTAGAGTTTTAAATAAATTAGCAATAGAATCTTGGGCTTTTAAAACTATACCATTTACTCCAATCAAACTATAAATTTCATCAATAATTAACTGCGAAAGAGCGGTTAAAGAATTGGCTTTTTTGATGTCAATATAAATCGTATTATATTTTTTTTGTTCAAAAAGCTTCAACACAAGTGATGTTTTGCCAAACCTGCGAGGTGCTTTAATCATAATATGCTGGTTGTTTTGAATAAACATATCAAACTTTTTAAGGTGTTTGATTCTATCAATAAATTTTTTACCCTGTGCCGGCGAGCCTGTATTAAACATATAAAATCTTATCCACAAAAACCGCTATTATATATCTTTTTTTGGTATATGTCAACATACATTAAATAGAGTATAACATATTATGATATATAATAATATATACTAAATAGGGTATATCCTTTTATGGTATATAATGGAACTCACTCTTGCTCTGTGAGTCTATGAAATAACCAATTTTTACAATTGCGAGTGGGAAAAGAATCAGTCATCGCGAGGAACGAAGAGACGAAGCGATCTCACAGGAGTAGGCTAACACTAAAAAAAAGAATCTATCATAACGAGGCAGGATGCCGTGGTTATCTCTTTTGGTGAGCGATGTTCTTATTCCAGATTTTGTGCCAACCTGATGAGATTGCCACGCTAACGCTCGCAATGACGGGCTTCGGCAATGACGGATTATTATTCAATACAAACTTCTTGATAAATTCTTAACATTTGCCTGACATTATCATCCCAGTTATAAAGTTTTTTAACTCTTTTTCTGCCCTCTTCTCCCATTTTGTCTCTTAATTTTTTATCTAAAACTAATTTTTCAATTTTTTCAGCCGCTGCATATTCATTTTTTGCCTCAACAACAAAACCTGTTTTTTTGTCATCCACCACCTCTGGCAAACCGCCAACGTTTGAAACCACAACTGGTTTTTGACAAGCCGAAGCTTCAATTATGGCAACCCCAAAACTTTCAATTTCAGTGGATAAAGCTACAAATATTGATAACATATTGTGATAAGTTGACACCATTTTAAACGGCACATTGTCTGTAAATATAACTTTATTTTTTATCTCCAAATCAGCAACAAGTTTTTCTAATTCTGTTTTTTGATCTTGTGGTCCTCCTCCTACTATGAGTAATTTTAGGGGCAAATTTTGTTGTTTGTTACAAACAATTTTAAAAGCTTTGATTAGATAATCTATACCATATTTTTTATCCAAAGTTTTAACTGTGCCAATAACTATATCATTGCCTTTAAACAAACTTTTAACTTTCGTAGGTTTGAATTTTTGTAAATCTATCCCAAATGGGGTAACTTCCACATTTTTATTGGTATATATTCCAATCTCTTTTTTCATCACATTTGAGGTGGATAAAATTTTATCTGCTTTAATTAGATTATATTGCAAGATTTTTTGATGCAAAAATGATTTTTTAGGAAAACTATATACATCAGATCCCCATATGGATAAAATAAAAGGTGAAAAATTAGCCAAGGATCCCAGCAAACCATAACTACTGGCATAATGGGCATGCACTATATCAGGTTTAAAAGTTTTGATAGTTTTTTTTAAAACTGGTAAAACTCTAAGGTATTTTAGTTTATTCCATGCTCCCTCGGTTGTGCCTATTTGCATGTTAGAGGTAATGATTTTAATGTTGTCAATCTTATCATAATCATCAACATGTAAATCACACAATGTAAATATAATAATATCAATATCAAACAAACATAACGAACTTGCCCATTTGATAGTATGCGGAGAGTTAGGGTCGGCTAATAATAATAGTTTCATAATAGGATGCTCTTGGTATTATTTAAATTTTTGTTAAGGCTCAAAGCGTTTATAATAACCTGTTTATATTGGTTGATTTGGTTGATTCTTAGGAATTTATCATTTTTTACGATTTGTTTTAAATCTGATTTTATAAACAATTTAACAAAATCATTGTGAACCTTATCATCAAAATAATTAAAAATAGGAACACCACATAAAATATATTGATATATTTTAGTTCCCAAATCATATTCAGGGTCTCTCAACACTGTTATTGCTATATCACTTTTTAAAATTTGTTCTAACATTTTTATTTTTTCCATTCTGGGCAATATTTTCAATTCAATATTTTTTATGTTATTATTCTTGATAAACTTTAAAAGAGTTTTATTTTTTTTTATATCAGCTCCAATTATTTTAAAAACTACCTTTTTATTTGCATATTTTTTGCTAAGCCTCTTAGTTATAAACTGTGCTTTTTTTAATGAATATTCAGCAAAAGATCCACAACAAACTGCATTTATTATTTGACTATTTTTTTTATATATTATATTTTTTTTAAGTTTTGTGACTATTTTTTTATCTTCTTTGGAATAACCATTATAACTTAAAATTATTTTTTTTGTAGATAATTTTTGTAGATAATTTTGCAATCCAAGAGTGCAGGTAATTGTTAATTTTGCTCTTGATATAGCAAATCTTTCAACCATTTTAGCAATATATCCTTTTATTTTATTAGGTTTTATATGTCCTCCATAACCACCAATAATTGCCACCGACCAACCATCACGAATATCCAAAACTATATTCATTTTAGGGATCAAAAATAAAAACCAGTTTCTAAATTCTGGCATGCTAATAAAAATATTATTGATAGAATTAGAAAAAATGTATTTTAATAATTTCATTTTTTCTGTTAATGTTTTAGGGGTATCATAATTATAAACTTGGATATTATTATCTTGGAAAAATTCAACAAAAGACATCTGCCTCTCATGTGATGGTTGCCCTGACAATAAGTTTCTATGGTTTAACACCAAAACTTTATTGTCTGTTGTAGTTTTAGCAAAAACCCCCGAATAAAAAGCGGCAATGAAAAAATAAACTGTGTATAAAATTGTGTAATAGATTGATAAACCTATGATAAATTGATAATGGTTATCTGCGATTAGGCTTGTTAATATTATGACGATAGTTAAAAATATCATACCGATCAGATTTATATGTTGTTTTTCAACGATATAAATTATATAAAACAATGGCACCACAATGAACCTTAAAACCACCGCTGGGATAAGGATTTTTACATATTCGGCAGCTACTACCCACTCTGCACCAAATATAAATGAAAACAAATCTTCGGCAAAATAAAACAACAAAATAGCAGGTGGCAGGCTTATTAAAAACAGCACCAAAGCAGTTTTTAAAAACAATGATTTGACATTGCCTGTTTTGTGATAAGTGTCTGCGACCCGCTGGCGATAAACATCTGAGATGGCATAGGTAATTAGCACAATTGGTGCTTGAATAACTTTTTGAGTTAAATAAAAAAAGCCTGCGAATGTGGCACCGAATAATGCCGGTAATAAAAGATTAGGAGACTGCAAAGCAAAAGAGTTTAAAAGTGTCGCAGGGGCTTCAAATTTAGGGAATTTAATATATTTTTTTAATAAATACTTTATTTGTTTTTTATCAATTGAAAAGTTTTTAAAATAATTAAATTTAATAATGGAGCGAATAAGGCTCAACACGGCAAAAAAATGTCCTATAAGGCTGCCTAAAATTAAACCCAATGGATTGATGATTATAAGAGTGGATGACAACTGCCCTGCAACCATAGTTGTGTTTTGAGTTATTTTAGCAATAGATAAATTAGGATACTTTTTCTTTAGGTTTAAAAAATTATATAGGGCTTGATATACTCCTGATAGAAAAATTGCCAATGGAATAAAATACAACCAATTTACCATTGATGGTCTGTTTAATAAATCTGCAATGTGTTGGTTAAAAATTAGCACGACAATCAAAGATAATAGGCTAAAAAAAGATGTTAAAATTATTACCAAAGCCACTAATTGCAAGGCTTCTTTTTGATGTTTTGCTGTTATTATTGCTAATTCATATTTACCTGTAATTATATGTTCCATTATGGATATTATGGCAATATAAAAAGCAAAGACACCAAAGTCTTCTGGACTATAAATACGAGTTAAAATCGGAGCAGAGATAATAACAATGCTTTGGGCGATGGTCGTGCCTGTGATAAGGGTCAGGCTGTTTTTTATAAAGGCAGATTTTTTATCCATTTTATCAGGTAAGCTCACACATAAATACCAACAAGGGGACATGTCCCCTTGTCAAAACTTACCTTTGTTGGTCGTTTTTGTAGGTTAATCAGAATTTTCATAAAAAACCTTAATTGTGGTGACTATTTTTGCTAAGTCTTGTTCTGTGAGATGCTCTCCTATGGGTAGACTTAATAATTCTTTATCACTTTGGTTGGCAAAAAAGTTTTGATTATATTGATTGACATATTTATAGGCTTGGAGTTTTGGTAAAGATATAGGGTAATGCACTCCGGTTGTTATGTTATTTTGTTTTAAATATTCTTGCAATTTATCTCTATTTTTAACTCTTACAACGAACAAATGATAGACCTGTTTTGCCCAACTTTCTCTTTTTGGCAACACTATACCATCAACATTTTTTAAATTTTTAAGATAATAGTCTGCTACTTTTATCCTGGCATCCGTCCAGTTATCTAAGTATTTTAATTTTATTGATAATATCGCAGCTTGGATGGCATCTAACCTTGAATTTCTACCCTCAAATTGATGATTATACTTTTCTACCCTACCATGATTGGCAATCATTTTACATTTTTTGGCTAAGGTTTGGTTGTTGGTAGTGATCGCTCCACCGTCGCCATATGCTCCCAGATTTTTGCCAGGGTAAAAACTAAAAGCCCCGATATCACCTATTGCCCCTATTTTTTGGTTTTTGTAGGTGCCACCATGAGATTGAGCACAGTCTTCTATGATTTTAAGGTTATGAGTTTTGGCAATTTTTAATAATTCGTCCATATCAGCCGGATGCCCATAAATATGAACAGCGATTATGGCGGCTGTTTTTCTCGTAATTTTCTCTTGTAAGCTTTTTATTGAAATTGTGTAGTTGTGCTTATTGCAATCACAAAATACTACTTTATGTCCGCATCTGGTAACCGCCTCGGAGCTTGCGATAAAACTATTTGCAGGCACTATAATCTCACTATTTTTTGGTAAATCAAAAGCTTCAATCGCAATCTCCAAAGCATCTGTGCCGTTGGCTACCCCTACACAAAAATCCGCATCTTGATAGACGGCAAATTTTTTTTCAAATTTGGCAACATATTCACCACCGATAAAAGCACTATTATTTATAACTTTATCAATGACTTGTTCTATCTGGGGTTGAATTTTGGCATATTGAGATGGTAGGTCTAAAAATTTAATCTGTTGGTTTTCAGGCTTGATAATTTTTAAAAATTGTTTGGGGTTTATTGCTATATCTGGATAACTATTTAACATATTTTTATCACGGCTTATAACTATCGCATTACAGGCGATAGCAGATGCTATGATTTGTGAGTCCTCTATATTGTTATAATCTATATCTAGGTAAGATGGGGTTTTGATAATGCGGCAAAATGACAATATATCTTTGATAAAATTATTCGTCAAAAAATTAGCTTTTTTGTTGGTTAGCGCTGGATGTTCTCGTTTTATATCTTTTAATTTTATAAAATGCAAATTATCAAGCGAGCTTGCAGATATAAAAATATTTACATTTTTATCTTTTTTTAATTCGTTTAAAGCGACAACAGATGATGGGTATGACTTTTGTCTAACCGGATCATAGTTATCAAATATTACATTCAAATCCAATAGAATATTTTTCATTGGTATTTTTTTGCTAAATATTCACCACGATCTTTTTTATATTCCTCGCTATCTTCATAATCAACTGGCAAAGACGAGGTCATAATCAATTTTCGCCAGTTTTTTTGAAGGTATTCATCCGAATATTCTATTTTTTTATCATTTTTATTCTCAATAATATCATTATCTATTTCAATCATAATTTTATCGGATTTTACTTTTACCCTATCTAAATATGGAATATAAAAATGACCGTTTTTTCTAATTGCTTCTAATTGCATTATATTCTCTCCTTATTATGTATAAAACTTACTGTCTTGTCCCATTTGATCCAAAGTCGGCAAAGAAAATTTATTTTTTACGACAAAATCTATTTCATAATTGAGTTTATTTAAAATCAAATCGAGAGTTTTTAAAGAAATTGGAGCAATTTCTCCTCGCTCTAATTTGCCTAAGGTAACCCGGCTTATGCCACTTAAATCTGATAGTTCCTGTTGAGTTATTTTTAAACTTTTTCTAAGTTGTTGTATTTTGGGTCCTATTTCATCTAAATTCATGCTCTATTCTACCCTCCAACTGTCTAACATTTTTGTGCCTATATTAACAAAATCAGGATTTGTTTTTATATATTTTTTTAATTTTTGGTGGTTTTCTTGCAAAGATAAAAAACAATCTTGATAGCATCTATTAGCTTGTGTTTTGGATAAATAACAATGTTTGATGCCAAATTTTAATAAATCCTTTTTGCCGAACCAGACTTTTTTGCCAAACATCGTAAGAGCAGGTTTATCGTCATATAAATATGCCACGGTATTAACTATATCATAAGCTGGGGCAAGTTTTATAACGGAAAAATCATCATTATAAATTATGCCGAAATTTTTAAGATGAGCGTCGCCATTTTTAAGTAAATAATTCATCACCATTATTTTATAAAAATTTGTCATATCTGCGATTTTATCGGTTGTTATTTTATAGATTAGTTTTGCCACCTGCTCATAACTACCCGTATATTTCTGCGAAGAATTTTTACCCATTAAACCCAGAACTTCTTCAAAACCTAAAAATTTATTATTTTTTTTATCATAATTAAATCTTTCAACCAGTAAAAATTTGTTGTTATTTGATAGATGAATATGAGGGATAGTAACCCCTGATTCTTGCACGGCTTTTAAGCAAAAATATTCGTTAAGAGCCAACTGCGGATATTCATCACCCCATGTTTTTACAATATATTCACGATAATTTAAAGCCTCTTTGTCTTTTACAACTGCGATGGTTTTAGGTTGAATACCAGAGATAGAGTTTTTAGATAGAAACATTTTAACAAGTTTTAAAAAAGTATCGTTATCATCATTTTGTAATATATAAGATAACTCCAAACTTTTAAATTTCTTAACCGCAAATTCACTTTTAAATTCCAATCTGCTTTGAATATTAGCCGATAAATAAGAAAAAATTAGAAAATCATTGATAAATCCGTGTTTTTTATTAAGATAGTTTTTAAATACTTCAAACAAATAACCCTCTGGCATGTGCATATCAAAAATTGGATGGAGTTTATTTTGCCATAGATAGGTTGAGTTTTTAAATGGCATAGTCAATGATATAGGAGCCACGTCATTATTGTAATTAAAACCGTATTGATGCAAACTTTCATCATAAAAAAGCTCACCGATTTGTTTGTTTTTAATTGAAACAGTTATATTTTCCATAGATTTTGATAAATTTGTTTATCATTTTGAGGTATTATAACATAAATGATAAGTAAATTTATCATTTTATTTTGAGACCTTTGCATAAATCAAGTGCTGTTTAGAGAGGACAGAAAATAGTGCATTTTTATAGCAAAAATGAGGAATATGGTAATTCCCTTTGACGAATTTTTACTATGAGCATATGCAATCTATTTGTTTTATAAATTGTGCTTGATTTATGCAAAGGTCTCATTTTATCTATCAGTAAAATTTTTTATTTTTTTGGCAGGGTTGCCAGCATAAACAGCAGATTCTGTTATATTTTTGGTGACCACCGAGCCTGCTCCGATTACGACCTTATCACAAATATTAACTGGCAAAATGGTGGCATTTGAACCGATTGACACATTATTACCTATCTTAGTTTTTTGCCATAATTTTTTATCACCACCTGCGGGGCGACCATTTTTAAACAAATCATTGATAAACATTACCCCATGAGCTATGACTGTATTATCGCCGATATTCACTAATTCACAAATAAAACAATGGGATTGGATTTTACAATTTTTGCCAATTTTAACATCTTTTTGAATTTCAACAAACGGTCCTACAAAAGTGTTATCTCCTATGTCACAACCATATAAATTAACTGGCTGAATAATAGTTACATTTTTACCAAAATTAACATTTTTTATGCCCGTTTGCTTTATTATAGGTTTTTCATTCACTAATTTGCCCTAATTTACATTTTGTCGGTTTAAATCTTAAAAATACTTCACGTCCGGTTTCAATTGACTCATAAATAGCTGATATTAACTCTAAACTTTTACGCCCCACTAAGCCATCAACAAGCTGCTTTTTACCATTTATTATGCTATCTACGACATGTTCATAATAAGCCTGATGACCAAAACCATATACATTCGGCGGATTTACCGAGTATTTTTCCATCACCTCATCATCGCCTGGTTGTTTGTTATTAAAATTCCAATGTAACATTTGATTAACCGCAAAACCGCCAATTTCAACTGTGCCTGTCTCGCCCAGAATACTAATTGAACCTTCCAAATCTTTGGGACGCACCGCAGTTGTTGCCTCTATAATTCCCAGCGCTCCATTTTTAAATTTTAAAGTTACAATCGCGGTATCTTCGGCTTCAATATCAACCAAAGCTGTGGTGCTTTTGGCAAAAACACTCTCCACATCACCCATCATCCACTCTAATAAATCAACATGGTGGCTGGCTTGATTGGTTAAAACTCCGCCGTCCATAGCCCAGGTTCCTCGCCAATCCGCTTGATCATAATAATCTTGATTACGACTCCACCGCACTCGCACCGTGCCTAAGACTAATTTGCCAAATCTGTCCGCCTCCAAAGCTTCGCGTAATTTTACGACCGGCACATTAAAGCGATTTTGTTTGATGACAAATAATTTACAATTGTTTTTATCACAGCTCATAATCATTTTATCAGCATCATCCAAAGTCAATGCCATAGGTTTTTCCACCAAAATATGTTTGCCATATTTTGCCAGATTTATAACATTTTTCGCATGCAGACCAGTTTCTGTCAACACCACTACAACATCAATATCAGTGTTTTGCATCATCTGATCCATATCATCATAAAACGGCACATCAAATTGTTTTCCAATTTTTTGTGCTTTTTCTTTAATAATATCACAAACTGCCACCAAGGTTGCATTTTTAATCTGATCAAGCCCCAACAACTCGCTATGCCTTTTAGCAATTCTACCACAACCTACTAATCCAAATTTAAGTTTCATGCTTTCTCCGATAAATTTTTTATATTTTTGTCATGGATATAAGAATATAACATAACCATAACAAGCCATACATGAGTAAAACTATAAGCTCTAAATACCAATAAAGACACCGCTTCAAAAACAAACAGATAATATAACATATTTTTTATAGGTGTGTTTTTCAAATACCATTCTTTAAGTATAAACAGACCTGCATAAACAAACATTAAAGTAAAAATAACAAAAAACACTAAACCAAATTGACGATAATATGACAACCAATTGTGCATATAAGCACCCATTTGACCGCTCCTATAGCCTTGCGTATGAACAATTGCTTGTCCTGCAAACTCACCAAAAAACCAATTATTTTTAATGGCTTCGATACCATATTTAAACTGTTCCATTCTCTCATTCAATGAGCCGTCACTGTGTCCTTGAAAAACTCCAAACATTCTTTTGTTTATCCGCAACAAATCAAAATAATAAAGTGCAAATGCAACAAAAAACATTAAAACAAATAAATACAACAAATTTTTTAACCCAATTTCTTTGTAGAGAAAAAATAAATACACGACCAAAAAACTAAAAAAAGAACTGCGAGAGTTAATTAAGTATGCCAAAATCAAAACAGCAGACAAAGATATAATTTTTAAAATTTTATGATTTATATTCATAAAAATAGCAACAATTGATATTATTATGAATGTATCACCGAGCATTAAATGAACACCGCTTACTCCTTTTGTATCCAAAGCGAAGCCATTTAAATTAATCAACAACATAATCGCATAAAAAAACCAAACAACAAAAATTATTTTTTTTGATGAGTTGGAATTTAATTGTTGATAAAGATAAAAACCTAACAAAGCATTAAGAATGCTATAAGATAAATTCTTAATTTGATATGAAAACACATCATCACTCATATAATCCAAGCGAAAAATAAAATGATAAATTATAGATAAAACAATAATTGCAAACAACGATAGGAATGAATTCAAATAAATATTATTTTTTAATTGTTGGATGTTTTTAAAATAATGATAGGCAGCAAGAGTAATAAAAATAACTGCTGGCACAAAAAGGGCAACCCTATAAAAATCAAGACTTATATATTTTGCAAGCTTATAATAAACATAAACGACCCTGACAAAATAATAATAAACGAATAGATATAAAGATAGGTTTAATAGAGACTGATAAAAATTTTTGTTTTGAAAATTTAGCATTGTTTTTTTAAAAAATTTTTATAAAAAATCATATCATCGATGTGTGAATTATGCCATAATATTGTGAAATTTTTTGATTTATTTTGCATTGTTAGCACACTATTCATCGCACTTTTATGACTGTGATTCATATACCTAAATAAAGTGCAGTCCATAACAATCAAAGGTCTCTCTTTTAGGTTCAATTTTATTCTTGTCAATATATTGAAAACACTGTATTCATAAGCTGTGCCACACCTGAAACCTTCTTTGTCTGCATATCCACAAGTACTATCTACCTTCATTCCGCTATCTTCCCATATTTGCCATGTAGTAGGCACCTCAAACCTTAAAAAATGTTGTCTACCCTCTTTTAAATCAATACCAACAACATTGCTTAATAATTCTTTTTCTTGCTTAAATCTTTCAAGATCATTGTATGTATTATATGATGGATGAAAACCTATGTAGTGATTATTTTTTTTTATTTTTTTAATAAGATTTAATATATACTTGTCGTTAATAGCATAACCTCTATCATAAATTGAATTCCCTCCACTCATAAAATAAAATCTACTTTTAGTTTTTAATTTTTCGCTTTCATTCATTAGCCAGTCAAATGTATCAAATGGTTCTTTTGTTTTATTTCTTTTTATTAAAAAATATTTGCTAAAATTCTTTAAACCTAACTTCAAGTTTTGTCTTTTTATTATATCTCCAAGCGAAGATCTGATTACTTGTCTCCAATTTTTCCATCTATACACCTCATCTACATCATGAGTTAAATATAATTTGGTTTTATTTTGATTAAATGTTAAACTGCTATCTAACTCTATCAGCATATTTTTTAACATTTTAATGCATTCATCAACAATCGGTCTGTTCAAAAAATTATACTTAAAAGCAATGCTTTCAGTTGCTGGAAAACGATTATGATAATCTCTATTTTTATTTACATACTCTTCCCATCTGCTTAACATAAAAAAAATAGAAGCAAATATATCTGTGCCACAAACTATTATGTCTTCTTTTATTTCTAATTTATTATTGCCGTAGATAACTGGTAGACCATCCACATTTGTAAATTGATTTTTTACTAAATTTATTTTTTTTGGTATGTTCTCATTTTTTAGATAAGACAGGCTTGTTGGATGCTTATTGAAAAAACAATCTATCACTATTAATTTAGAGTTATTTTTCATCTTAATTTCATAATTTTTTGATCCATACTGTATGTTATAATCTATACACATGAACTCTTTAAAAATAACACTAATCACATATTCTCTTTCTTTATTGTTATTATTGGGGATTGTTATAGTTATCATGATTAGAATATTTTAGCAATTTTTGCGGATAAAAAAATTTGAGATATATAAAAAATAGAAAACACCAAAGATATAAAATATACAGTTTGTGTTGCATTAGTGTTCCAAAAAAAAGACAGCAGAATACTGCACAGCAATAGTGTCTGACTATACATATCCCAAATTTGCCTCTCGCCAATATAAAACATAAAACTCAATGGGTTGCCCATAAATCTGAAAAAAAGCATGGGAGACAAAATTTTGGCATATTCACCTGCTATTTGCCATTTTTCTCCAAAAACTATAACAAACATATCAACTGCAAAAAAATATAAAAAAACAGAAGGCAAGATAGCAATCATCATCAATTTGATAAATGTTGATTTATATATTTTTTTAGCGTTATTATATTTTTTATAATCTCGGGCTGCCTGCTCTTTAAAGACATCTAAGATGGCAGATGATATATAAGTGATTGGCATTGAAAGTATTTTTTGAGTAAAATAAAAAAAGCCTGCTATGGCAGGGTTGTAAATTATATTGAATAAAATATGGGTTATCTGTTGTGCCGAGGTGTTGGCAAGTGCTGATATTATATCATATTTGGGGAATTTTATATATCTTTTCAACATTTTAATTATTTTGTTTTTATTGATTGCCGTTGGCAAATTATGATTTTTTTTCAAAATATTTTTAAATAAAATTACACTAGCAAGAGTTTGCCCTATAATATTGCCCCATATTAAACCTACAACCCCCCATTTTGCCAGCCCCATACTTAAATTGACCCCAGCTGTTGAGGTGCTTTGAATAACTTTATTTTGTGCTAAGGTTTTGTATTGTTTTTGGCGGTTAGACCAATAATTAAAACTTTGATAAAATCCTGTCAAAAGCACACTAATAGGCACAAGATATAACCAATTTGAGATTTGGGGGTTGCCTAATAAATTCGTAATTTGCAAGTTGAATATTATAACTATTGATAAAGTTAAAAGGCTTATGATAACTGTAATGATGGCAGATAAAGCTACAATATTGATAGCATCCTCATCTTTTTCTGGTAACATTATTGCTAATTCATAGCGCCCTGTGGCAATGACCGCTATGATGGAGGCAATACTCATATATAAAGCAAATATCCCAAAATCCTCAGGAGTGTAAATTCTGGTTAAAATAGGGCTAATAGCGATAGGGATAGCTTGGGCGATGGTGCTACCTGTCATAAGAGTTAGGACATTACGACTAAACTCTGATTTTGGTTTGAGTTTATTTAACATCTATTTTAACTTCTCTAAAAGTTCAAAAGAGTTTATGTCCATTTTTGAAACTGCAAACCATTTTTTGCCAAGATCTTTTAAGCTTGCTCCGAAGTGATATATCTTTTTTTCATCTATGATTAAAAATCTATCATGGGATAAAGCAAATTTTTTTACCTCAATCTTTGGATATTGGGCATTATATTTTTTTATGTCTAATTCTAATTGCTTGGATATAGTTTTTGTATATATTTTCATATCTACATCTGCATTTCTTTTTGTAAATAATACTAAAATACTCTCGTCTATATAGTTATCTATAAGTTTTATAGATTTTTTAGCCGACTTTATAATATCACGGACATAAAGATAAGCATCAAATATTTGTCCATCATAGAATATATGTTGTTTTGGTTTGGTCTCTTTGTTTTCTATAGCTTGAAATAATTTATTGAACTTTTCATCATGTAAAGATATGCGATGCTCTATTCTTTCAAATCTCATAAACATATCTGCATTAGATAAAATGAATTTTCGCATATTGACGAAAGCTCTCATAATTTTTATGCTTATTTGTGTAGCAATATCACTTTTTAAAACAGTGGCCAGCATAGAAACACCTTGCTCAGTGAATACAAGTGGCAAACTGCCTCCTAAATGCTGTTTTGATGGTATCGCATTTTGCGATACCATCAAATTAGTTTCAGGTTCAGTAAGTTCAAACATAAAATCTTGTGGAAATTTTTTTATATTTCTTTTAACCTGCTCTCTGAGTCTTGTAGATTTAGTCCCGTAAAGTTCAGCTAAGTCTCTGTCTAACATTACCTGAACATCTCTTAAAGTATAAATTTTATCTTGTATATTTTGTTTACCAGTTGTTATTGGAGGTTTCTGTATCATAACAGTACTCCCTTTTTCGCTTTTTTATAAATATTGTGTGGTGTTGAATTTGGAGCTTTAAGCAATAGATCTACTTTTCTCTCAATGCCATTTAATTCTAATTTTGTTAAAATATTAAGCTCAGTTGCAAAACTAATATTTTTATTTGTCTCCACCATTAAATCAATATCGCCACCTTTTCTATTGTCATCTGCACGGCTGCCGAATAGAGTAATTTTGCCATCGTTTATGTTGTCAAGAATTGTATTTTTTATAATATTTATATCTTGTTTTGATAATCTCATTTTAATTTAAAATAATTTAATAGCATCGTTTTTTATTTGTCTGTTTAATAAATCGTCCCAGTGATTGTATTTTACTAAATCAACTTTTAAATCATAACCTGCTCTTATCATCTGGCAGTCAAATTTTATCTTATTTTTTAAAAATTTTTGGTTATTTATATTAGTATCAATGGCAAGATCAATATCCCCACCTAATTTGTTGTCATCTACACGACTACCGAATAAATATACCTCAACATCACCAAAACTGGTATGGATATTATTTTTTAAAATACTTATAATTCTTGTTGATAGTCTCATTTTATGTATTTATTAGAAAAATTGACACTATTTTTATAATAAGAAGTTATTCTATCAAAACTATCAACACAATATTTTAAGTTCTCTAATGCCTCTCTTATAATCTCTGGATAATCATGTTCTAGCTCATTTCTTATCGCTCGCAACTCAATCCAACTATCTAGACTGTCAATTATCTGCTCTTTTTCAACATATAACAAAACCTCGCTCAATGAGTTATTATTTATACCAGCTATATCAAGCAACAATGGGAATATTTTTGCCCCCAGAAAATCTTGCAATGATGAAAATCTTTTTAAATAGGCATCAAATATTGCCCTGTCTGCTGGTTGTAATTGTTTGTATTCATCTACTTGGTAAATATTCTTATCGATTAAAATTTGCTCTATTAAGAACTTATATTCTTTTAATGCTGTAAAATGCCTGGAAGCCTTTTTTAATCTTTTTTGGAGTAATTTTTGTGTGGTTTGGTTTTTTGTCATATGGAATTTAATGTTTGATTTTGCGAAAACACCAATTAAAAATGAGATATTATAACAAATTTTAAGGATAATATTTTTTTAGTTGGGTTTTTGCTTGTCAGGTGTCTTGATTGAACTTGATATTTTTTATTTTGCCCTTATGTTCTTTTTTGTAAAATTTTTTTCTAAAACCTTAAATACCTATGGCAACTGCAACAGACGATATTCATAAAATAGAAACTATTCCTTTATTGCCCTTGCGAGATTTGGTGGTATTCCCTGGGATGGTGGTTCCTCTTTTTATTGGCAGAAAAAAATCAATCAATGCTATAAATATTGCTACCAAAAACCATCAAAATATTTTTTTATCTACCCAAAAAACATCAAAAACCAATAGTCCCAAATTAAAAGATCTCTATAAGGTCGGCACAGTTGCTAATATTTTACAATTAGTAAAACTACCTGACAACACCATTAAGGTTTTAATAGAGGGCAGGCATCGTGCTGTATCCACTGAAATCAGAAATAATTCACAAAATTTTGTCGCAGATTATATAACACTATATGACAAAAAACATCGTTATAACAAAGTATCTGAGGCATTGTCTCGTTCTGTTTTGTCTGTTTTTGAACAATATGTTAGAATCAATCGTAAAATTCCCACTGATATTTTATCCTCTGTTCTAAACACGACAAATTATGGTGCTATGTGTGATGTGGTATCGGCTCATATCAAATTAAAACTAACAGACAAACAAACTATTTTAGAAACCGTTGAATTGGACTCAAGAATGGAGATTATTTTAAAATATCTTGAAAAAGAATTGGAAGTTTTGCAAATTGAACAAAAAATTCATTCAAAAGTTCGCAAACAAATGGACAAAAACCAAAAAGAATACTATGTCAACGAACAAATAAAAGTCCTCAAAAAAGAGATCAACAAAGATGACGATGCCGATGATGAAGAAGAATTAAAAGAGATAGAAAGCAAAATTACCAAAATTAAAATGAGTTCCGAGGCCAAAGAAAAGTGTCAAAAAGAATTTAAAAAACTCAAAAAAATGCACCTTATGAGCTCCGAGGCGACTGTCATTCGTAATTATCTTGATGTTATTTTTGATCTGCCATGGGATAAAAAAAGCAGATTAGAAAAAACCCTTAACAAAGCACAAAACATATTAGAAAAAGATCACTATGGATTGAATGAGGTAAAAACAAGAATCACCGAACATCTTGCTGTGCAAAACAAGGTAGCAAAATTAAAAGGACCTATTTTATGTCTGGTCGGTCCACCTGGTGTCGGCAAAACTTCTATTGCCCGTTCAATCGCTCGTGCCACAAAGCGCAAATTCATCCGAATGTCGCTCGGCGGTGTGCGTGATGAGGCGCAAATCAGAGGACATAGAAGAACTTACATAGGATCAATGCCTGGCAAAATCATCACTAATCTGTCAAAAATTAAAAATAGCAATCCATTATTTTTATTGGATGAAATTGACAAAATGTCAACAGATTTCAGAGGAGATCCTAGCTCAGCTTTGTTAGAAGTATTGGATCCAGAACAAAACAACACATTTGGCGATCATTATTTAGAGATTGATTATGATTTATCTGATGTAATGTTTGTGGCAACAGCAAATAGTCTTGATATTCCACCGCCATTATTAGACAGGATGGAGATTATAAAAATATCAGGTTACACAGAGGATGAAAAAACGAATATCGCCCAAAAATACCTTATTCCTAAACAAATAAAAAATAATGGCTTAGATAGAAAAGATATATTTTTTACAAAATCTGCCATCTTAGAGATTGTCCGCACATATACTCGTGAATCAGGAGTAAGAGGTTTAGAGAGAGAAATTGCTAAGGTTTGTCGCAAGGTAGTCACAAAAATAGCCCTTGCCCCTGATGATGACAAAAAAGAAGTTAAAACTATGATAACTCCTAATGATTTAGAACAATATTTGGGAGTCTATAAATTTAACTATGGTAAAGCTACGAGACAAAACCAAATAGGACAAGTTACAGGGCTCGCATGGACCCAAGTAGGTGGTGAGTTGCTTACAATTGAGGCGGCGGCATTTGCAGGTGATGGTAAGATAAAATATACTGGATCACTGGGAGACGTTATGAAAGAATCTATTGAGACTGCCATGAGTGTGGTCCGCAACAGACATAATGATTTAAAACTAAAAAAAGACTATTACAAAAAAACAGATATTCATATTCATGTGCCAGAGGGAGCCACACCCAAAGATGGGCCAAGTGCAGGGGTTGGTATGTGCACAGCATTAGCATCAGTTTTGGCAAATAAAAAAGTCAAAGCATCGGTTGCTATGACAGGCGAGATAACTCTACGAGGAGAAGTTCTGCCTATCGGAGGTTTAAAAGAAAAATTGCTCGCAGCCCATCGTGGTGGCATCAAAACAGTTATTATTCCATCCGAAAACGAAAAAGATTTAAAAGAAATTCCTGTCACTATTTTACAAAAAATAACAATAAAACCCGTGTTGTGGATTGAAGAGGTTTTTAAAATTGCTTTGGTTTAATTGAGATCTTTGTATAAATCAAGCACAATTTATAAAATACACAAAATGCACCTTTTCATAGCAAAAATTCGTCAAAGGGAATTACCATATTCCTCATTTTTGCTATAAAAATGCACTATTTTCTGTCCTCTTTAAACAGCACTTGATTTATACAAAGGTCTCATAATTTTGAAATTTAAAGAATACAAATCCTATGCAAAAATAAATTTATTTCTGCATATAGTCGGCAAAAAAGATAATGGTTTTCACAAACTACAAACCTATTTTCAGCTCATAGATTTATATGATACAATCAAGATAAAACCATCTGTGACGACAAAGATTATAACTCATAATCAACAAATAAAAATGGCAGATAATTTGGTTTATAAAGCTTTTAATTTATGGCAAAAAACAACCAGATGCCTCCAAAATGTCCGTATAGAAATCAACAAAAATATTCCAGCAGGGGCAGGGCTCGGCGGAGCAAGCTCTAATGCGGCGATAGCCTTAATCGCTTTAAATGAAATGTTTTCAACTAATTTAAGTCAACAAGAACTTTTAAAAATGGCTCTAAAAATTGGTGCCGATGTTAGTATTTTTATCAAAAAACAAAGTGCATTTGCCGAGGGTACAGGAGAAATAATCACCCCTCATAATCTACCACAACAGAACTATTTATTGATTTATCCCAACCTTCACATCAGCACCAAGCAAGTTTTTTCAAATTTAAAATTGACAAAGTTTACAAAAAGAGTTAATATATCCGCTTTTTTTGATTTTAAAAATAGTAGGAATGATTGTTTGCAGAGTGCACTTGATGCATATCCGCAAATGATTGAAAATTTTTCTCTAATAAATCAACTAATAAAAGATTTTAAGTTAAATACCCAAGCAAAATTAACCGGCACAGGGTCTAGTATTTTTATTGCAATACCTGACAAAAAAACAGGTATTAAAATGTTGCCTCATCTGCCTATAAGTTGGTTTTGTCAAGTGGTAAGTAGTCTTTAAAAAAATGGGCTGTAGCCAAGCGGTAAGGCACCGGGTTTTGATCCCGTCATGCGCAGGTTCGAATCCTGCCAACCCAGCCATACACAATATAAAAATATGCAACAAACAGATGCCATTTTATTTACAGGTAATGCTAATAAAAAACTAAGTTACGATATTGCCACCTATTTGCAAACAAAATTAGGTGATGCCAGTGTCGAGACATTTAGCGATGGTGAGATTAGTGTTGAGATATTAGACAATGTTCGCGGACGCGATGTTTTTATAATCCAACCCACCAGTAGCCCTGCGAATGAAAACATAATGGAGCTTATGATAATGGTGGATGCTCTATCTCGTGCATCTGCTGCCAGAATTACCGCCGTTGTGCCTTATTTTGGTTATTCACGACAAGATCGCCGAGTTCGCTCGCAACGTGTTGCTATAACCTCAAAACTTATTGCTAATATGTTCGCTATTAGCAAAGTTGATAGGTTACTTACGGTGGATTTACATGCAGAGCAAATCCAAGGTTTTTTTGATATTCCAGTAGATAATATCTATGCCTCGCCGATTTTATTGGGCGACATTTACAAAAAACAAAATACTGATAATTTAGTTGTAGTTTCTCCTGATGTAGGCGGTGTCGTGCGAGCCCGTGCTATTGCCAAACAACTGGGTGATTTGGATTTGGCTATAATTGATAAAAGACGCCCTGCCCCTAATCAATCCCAAGTTATGAATATCATAGGTGAGGTTAACAACAAAACCTGTATTCTCGTTGATGACATAGTTGATACCGCAGGCACAATCTGCAAAGCCGCTGATGCCTTAAAAGAACACAAAGCTAATAAAGTCGTATCCTATGCCACCCATCCGGTATTGTCAGGCAATGCTTTGGAAAACATTAAAAACTCACAAATTGATGAGTTGGTGGTAACCGATACCATTTCTTTGGCAGAAGAGGCAAAAAAATGCAAAAAAATCAGACAAATTACGATTGCCAATTTACTGGGAGAGGCAATATCAAGAATTCATAACAACGAATCTGTGAGTTCGCTGTATTCGTAAAATTTTTTTTAGGTACTATTTTGTTGGTCGCGACAGAATAGTTTTTTTATTTTTTATTTTTGGAGTATATACAATGAGTATTGAAGTTTTAAAATTAAATGCCACCATGAGATCCGACAAAGGCAAGGGTGCGAGCCGCCGCTTACGTCACAACAATATGGTGCCTGCAATAATCTATGGATCAGAAAAAGATGCCATAAGCCTATGTTTGAATCACGATGACATCATAAAAAGATGCGATCATGAAGAATTTTTCTCGCAAATCATAACCTTGGTAGTGGAAAAAGAAAAGGAAAAAGTGATTTTAAGAGATTTACAACGACACCCTTTTAAAAGACAAATAATGCATGCTGATTTTCAAAGAGTAAGTAACAAAGTTGCCATAAGCCTTACAATTCCAATTCACTTTGAAAATACCGAAGAGGCAGCAGGTGTTAAAACAGGTGGCGGTGTCCTAAGTTTTGTTCTAACCAGTGTTGAGATTACTGCCCTGCCAAAAGATATTCCAGAATATCTAACAGTTGATGTTATGGACTTAGACATAGGCAATTCGGTTTCTTTGAGTGAGATTAAAATGCCAGATGGTGTTGTTATCACAGCATTATCTCACGATAGCGATCACGATACTGCGGTTGTAACCTGTCATATACCAAAGAAAGTAGAAGAAATAGTAGAAGAAACCGAAGAGGAGCAATCAGCCGAAGTTGAAACTACCAAACAAGGCAATAAAGACGATGAGTCCGACAAAAAAGAAGACGACAAAAAGGATGAGAAAAAATAAACTCATCGCAGGACTTGGTAATTTTGGCGAAAAATATAACAAAACCCGACACAATGTTGGGTTTTGGTTATTAGACGAATTAGCAAAATTCCACAACACCCAATGGCAACAAAGCCTAAAATTCAAAGCAGATATCGCCTCGATAGACAGCGAAAATGGCAATATTTATCTCATCAAACCCCGACAATTTATGAATAATAACGGCATAAGCATCGCCTCTATTATTAGTTTTTATAAAATTGAACCACAAAATATTATAGTAGCCCATGATGAGTTAGACTTACCATCTGGCACAATCAAGCTTAAAAAAGGTGGTGGCAATGGCGGTCACAATGGTTTGAAAAATATATTTGAACATTTCGGCAACAAAGATTTTTGGCGACTGCGAATCGGCATCTCTCACCCTGGCGACAAATCAGCTGTTACAAATTATGTTTTATCAAAACCTGACAAAAATCAGGCTACCGCCATAACCGATAAAATATCAGATGTCATAGATCAAAACGATTTACTCATCAACGAAGAATTTGATAAATTTATGCGAATTATTCATTGAGATTATGGCATAATACGACCATTAAACAAATTTTAAAAAACTAATGAATAAATTTATAAACACTTTATATACCAACGACAACCTATTTATTTTAAATGGTTTGAATAACGAGAGCATTGATTTAATATATTTGGACCCACCTTTTAATTCCAAACGTTTTTATTCTGCCCCCATTGGTAGCAAGTCCGCAGGGGCGAGTTTTTCTGATATGTGGAGTTGGGAGGATGTTAACGAATCTTATCTTGAAAAAATGTTTAGCAACTATCCTTTTTTGGTTAATTTTATTCAATCCATCGAAGGAATCCACGGCAAAGCTATGATGGCATATATCACTTATATGACTCAAAGAATTATAGAAATGCACCGAGTTTTAAAACCAACAGGCAGTTTTTATTTACATGTGGACCCCACAGCCTCACACTATTTGAAAATAGTTTTAGACAAAATTTTTGGCAAAAGTAATTTTAGAAATGAAATAATTTGGCAAAGAATGACAGGGGCGAAAGGCAGTCAATTTAAAGCAAAAAAATTCGGTGCCAGCACAGACACTATATTATTCTATACAAAAAGTGATGAATATCATTTAAATCCTACGATAAAACTCAAAGAAAATGATCCTGTAATGCTTAAAAAATTCAACAAAATTGATAACAAAGGCAAAAGATATTATGATGATTCGGCTCATATTTGGCGCAATCCATCAATGGGAGATAGACCAAATTTATGTTACGCATGGCGAGGATTTAATAACCCTCATTTATCTGGTTGGAGACTATCCAAACAAAGGTTAGAAGAGGAATATCAAAAAGGCAATATCGTCATAAAAGATGATGGCAAATTAGAGCGACGCAAATATTTTGATGATTATGATGGCAAAACATTAGATAATAACTGGATTGATATACCAAGAGCTATGGGAGGCGAGCGCACCGGCTACCCCACTCAAAAACCAATAGCTTTATTAAATAGAATAATTAAAGCCAGCAGTCGCGAGGGTGATATAATTTTTGATCCATTTTGTGGTTGTGCCACAGCCTGTGTGGCAGCCCAACAATTAAACCGAAAATGGATCGGCATAGATATTGAAAAACAAGCCGCCGAAGTTTTGGTTAATCGCCTAAGCGATGATGCAGGTTTATTTAGCAATTTTATTCATCGAGTAGATATCCCAAAAAGAGATGACATTAAAAAAGAGCTTCCAAGTTTCAGCATAAAAGAGAGATTACATAAAGAACAAAAAGGCATATGCAAAGGATGCAACCACGAATATTTAATCAAAGATTTTCACATAGATCACATAATACCAAAAGCCAAAGGCGGCGGCGATTATTATGAAAACTATCAATTATTATGCGGACATTGCAACACAACCAAAGGCGACAGACCTATGGAATACCTAATGAATAAAGTAAAAATACAAGACGAATTATTAAAAGAAAAACTAACATTTGGTAAATGATAATACAACAAAAAATAACATTAAAAGTTAAACAACAATAAAAATATGAAACTAACAGATAGCACTATTAATAAAACCTACAATACAATCAAATCTTACCATGGTAAATTCTTAAAAGATGTGGGAGTAAAATTACCTAACCTTAAATATAAAACAGGCTACACCAAAGACGCTCTTGTTTTAATCTATCTTGCTCAAAATTATCCACAAACAAAAGTAGCATCAAAAAACGAATTAACTCAATTTATCAGACAATATTATCCAAACACTAATGACATGCAACAAGCAAGACATCTTGGGGCTCAAAAAGGTTGGTGGATAGTCGCAGGCGGCAGAGACAATATTGTTGAAAACTTAAAAAGAGGAGAATACAAATTATACACCTTAGAACAACCCTATCCTGATTTTAAATCTAACCGTAGATTGGAAGATATTGGCGATGATTTTGATGAAATAAAAAGAAAATATCAAAACAGATGTGCGACCTGTGGCTCTGTTGAAAACAAACCTCATTTTCATTGGCCGGCAACTAAAACCAAACTCCAAAAAGCCCATATGAATCCACAAAAGCCACTTATTGCCGGCAACATAATTCCACAATGTCAAAAGTGCAATCAAGCCGACAGAAATCGTTGGGAATATGACAGAAAAGGTAGAGTAATTAAATTAGCGAATGCAAAAGTAATTTTAAGAAGTACAATAGAAGTACAGAAAAAAGCATATAAACTATTGGAGCAAAAATTCAATGTTAAAAAATAACGAATATATAAACAAAATAATAAATCAAGATTCACTAGAGTTTTTAAAAAATATCCAAGAAAATTCTGTGGATATTGTGCTGACAGATCCACCATATTTTTTAGATAAAATGGATAATAAATGGAATGTTGATAGAGTGCATAATGATAAAAATTTACACACGATTAAATCACTGCCAGCTGGTATGAAGTTTGATAAAAACCAAGGCAAGCGATTTTATAAGTGGTATTTAAAAATATCAGAAGAATTATACAGGGTTTTAAAACCAGGTGGATTTTTCTTTTCATTTTCAAGCCCTCGTTTATATCATAGAATGGCATGTGCGATAGAAGATGCAGGTTTTGATATTCGTGACTGTTTTATGTGGTTATACACAATGAACCAACCAAAAGGTATGAGCCTTAACCATTTCATTAAAAAATTAGATATGTCAGATTTTGAAAAAAACAGATTGATAAAAACTTTAAGTGGCTGGAAAACCCCACAGGTAAAATCCTGTTTTGAGCCCATCGCCATGGCACAAAAACCAGTTGACAAAACTTTTTTAAACAATATGATGCGACATAATGTATCGTTGGTAAATACCTCTATAAAACACGGCAAGGATCAAAATATGCACCCTGCGAATGTTGTCTCTTCTCAAAATATAAGCCCCATTATTGACAGAGCGTTTTTAACAGGCAAACCAAACAAAAAAGAAAAGGGAGCAGGCAATACCCACAAAACAGTCAAGCCCCTATCAATCTGTAAATATCTTATATCTCTTACCACCAAAACAGGAGCAGTTGTTTTAGATCCATTTTTAGGATCAGGCACAACAGCCGTAGCCTGTAAAATGATGGATAGAAATTATATCGGAATTGAACTTAATAAAGAATATATAAAAATCGCTCAATATAGATTAGACAAAATTAAAGATAACAAAAACCGACTTGAAATGATTGTATAACTTCACAAAGGAATTAAAAAATGAAAAAAATATATCCGTATTTAAACTTAGGATTGAATTTAATTATCTCTCTGGCAGGGGCTTTTGTTGTTGCAGGATTGCTTGAGATATCTACAACGGCATTAATTGTTATAGCGACAATTTTGCCGATTGTTTGGTTTTTTGTGAGTAGTTTAAAAAAATATCAAGACAAATTTTGGCAACATTCAATGAATTTGTTGTCTTTGTTTAGTATTTTATTCGCCTCAATTTTTGTTTTTGATGTTGTGTTTAATATTATTCAAACTGATAAAATTCAAATTGATTTGAGATTCCATTTTTCTTTGGTATTGATAATTTTATGTGTATTGATAAACTTTGCTCTAATCAGATTATTTGACGAAAAAAATAATAAAGTATTTAACGAATATTTAGATAATTTTTTAAATGGGCCGCCGTTGTTATTTTCTTTGTCAATCGCTATTATTTTGTCCGCTTTGTTGCTGTCTTTAATTCAATCTCATATGTTGCCTGATTTTTTGAGTTTTTTAAATAGTAAAATGTTAGATAGGGGCATAATTCCGCCATTGTGTCTGGTGTTATTCAACTGGGGGTTGTTGTTGTTGCTTGGCAAATTATTATCCTTGAAAAAACAACAAAAATCACCAATCAAAATTAACAAAACCAATTTTAATGATGTTGTTGAGGTTATCTGGCAACAAAATAATAATTTTTATCAAACTTTAAAATACATTAACTGGGCGATTCCATTATTAGGATTTATCGGCACGGTTTTGGGGATTTCTTTGGCATCCGAAGGCTTGCAAAAAATCATAGCAGGAGGAGATGGGCTGTCGCAGATGGGCTCAGATCTCGCATCCGCTATTGCCCCGCTTGGCATTGCTTTTGATACCACTTTAATCGCTTTATCGTTGAGTGTAGTTTTGGCATTATTGCAAACCTTATTACAAAAAAAGGAGGAACAATTTTTTTGTGATCTGCAAAAGCAAAACTTGCAAAAATGAGAAAATATCGCAATAATGACGAGGGTGATAACTATGCGATAGTTGAGATTTTCGGCGGTGCATTCGCTTTGTTGCTGGTGTTGTTTTTGTTGTTTAATCTAATTAGTGAATCCACGACAGCCCAGCGATTAGCCGATATAGATAACAGCGATGGCATCTATAATATAAGTTGGGGCTCTGATGGAGAGGGTTTTGTTGTCCTGAGTTTTAAAGATAAATTACACATTATTGAAGATCAAAAAAGCGTTAAAAGAGCAAATATTTGCAAAAATAATAGTGCTTTTGTCTCGTATGCAAAAAATATTTATTCCCAACCAAAACAACAAATTATTTTTGCAATTTTAGAGGGCGGAGCAGGCACAATGAAAAAATCGCGTGATTGCCTTATGGCTATATTCGCCGGCAAAAAAATATCTATCGGCTGGATTATAGCTAATCAAGAATTATTAAAATCTGTTAATATCAAAGACATTCCGCCCCACATTAAAAAAGTCATAAAAAAATGAGAACTATCTCAAAATGAAATTCAACCCTCAAAATTTGCCATCCGTTGTCGGAATTGCTTTGGCAGATATTCTGGCAAATGGGGTGGCAGTAATTTTGATTTTAATAATCCTATCTTTGGTTGTCAAACAACACCAAGCCGAGGTGCAAATTCAACAAAACAAAGATATGCAAGTGGTTATGGCACAAGACATATTAAATAAAATAATCGTCAATGATTTGCCAAGCTCATCACCTGCGGTTTTGCATGACTATAATCACAAACGAAATCCACAGTCCCCTATTATTGAAATGTATGATAATTTTATTAGAATATTAGGTGATGAAAAAACTAACCCTAATTTAAATTTAACGATAACTCGTAATCAATTATTGCAAAAAAACAATAAATTTGAATTATTTTTAAAGTCATTAAAAAGCCCCCAAAAATTATTGCTAAGAGCAGATATTTATAGCATCAGGTTATATTATTTAACGATGGCAGCTATCAAAGAGCAAAACTTAAAAATTCGTCATTGGCATTATAATGGCGAGGATATGGCAAATGCTCGTTTGAAAAACAAAAAACAAAAAAATACAAAAACTAATTTTACCCTTGACAAACAAACGGAAACAACAGAAAAACCAACAGAGGATAAACCGGATTTTTCTCATAGCCTACCAAATAATACAGATTTTGACTTTGACAGAATGCAAAACTCGCCATTTGATGATAGGATTCCATCCGATATTGGCAAACAAAAAAGAGATTCACAAAACCTATCCTTATCCGAGGCACTAACTCAATCATTTGCTAAAAAACGCCAACAAAAAGAACATGGTATAAAAGGTTTCAGCAACCGAAAGTTAAAAATAAAAATTGCAGGAGAGCAAGGCAAAGCCGAGTTATCTTTTAAACAAAAATTTAAAAAATTAAATAGCTCGCAGGTTTCATATGAGAGATTTATGTTAAATTTTTTATTGTTATATTTACATCAAGCCCAAGAGATTGAAAATAAAAATAAATTTTTTAATTTTAACATTAAAGATATTTTACAACAAATGCAAGCCCACTTAAAAGACCCTTTAAAATTTGTTAATAACTCAATTTATAATCAAGAGGTCAATCTAATTTTACGAAAAATAAAATCAATACGCCAAACCAAGCAAAAAAAATTACAGATTTATAATCGTAAAAAAGGCGGCAAAAATTTTATAAAACTACCATTTAATGTTCCCATCCGAGGTTTTGATTTATATTATCAAAAAAACAACAAACCTTATATTTTCGCCGATAATTTATTGTCTTTATCGTTATATCCCTATAATAATTTTTATCAAGGAATTGAAAATGAGATTATTAAAAATAATATTTTATTAGTGCCTATAAAAATCAAAAATCGCAATAATTGGCAAGTCATAGCTTTGATTGACAAAAATATAGAAGATATATCCTTAGGACATATTTTTGCCAAAATAAATAAAAATAAACTTGATATTAAAAACTTAGAAAATGATTTAAAAATTAACAATCAAGAGTTAATATTAAAATCAAGTGATAGTAAAAATTATTTATCATCATTTCATTTATGGTTATATTTTATTTTATTTATAACTTTTACTATTTTCTTTTTAATTCGTAGGCAAAAAAAATGAAAAAAATATATGCCACAATTGCTACTATAACTCTCATATTTTTTATCTTTTTATTAACAGATTTATTTGCAGGATTATTGATTGATATTGAAAAAATAAAAATCGGTAATAATAAAAAAACCACAAAAATTCACCCTATTGATAAAATTTTATTAGATAATTTTGCCTATCTTAAAAAATCAGAAATCTTACAAAAATCCTTATCAATTCCACCTACAACTTATAAATTAAAAAATATATATATTGATAAATATGAGGTTCGTCAAGGGGATTTTTATAAGTTTATGGAATATAGCAAAAAAAATAAAATCAGAAAAGTAATAGGGGTAGGGCAAGATTTTAAACCAAAAACCCTCTCACAAAACCATAAAATCTTAGGTGAAAATTATGTTGCCGCTAATAATATAAGTTTTTATGATGTTACAAGTTATTGTCACAACACAGGTGGCAGATTACCTGCAACTTATGAATGGATGGCAATTGCCGGCGGTAAAACATCTCGCACCTATGCCTGGGGTGATAAATTTGATAATAGCTCTTATGTTTATGATGACCCAATTTTAAATGCCGGTGCTAAAATCGGCGCTCACCCTGCCAACAATACCCCAGATGGTGTTGAGAATATGTCTACAATGGTATCAGAGTGGACTATGGGTTCATATCCTCACGGCGACCCTATCATAAGCGGTGGTAATTCATATTTAAAACCTGCCGAACTTTGGACTATGAACCCTGTTTATCGCCCAGAAGATCCAAAATATCGCTCCGTTTTTGTGGGGTTTAGATGTGTTTATGATGAAAATTTAAAAACAACTGCCTGGGGAACAAATTTAAATTTAATAAAAATTCCAGATGGGGAATACACGATAGGTTTGAAAAAGCAAGCAAAAATGCCCGCTCTGTTGCCACATATCAGCCAACTATCCTATCAGGATGCAGCCTCCATCATCAAACAAGATAGAATAAAAAATAATTTTAAAATCAGCAAATATGAGATAAGCATTGCAGATTATCAAAAATTTTTAAATAATACTTTTGTCAAATTAAATTTTTATGCCAACGAATCTCAACCAAAAAACAACAAGTGCAAGCCTAATAATTGGCAACAACAATTAAAGAATCCCCGCCGACCCATCACAAATATTAACTGGTATTGTGCTTATTCTTTTGCCAAATTTGCAGGTGGCAGGTTGCCGACATCAGAGCAGTGGATGCAAAGTGTCAATTTACATAAATTTATTTATCCAAATTCTAATAATCCGCCTATCATAACTCACAGCAGAGAAAATAATATAAATCATCCCATTGATATAAAATCAGACAAAAACGACATTTCTTTGCTGGGTTTATATGCGATGGGGGCGAATGTATCGGAGTGGACCTCTACCTTTAATTTGTCAAAACAAAATATCCAAGCCGTTATCAAGGGCGGTAGTTTTGCACTTGATAAATCCAATACAATTCTAACCTCCAAAAGATATTTGCATCCTACTTTGACAAGTTATGACATAGGATTCAGAGTAGTTTTTGATTAAGAAAAAGCCATAAAAAGAATACGTCATCGCGAGGAGCGATCTCATCGTGGTATACGAATAACAACAAGAGACTGCCACACTTCGCCGCGGCTCGTTCGCAGTGACGGACTTTTTGGCATCATGACCGTAGGCAGGAGTATTTATTTCATAGGAGCAGACGGATAATAAATCATCAGTTATTTTTCAATGCTAATCTTAATATCTCATCAATAGTTTTGTTATTGCTATCAATTCCTGCTAACATCCGTTGGGCGACACTTGATTTAAAACCCAAATTCGTCAAGGCAGATATAACCTGTGAATTTTTGTCTAAAAAGTTTGCCTCTTGTTTGCTGTTGCCCGCTTTGCTTGTTAGTTTATCTTTCATCTCGATGATAAGTCGCTGGGCTGTTTTTTTACCAATCCCCGGCAGACACACCAAATTATCAATATTTGCCGAGTTAATATTAGCGATAAAACCATCAACCCCACTGGCGGATAAAATTCCAATGGCAATCTTAGGACCAATACCATTGACTTTTATCAGAGTTTTAAAAAGATTTTTTTCATCATCTGTGGCAAAACCATATAAATCTTGGGAGTCCTCACGCACGATATGGACAGTTAAAATTGTTATACTCTCATTTTTTACGACTTTCTCCCACTTGCCAAACGAAGATAATGGAGCTTGAACTTCATAACCTACACCCATCACATTTAAGATCAAAAATGGTGGATTTTTAGAAGCAATTAAACCTGTTAATGTCGCTATCATATTATATTTCGTTTATGGTTAATATGGCAAATGCCAACTGCCAAGGCATCAGCTGCATCTTCTGTTATCTTTTCTGCCCTACAATTTAGCAGGATTTTAATCATATGTTGCACTTGATTTTTATCAGCAGAGCCTGCCCCCACTACTGTTTTTTTAACAATTCTTGGAAAGTATTCAAAAACCCCTAAGTTATTATTAACTGCCGCACAAATCGCAGCCCCTCGTGCCTGTCCTAACTTTAAAGCAGACTGGGGGTTTTTGCTAATAAATACATCTTCTATGGCAAACTCATCCGGCTGATGTTCCAAAATCAGATTATTTACCTCATAATATATTTTTTTTAACTTTAATGGATGTTCTTTTATTTTTTTTAGTATAATAGTGCCCTGTTTTATTAAATGATATTTTTTGCCATCGCTATCTATGATACCAAAACCAGTTATGGCAGAACCAGGATCAATGCTTAAAAATCTCATAATCTATCACAAAAATAGGAAATTATGCCATATTTTATATTTAAAGTGCAGAAAAATTTACCACCGGCACCAAAAATTATGCAAAAAATGAATCAATTTGATAGATTTATTGATGCTAAAAAAGAAGTTCGCACTCTTCGTATGCAAAATACAGATAAGAATAACGCTGATGAATTCCAAGTTATTTTCGCTGATAATCCCTTGTCAGCCGAAGAGCAATTACAACAACAACGTCCCAAACAAATTTTAATGGAATGGGAAAAATAATAATAATAGCAACACCAATAACTAAGGAGAAAACAAAATGCCAAAACCAAAAATAATTAAAAATAAATTAGTCGAAATAACCTATGAAATTTACGACAAAAAAGATAATAGCCTATTGGAGAAAATGGATCTGCCGATTAACTACATCCATAAATTAGAAAACAATATGTATCCTAAAATTGAAAACGCCTTAGAAGGATGCTCGCCAGGTGATAAAGTAAGTGTAGATTTGAGTCCTGATGAAGGTTTTGGATATCATGACCCATCTTTGACATTTACCGATGATATCAACAATGTTCCGGAGGAGTTGTGTAAAATAGGTGCCGAGGTAAAAATGCAAAATGAAGAAGGACACCAAAAAACATTTATAGTATCAAGCATCACCGATAACCGCATCACGGTCGACGGCAACCACCCATTTGCCGGCAAAACTCTAAGATTTGACTTAGAAGTTAAAAATATTCGCAGTGCCAGCTCCGATGAGTTAACTGGTAAAATCTCAACAGGTTATGCTCGCGGTCTCCCTCTGTCGAATGATAAAAATCCTGATTTACACTAAATTATGACTGTGCAAAGGTCCCTATATAAGTCAATCAAACAAAAACATTCTTGCCAGAAAACCTATGGTAGTTGTATAGCCTACTTCTGTAAATTTAATCTCACCTTTTGAATTTACAAAAAAACTTGCAGGCACAGCTTTTATGCCATATTTTTTAGCGATCAAATTACCACTATCATAGACAACAGTCCAATTCAAATCATTATCACTAACATATTTTTTTATTTCATCTCTTTGCGAAAAAGATGCAATCGTAATTATTTTATAGTAATCGTTGGTAATGTTTATATTTGATTGCTCTGCTTTGCAGATAGGACACCAGTTAGCCCAAAAGTGCACTAATACTGGGTCTCCTTGGTAACTTGCAAGATTTATGCTTTCATCATTTAAAGATTTTTGGTTAAATGTGGGGGCAACTCCTGTGATAAGATTTTGTTGTTGATAAAAACGAATACCAAAAAAAATGACTATAACAATTAAAAACTGCAATAACCATTTTTTATATTTTTTCATAAGGAACTATCCTATTTTAAGATTTGTTTTTTTCTTGATTTTTCTTCTCGATATCTGCTTTGACCTGTTTCATATCAAGGTTTGTAGCAGAGGTTATAAGCTCGGTAAGAGATGATTCTGGTAAGGCTCCGGCTTGTTGGAATATAATAGTTTTTTCACGAAATACCATCAAAGTTGGAATAGAGCGGATGTTAAAAGAGCCTGCAAGTTCCTGTTGTGCTTGGGTGTCAACTTTTGCGAATACAACATTTTTATGCTCCTGTGATACTTTTTCATAAACAGGGGCGAATGATTTGCAAGGACCACACCAATCGGCCCAAAAGTCCACTACAACTATATCATTATTATTGATAGTATCGGTAAAGTTATCTTGGGTAAGATTTATTGTTGCCATAATAATTTTCTCTAAAATAAAAAAATATTATATAGTCTAATTTTAAAATATCAAGATACCTTTGTATAAATCAAGTGTCCAAGTGTCGTTTTTTTGAATTTTTGGCTTGATGTTTGCTTTATGTGGAATGTTTGTGTTATTATGCTCTGTTTTATTTTTTAAATTTTTTATGAACAACATCAATCAAAGACTCGCTAATATGCCGATCTCATTTTTCGCTATAATTATGGGTCTTGGTGGTTTTACTCTTGCCTGGGAGAGAGCCACAACAATGCTCCAATTTCCCTTTATATCTTTTTATCTTTATTATTTTACTTTTTTTATGTTTGTGGTGTTGCTTGTTATGTATTTCATAAAAATCATCAAATATCCACAAGAAGTTTTAAAAGAGTTAAAAAGCCCAATAAAATTAAGTTTTTTCCCGACAACTTCAATCTCCATTTTGTTGCTTGCCACCGCCGGCATCCATATCAACCCTGAACTTTCGAAATATCTATGGATGATAGGGGCAGGGTTGCACTTTGCTTGGACTTTATTTATTTTATCCGCTTGGATAAATCGAGATATTGATATAAAATTTATCAACCCTGCTTGGTTTATTCCGGCTGTGGGTAATATTATTGTGCCGATTGCGGGGGTACACTATGGTTTTGTCAATCTTTCATATTTTTTCTTTGATTTAGGTTTGTTATATTGGCTGATTTTATTTACGATTGTTTTTTATCGGATTATTTTTCACCACCCTATGGCTGATAAATTGCTACCAACCTTGTTCATCTTTATCGCACCTCCTGCTTTGGGTTTTATCTCTTATGTTCAACTCACAGGCTTGACACAGATTGATTTTTTTGCCCAATTTTTATATAATAGTGCTTTATTTTTAACTATTTTTTTATTGTTACAATTTAATAAACTCATCAAGTTAAAATTTTATTTATCTTGGTGGGCATATAGTTTTCCGCTGGCAGCTATGACTATTGCCACTTTTTTAATGGCGAAATTATCAGGTTTTTTATTTTATAAAGTTTTGTTTGGTATATTGTTAACCATCCTTACGCTTTTGATTATACTGCTTAGCATTAAAACAATCAAAGCTATGTTAAATAAATCAATTTGTATCGAGGAATAATCTTTTAAAAAGATGAAAAATTTTATAGGTTTTACATTGATAGAAGTTTTGGTGGCTATGGTTATTGTGGCTATTGTTTTTGTGTCACTTATCAACACCAGCACGATGCAAACATCATCATTGATTAGCCTTAAAAACAAAACGATTGCCTCTTGGGTTGCCTCTAATCGTTTGGCTCAACTGCGAATGCGCCAAAAAATGCCTCACATTAACAACAAAAAAACTAATGTCCATATGGCAGGACAGGATTGGGTCGTCAAAGATGTTATAACTCAAACGGCAGTGGCACAAACCCTAGGCAAAAATCAATTTATCGGTGTACGTGCCGAGATTTATAGCAAGGATGATGATAAGAGAATCATCTACCAACTGCAAACATATTATTCGCCATCCCAATGAAACAAAATAATGATGGTTTTACTTTGATTGAGCTTATGGTAGCTTTGGCAATATTTTCAATCTTGGCTGCTGCTGCTTATTCCGCCTTAAACACTATTCTTTTTCAAAAAAATAAAACTGCATTAATTGCTACAACCCTGATGAGTCTACAAAATGCTCATCGCATAGTGTCCGCAGACTTATTCACGGTTGTAAATAGAAAAATAAACGATGAGTATGATACGGAGCAACCTGCTTTTGTCAGTAATAAGGCGGATAACATTATCATGGAGTTTAGCAGAGCAGGAGTTGTGAACCCCGTTATTCAAAACAGCCAAATCCAAAGAGCGGTTTATCTATACGAAGACGAAAATATATATCGTATTTTATATTCAAAAGCGGATAGAATAGATAATACCACAAAACGCAAAAGATTGTTGTTGTCGGGAGTAAAAGAATTAAAAGTTGAATTTTTATTAGATAGTGAGGGCAAATCAAAATCAACCACCTTTCCTCATTACAGTAAAAAAATAGATTATCCTGCTGGTATTAAAATCAGTTTTGAAATTGATGGCTTTGATAAATTAGAGTGGTTATGGAATATTTAAGCAAAAAACAACAAAATGGAGTGGCATTATTAACGGTTTTGCTCATAAGTGCCATTATATCAGCAATATCCATTAAAATGATAGCGGACAGACAAAAACAAACCTTAAAAACAATTAATCGGTTAACATTCCAACAAGCACAGCAATACGCCGAAGGAGCCACCGCATTAGCCTATATTATTCTTAAAAAAGATCACGAGCTAAATAAAACTGATTCCAAAGAAGACATCTGGGCACAGACTAAAAATATGGCTTATCCCTTACCAAACGATGGTTATTTTACTGGCGATTTTGACGATTTATCGGGAAAAATAAATTTAAATTCATTGGTGGATTCTAATAACAAAACCAATCCATACATCTTTACCGCACTTAATTTATTGTTTGCAGAACTTGAAATTAATAAAAACATTATCCAAGCCATTCGTGATAGAATCGACAAGGATTCCGAGGTAGCAGGCATAGGAGGAGCTGAAAGTGATTATTATCTGGGTTTAGAAACACCCTATAAAAATTCAAACCAACCTATGATTCATATCAGTGAATTATTGCTTGTTCGCGGAATTGATCAACAAATTTTTGAAAAAATGATAGATTTTGTAACTGTCTTGCCAGGTGATACCTTGATAAATATCAACACTACAAAGATTGAGGTTTTGCACTCTATGTTATCTATGCTGAAAAAAGAAGATGTCCAAACAATCTATGATGAGATTCAAGAGGAACCCTATAAAAACATCAATACTCTAAAAAATCATAGTTTATTAAAAAATAAAAACCCTCAAATGAAATATTTTAGTGTTAAATCAAACTATTTTAAAGTAAAATTTGTAATTTTTTTACAAAAAATTAATCTAAAATTTATTCTTGTTTTGCATCGTGCCAACAATGGCAAAATTAAAACAATATCAAAAAGTATAGGGGGCAACTAATTGGCAGATTATATTTTTATATACAATTCTAATAACAGCTTTGATGATATTCATTATGTTATAACAGATAAAAACTATAAAACAAAAACCGGAAATTCACATATTGGCAGTTTGTCTGCTTTAAAATCTGCCCTATCTGGTAAAAAAATTGTATTGATAACTGATGGCACAGATTGCACTTTTATCCAAACACCATTGCCCCAAAAAAATCGTAAAAAGGCAATTGACTCGATAGGCTTTAAAATAGAAGACAGCCTAAATGACAACATTAAAAATTTAAATTTTATCAATAGTGTTGTAGGGGACAATGTCAATACCGCGGTAAGTGAGCATAACAAAATAGAGCATATCGTAACAATCTATAAAAATAATGGAATAAAATTAGATGTAATTGTGCCAGCATGGGATTTATTTCCACCACTATTAGAACAAATAACCCTCTATCAATTGCCAGATGAAAAAATGGTTGTTTGCACCGATAAATATCGCTTAGTATGCCCTGATCATGCGGTAGAATTTATAATAGATTCAATTTTGTCTGCCAACCCTAAGATGGGAATCCAACAATATAACCTAAAAAATAGTGGTCCGGCAATAAAAACAACAACAGATAGCAAAACATATGAATATAATTTTTTAGAAGAAGCATCGGCGGGTTATGCCAATTCTGTTGTTAATCTTATCCAAAAAAAACAAATAGAATTAAGCAGTTTTATCAAATCAATACAATTTTATAAATTACCTATGATAATATTATTGATTGTAGGATTAAGCCAGATTCCAAATTATTTGATAAATTTATCAAAAATTCAAAATAAAAATCAAGCAGCCGAACAAGAGTTGAACAAAATTATCATAGCAAAATTTCCATCTTTAAAAAATAAATCTGGCAAATTTATAAAAATCCAACAAAAAATATCTAAAATCAAAGAAATGAACTCTGCCGGTTTGTTTTTAACTCTCTTAAACCAGACGATAAAAAACGGCAAACAAATTAAAAATTTTTCAATACAAGAGTATAAATTTAATGCCAATCAATTACAGATTATATTTACAACAGATAACCCTATCAGCCTTGGAGATTTTAACAAAGAGCTAAAAAAAGCAAAACTTCTATCTGAGATTCTTTCTATCGACAAAAAAAGCAAAAAAACTCTGGTTACAATGCGGATAAAAAAACAATGATAAAAAAATTCTCCAATCTATCTAATCGTGAAAAAATTTTAATCATATCTTTGTTGTTGGTTGCGGTGCCACTTGTGGTTTATAATTTCATGTTAATGCCATTGCTTGATGATTATAGCAAAAACAAAAATGATTTAATATCTAACCTACAAACATTAAATTTCATTAAAAGCAATTCTTATTTATTAAACAAGACGCAAAACATTGATAAAAATAAATCTATTCTCATAAGGACGGATGAAACAATTTCTAAAATGGAGCTACCTATTCCTGCAAAAATTCAACCAATTGGCAAAAATAGCATTAAACTTGAATTTAAAAACATAAAATACAAATCGCTTATGCAATTTATTTTAAAAATGAGACAAACCCATGCCATAACCGTTAAAAATATCGCTGTTAAAAAAACAAGCGCTGGTATGGTAAGTTGCCTATTGACCTTGAGAAACCTATGAAAAAAATTATTATTTTGTTGTTTGTATTTATGGTTTCTTTGCTTTATTTTTCAATAACGGCTATTCCGCTGACACAAATTATGTCAATGGTAAACATACCAAAAAATATCATCCCAGAACAACCATCTGGCACAATATTCAACGGCTCATTCTCGGCGGTAACTTTTAACAAACATAGAATTGAAAACGTCAAAACATCGTTAAACATAGGTGATTTGTTGTTGTTGAATACAAGCTTTAATATTACAGGAGATTATATCAACGGCAAAATTAAATTAAAGATCGGAATAAAAGACAAACAAACCCAGATCACGAACTTAACTTATGAAAATTCTTTGCAAAACCTATTAAGTAACTGGAATTTAGATTTAATAACAACAGCTGGTAAGGCTCATTTTTCTATTAAAAAAATAATACTTGAAAAAAATCGTTTAAAATATATTGCTGGTAATATTGATATTTTACGGCTTAATATTGAATCCCCCAGCAAATTACAACTGGGAGATGTGCATATAAATATAACCACATCACAACAGGATGAAAAAATAAAAATAGATAACACCAGCGATTCCAACCAGATTCAAATTTCAGGTATGACAGTTTTTAATATCTTGAAAAAAACATACAAAACAGCAATTAAAATCAACCCTAAACAAAAATTAGATAATCAATTAATTAGCATATTGCGTCTTTTCGCCAAACAAGAATCGGACAATAAATTTATTTTCAAGAAAAAAGGCAAAGTCAATTTTTAAAAAATAATTGGCAATCGTTTTTTTTTGATTAGGAGATTTTATGCAATTCATCAAATATATTTTGAGACCTTTGCATAATTCAAGTGCTGTTTAGAGAATGCAAAAAATAGTGCATTTTTATAACAAAAATGAGGAATATGGCAAGCCCTTTGACGAATTTTTGCTATAAGCATATGCAATCTATTTGTTTTATAAATTGTGCTTGAATTATGCAAAGGTCTCATTTTACCATTATTCTTGTTTGTTGTATTATATTCTTGTAGCAATGATGAAGATGAAACTAACCAACTTAATTCATCTGCTGTTGCTGTTATTGCCACTCCATTATTGTCAAACGCCCAAACAGGACAACTTTTTCCACACAGGCAAAATAGATAACTTTACTTTGGCCTCAGATGGCACTCATGTGGCTTAGGTGATAACCAACAATTAAAACAGAACTTTGATAGCAAAAATTTCTTATAAATAACACAAAACAAGAAAATTTCAAACCCCGAGTTTGGATTTTTCTTGTTTTGTAGCAAAAAAAATTTGCAAAAAAAAAACGATTTATAATGGGAGTTTTTTACTTTAATGGAGATCTAAATTATGAAAATTAATTTCTTAAAACTTTTTTTGCTAATTTTGCCACTGACGATGGTAGCTTGTTCGGATGATGACGATGATACAGGCTCAACCAAGAAAGACGATGATGGCGACACCACTAGTTTTGCTATAAGCTCCACCAGTTTCACAGATGGTGGCAAAATTGCGGTAAAACATGCCTGTGCAAATTGGACTGGTGGAGTTATGACATCACCCCAGTTTAGTTGGTCTAATCCTCCGACTGACACTGCCAAATATGCTTTAATTATGGATGATGAGTTTGCAGATGACTGTGGTCCTGCCAACCCAGGTATGGATGATTATTGTGTCCATTGGGGAGTTTTTAATGTCCCAACCAGCACCACAAGTTATGCAGAAAAACTAACACCCAGCACAGTAAGCTCGCCAGTTATTCAAGGTTATAATTATGCTACCACTCAAATATATGCAGGGGTATGTCCTCCACAAGCTCATGATAAATATCGCACAACCATTTATGCTTTAAAATCAACTATGCCGACCATGACACTTGCTGACACCAATTACAACACTAACTCTGGTATAACACGCAAAAGGTTTGAGAGTGTTTATAGTGCCCATATTTTAGACAGTGCTACCATAACTGGCACCTTTGATCCAGCTGATCATTAAGGAAGGTCTGATTGACCTCGTTGTCTCGGAGGTGGGACTTTAGTCCCACCTTTTAAGTGTTTGGTTTTAAAACATAACAACTCTGGAGCATCGCCGTAGACAACTCCAAAAGCCCCACCTCTGATTTATAAGTTTTATTGTTGGGTTATTATGCCATATAACATAACAAAAATTATGGGGGTAGGTGAGGCAAAAGCAATTAAACCAAACCCATCAACAATTGGTTGCGGTCTTTGATTGAACTAGCCAAACCAACCCCAAAAGCGGCAACCAGTGGCACAGTTATGGTATTGGTGGTGGTATTTCCATTTAAAAACAACAGAGCGCAAGACAGAACCAAAGTCCCACTTCCAAGGCTCGCAAGATTACTCGTAACTTTCCAAAAACAAGGTTTTTAATTGCCGAGTTAATGATTTTAACAAATCTACTATGTTGCTCTTATTAAGAGTTATGCCTTTTACTATGCAACAAGTGCTAATAATAAAAAATAACTGCATAAATAAACAAAATTTTTTACCAACACCGCCACAATAAGGCTACTTATGCATCTAAATAGTTGTGAGAGAAGAACACAATTTTAACACAATTACTGCCCCACCTCTTTTTTTATTTTTATTATTTTAATATTAAACTTATTGGCAACAACTTCTAATCTTTTTAAATATTTTTGGTCTTTTTTGCCGATTATTAAAGCAACCGCTGGTTTTTTTTGAGTTTTTTCTGCATAAAAAAGTGCTTGCCCTATACCCTCTGCCCATTTTTTTGCCCAGTCTACCTCTATCGCATAATCATCTGTCAAGCAGTCAACCCTTGTTCTGTCATCTAAGACATATTCTTTTAATCCATTTAACTTATTACACATAATTGTTTGATAATAATCCTCATGTTTTTTGTTTGGCGGTTCTTTTTTAACCATAAACTCATCATAGGAAAAATATAAACCCGCACTCATCGCAATAATAAGAGCAATTTTTTTGCCTAATTTTTTATTTTTTAAAATAGGGGGCATAAAGTTGGACAAAAAATTCTAAAAAGATGTAATATAACATATTTTATTTTCTTATAATTATCAATATGAAATGTTTAAATGATTTTGTTTTAAAACTTAAAAATAAAGAATTTGCTCCCTTAATGCTTGGCGGTATGGGGGTTGATATATCTACTGCTGATCTCGCCGTAGCTTTTGCTAATAATGGCGCCATCGGGCATATATCTGATGCATTAACTACTGCTGTTGCTGATAAAAATTTTAAAACCACTTTTGTCCGTGACAGATTAAAAAAATTTAAATTTAACAAAGATAATGATGATAAAAATATCGAACAATTTGATTTGGATGATATTCGCAGAGCACAAAAAATGCATGTAAAAGATGCAATGTCTGCCAAAAAAGGTAATGGCGGAATATTTATCAACTGCATGGAAAAACTTACGATGAATAACCCACGTGACACCCTAAAAGCCAGATTAGAATCAGCATTAGATGCTGGTATTGATGGGATTACACTCAGTGCAGGGTTGCATATGAACTCATTGAATTTAATCAAAAATCATCCTCGTTTTAATGATGCTATCTTAGGAATTATCGTCTCATCTACTCGGGCTTTAAAAATATTTTTAAAAAAAGCTCAAATTGTTAGCAGATTACCTGATTTTATTGTAGTTGAAGGGCCAAAAGCTGGTGGCCATTTGGGTTTTGGCATGGACTGGGCTGATTTTAATCTTAAAAAAATAACTCAGGAAGTTATTGACTATTTAAAAAATTTAAAACTATCTATCCCCATAATCCCAGCAGGAGGAATATTCAATGGCAAACAGGCAGTTGAATACATGAATATGGGTTGCTCTGCGGTGCAGGTGGCTACTCGTTTTACTGTCTCTGTGGAATCAGGATTGCCAGATAAAGCAAAACAGGCATATTTTACCGCCAAAAAAGAGGATATAATTGTAAATTACCTCTCTCCTACTGGTTATCCTATGAGAATGTTAAAACAAAGCCCCGTTATAGGCTCGGGATTGGCACCAAATTGCGAAAGTTATGGTTATTTATTGGATAAGGGCAGATGTTCCTACATTGATTCTTACAATAAGACAAAATCAGAGTTAAAAAACCCTACCGATAAAGTAGTTGTCACTGATAAAATGTGTATTTGCACCCAAATGAGAAAATATAATGTTTGGACCTGTGGGGTGAACACCTATAAACTAAAAAAAACCAGCAAACAAGACCAAAATGGTAACTATATCCTGCCACCTGCAAAAGAGATTATTGACGAATATCTATATTCAAAATAAATAACATAAAAGCACATGGAAACATATCTTGTTGGTGGTGCTATCCGAGACCGGCTTTTAAAGTTACCAGTTGTGGAGAAAGACTGGATAATCGTAGGTAGCGAACCTGCCACACTTTTAAAATTAGGCTACAAACAAGTTGGTAAAGATTTCCCAGTTTTTTTACATCCTACTACCTCTGAGGAATATGCCTTAGCAAGAGTTGAGCGAAAAATATCCCCGGGATATTGCGGTTTTGAGACTAACTTTGATAAAACAGTTTCATTAGAGCAGGATTTATGTCGCCGAGATTTAACTATAAATGCCATAGCCGAAGATAAAAATGGCAAACTAATTGACCCCTACCATGGGATTCAAGACCTAAAAAACAAAATATTACGCCATGTGTCAAGCTCCTTTATCGAAGATCCTCTGAGGGTTTTACGCCTAGCAAGATTTTATGCAAAATTATATCACTTAGGTTTTAAGGTAGCAGATGAAACCTATGATTTAATGCTTAAAATGACAAAAAATGGCGAGCTTAATTCCTTAGTCAGTGAGCGAGTATGGGTTGAGACTAAAAAAGCCTTGTCCCAACCTGACCCCCAAGAATATTTTAACCTATTAAGAGCAGTGGATGCCCTTAAAATCCTATATCCTGAAATAAATAACCTTTTTGGCAAACCTCAACCTGCCAAATATCACCCTGAGGTAGATAGTGGCATTCATACAATGTTAGCTTTAAAACAAGCCTGTAAAATAAGTGACAATACAAAAATGCGCTTTGGAGTATTGTGCCACGACTTTGGTAAAGGCACAACAACAGATGCAATCTTACCAAGTCATTACGGTCATGAAAAAAGAGGAGTTAAAATAATCAACGAATTCTCTAATAGATTAAAAATTCCAACTCAATATCAAAAATTTGCCAGCTCTGTGGCAAAATTTCATACCCACTGCCATAAAATAACTCAACTCAAAGCCACCACAATTTTAAAAACTTTAAACTCAATGAGAGCAATAGGACAAAGTGATGATTTTAAATTATTTTTATCCTGTTGCAAATCTGATGCACGAGGCAGAACAAAACACGAAAAAGATGAATATCCACAAGCTAATATTTTTGCTAATATTTTAGAGCAGGTTTTAAAGATAGACAATAAAAAAGTTATTGCAGAGTCAGGTGCACGGACAAATAAAGAAATAAATAAAGTTATAAATAAAGCTCACTTAAAGGTCATTAAAGAAGTTATAAAAACATAGAAAACTCTATTTTATATCATGACAATATCCTCTTCATAACCACTAACAAAAGTTATCAAAGTAAATTAAACCTCTCACTCTCATTATTCCGTGCTTTGTTCTTTCTCGTCATTCCGTGCTTTGTTCTTTCTCGTCATTCCGTGCTTTGTTCTTTCTCGTCATTCCGTGCTTGATACGGAATCTATCTATGAGACATGGAATATCTTGCTGGATGAATGGATACTGAATCAAGTTCAGCATGACGGAGTAGGTGGTTTAGCATGACGGAGTAGGTGGTTCAGCATGACAGATGAAACTAAAATACATAGGATTCAAGCAGTTAATGTCATTTATTTTTTCTTAAAGTGTGGATTAACATACTCATCTGATAGGTTGTCGGCTGCCACTGGTAAAATGCGACTGGCAAAAACTATGGCTAATAAAGTGATAGCAACACCTGAAACCCCCAGAGCAATTTCATATTTTGATGGTATATATGAGTTGATAGTTCCGTCAAAAAAGGAACTGGTAACTTCCATCCCAGGGAACAGCACCAAAGGATAGGCTTGTCCACCGATAACAATTACATAAATCTGAATCAGGCCACCTAATACAACCAGAAAAGCAGCCAAATACCCTGTCAAACGAGATTTTTTACACAGCGGACCATAGAGCATAATCAGTGGCAATAAACCACCTAATAACACCTGCCCATACCAAAAAAGTTGAGTGTAGATGTTGTCACCAAAAAGCATAAAATATTCCATATCTGTGTGTTCGGCGGCATATAGATTTGTCAAATGTTTAACGATGACAAAATAAAGCACAGCAGCGATAAATACACCCAGTAATTTGCGAAGTTTATTAAAAACATAATCGCCAATTTGCCTGCCGTCTAATTTATATAACAATCCCATCACCAACATAAAAAATGCCAAACCAAACGAGAAAGACATTATAACAAACATCGGCCCCATAATAGCCGCATCATATGCCTCTCTGGCAAACAAAAAGCCAAAAATTGAGCCGGTTCCTGTGGTTAATATCAGACGCCAAAGAAAAGCAAAAAAGCCCGCTAATTTGCTAAACTTATTCATTTTTTGTTCCATCATCATCCAAATATAAACAAAAACAATAGCAAAAAAACCGTTATATAAAATTATATTCCAAGCAAAAATTGATTTAAAATTATAATGAGTCATCGCAACAATTAGCCGATCGGGACGACCCAAATCAAGCACTAAAACTGCCAAACCACCTGCGAGCAGGCAAATTGATAACATGGCACTCAAACGAGATAGAGGTTTATAATGAGTTCGATTAAATACCGATGACATAGATGAGATATTTAAAGCACCCGAGGCTGCGACAATTAAAAATATAGCAAAAACATGAGGCAAACCCCAGACTATTTGTTGACTCATCCCTGTGATATGATGTCCGTGATGTTCCATTTGATGCACTGCGAGCAAACCTATCAAAATTATGCCACCGAATAAAACTAACAAAGACCAGTAAAAAAAACTATTATTAGAAAATTGACTAAATGATGTTTGTTTTTTCATAATGAGACCTTTTCATATTTCAGGTGCATTTTATTGTTGTTATAAATTGTGATTGAATTATGCAAAGGTTTCATAAGTCCAACCCTTGATATAATACAGCAGGATTTAGGTTTAAATCTGCTCTAATTTGTCTGGCACCCATTGCTTTTAATTTTTTTGATATACCACTATTTTTATCATTTAAATCACCAAAAATTATAGAATTTTTAGGGCATGCTTGTTGACAAGCAGTTTTAGCTTTTGCTCCATCTTTGTCTATTCTGTGAACACACATCGTGCAAGCCTCCACTGTGCCTTTGCCACGAGGAGATATGGTATTTTGTTCACTAAGATTCTCATGAACAAAATTACGAGCTTTATAAGGGCATGCCATCATACAGTAACGACAACCGATACAAATATGCCGGTCAACCAAAACTATGCCGTCGACACGTTTGAATGATGCACCAGTAGGACAAACATCAACACAAGCAGGTTTTTCACAATGTTGACACATTATAGGTAACGCCATTGTGTGGGAAGTTTTTCTGTTTTTAACTGTAACTTTTCTTATCCATTGGCTGTCTGTTTGGGGGCGATCAAAGCTTTTTACCGCATGTTCGCTATGACAGGCTGTTATGCACTCATTTTTACAGTCACCACATCCACGAGTATCAATCAACATCCCCCAACGATTTTTAACATCAGCACCTTTAGCATTTACCGTTTGCAAAAAAACACCAGGTAAAATACTTATGGCAGCAGTATTTGTAGTTTTTTTGATAAATTCTCGGCGGTTTAATTTATTCATTTTTTTACCTGTTTGTTTTCAGGGATAGAACGGTGGCAAGAAAAACAATCAGTTTTAACAGCAACATAGGTATGACAAGAGTTACAAAAATGTTGTGATGAGTCAATATTTGGATATTCATTCTTATCATTTTTTGTTACATGGCAATTTATACACTCTTTTAAAGAGTGTCTGCCGTCTCTTTTGCCATCTCGCATAGTTTTATCTCGTTGATGTAAGATTAAATCCATATGATTGGTTCGCATAATTTGTCGGTCTTCCACACATTTTGTGCCGGCTTTTGCTTTTGGCAAGTATGAATTGTTATCATCTGCATGAATTGCAAACGATACAAAAAAACTCATTAAAAGTAGCCAATTTTTCATCTATTAATGCCCCATTGCCATTTCAATATAACCTGTCGGACATACATCAGCACAGATATGACAACCAATACATTTATTATAATCAGTATCGACATAACGACCAGTGGTTTTGCTATCTTTTTTAACTCTAAAAATAGCATCTTGCGGACAAAAAATTACACAATTATCACATTCAAAACACATCCCACAACTCATACATCTACCCGCCTCCTTTTGGGTTGTCTCCTCATTCAAACAAATTAATCTCTCTTCAAAGTTGCCTAAGACTTCATCTGCCCCGATTTCTTTGGAGTCTCTTTTGTTCCTTGGCTCATAGGCAAAATGCCCTAAAAACAGTTCTTCGTGTTCTACAATTTCGTGTTTAGAGCGATTTTCGTAGTTATGCACAGCATATTTTGCAGTATCTGTGCCACGATGACCATTAAATTCAGTATCATTTTTAGCGTCCGTATCCTCTTGATTACCGACAAAGTCTTCTGGATATAAGTTGTGTTCTTTTAATTTTTCTAACAAACTAAAATGATGAACATCAACCTTTGGTCTTTTTCCTATATCTTCTCCTGATAAATAAGAGTGCACACCATCTGAGACAATTGATGCTTGCCCGATTGCAGTTGTTAAAAGATGCGGACGAACAATATCACCACAAACGAAATGCCCCTGTTTATCTTTTACTTGATAAAAATTATCCGCATCAATAAAGCTCTTACCATTATCTATGCTCTCTAAGCCTGTCATGTCTCCTGCTTGACCTATGGCAGCAACAAATAAATCTGCTTTGATTTCAAATTCCGTGCCTTCTGTTTTAATGGGACGCTCGCCATCCATTGTGCATTTACATAACTTCATTGCCGTAGCACGACCGTTATTATCAATTATCATTTTCAATGGCATAACTCCTGCTTTTATATCTATGCCCTCTCGTATAGCATCGTTAATTTCATGTTCTGCGGCTGTCATATTTTCAAGTGGGAAAAGTGAGGTCAAAGTGACATCTGAGTCCTCTCTTTTTGAATCTTTAGCAACATTATGGACAGCTTTACCTGATAATACATCTTCGGCAGGTGCACTACCTTCTACATAACCTATCCTGCGAGAGACGGAGGCGACATCAATTGAGGTATCACCACCACCAACAACAACAACTTTTTTAGCAGAACTTTGTAATTTGCCCTCATTAAAGGCTCGTAAAAACTCAACACCACCCAAACAGTTTGTAGCTTTATCAAAACCATCAACTGGTAGGTTGCGAGATTTATGGGTGCCAATCGCCCACACGACTGCATCATAATTTTTTTCTAAATCATCCAGACTTATATCTTGGCCAACACGAGTATTAGTTTTAACCTCAATGCCAAGTGATAAAATTCTGTTTATTTCGGTCTCTAACGATTTTCTTGGCACTCTATAACCTGGAATACCATAGAGCATCATACCGCCAAGCTTTTCCAATTCTTCAAAAATTGTTATGTTATGGCCTAATTTTGCTAACTGGTATGCCGCTGCCAGCCCTCCTGGACCGCCACCTATAATGGCTACTTTTTTGTCTGTTTTATTGGCAGGTTTTGCAAATTGAAAATTATGTTCGTTAGCATAGTCACCGATAAATTGTTCCACTGAATTGATACCGACTTTATCTTCTATCTCATTTCTATTGCAACCGCTCTCACAAGGAGCAGGACATACACGCCCCATAATAGATGGAAATGGATTAGCTTTGGTCATTCTCATAAAAGCATATTCTTGCCAACTTTTATCACCGGTTGGTTTTTCAATCCCACGCACTATATCAAGCCAGCCACGAACATCATGGCCAGATGGACATGATCCTTGACAAGGTGGAGTTTTGTGCACATATGTAGGACATTTGTATGATTTATCTTCATTCAAATATTTGTTTGAATAACTCTTATACTTGCTGTCACCATCACGAAAACGAAGATAGGTTATTTTGTTGTCTGTTATTTTTAATTCTACTGCCATAAAATTCTCCTAAAATTTAATTGTATAAATATTTAAAATCAATCCGCTGATTTTTTATCAGGTTCTGTTGTTGATTCTGTTTGTTGTCCGTCTAAGATAATTGCATTGCTTACCAATTGATGGATGCTGACAATTTGATCCATGGAAAAACCATAGTATGGAATTACTTTGGTGAACTGACTTTTGCATATAGCACAAATGGCTGCCATATGAGTGACTCCATGTTCACGTGTTACCTCATCTAATGCCTCCATTCTCGGCAAAGCGCCTTTGACACGCACTTCCATGATATCATCTGTCAATAAACCGCCACCTCCACCACAACAAAAAGTTACCTCTTTGATGGTATCATGTGGCATATCAACATAATTATTACATACAGCTTTGATAACAGCACGCGGTATCTCAAATTGTCCGCCTGCTTTTTTACCCATCCGAGAACCACGAGCGATATTACAAGAGTCATGAAAAGTTAAAACCATATCATCATTTAATGATGGGTCTAAGTTTAGTTTTCCTGCCTCTATTAAGTTATTAGTATATTCGCAAATATGCTCTGGCACCGGATATTTTGGGTCTAAAAAGTCAAATGGACCTGCCATCGTATTCATAAAACTATAAGCAACTCGCCAAGCATGTCCGCACTCACCAAAAACTAATCTTTTAACCCCTAAATCAAGGGCTGCTTTGCGGATTCTCATTGTTAGTTTTTGGGTATTGGCATAATTGCCGATGAACATTCCAAAGTTTCCCGCCTCCGATGCATAGGTGCTCATAGTCCAGCTTGCCCCTGCGGCATGAAAAACCTTAGCATAACCTATTAAACCGTCAATATGCGGTTCGGCAAAAAAATCAGCAGATGGAGTCACTAATAGAATATCAGCACCCTTGACATCAAGAGGCATTTTAACGACAACTCCGGTTTCATCTTCTATATCTTCTTCTAATCCCTCCAGAGTATTTTCCAAAGCAGGACCTGGCAAACCTAAATTATTACCAATTTTTTGTGCCTTACCGAGAATTTCATTACAATATTTTTGTCCGATACCGATGGCATCTAAAATTTCTCTGGCAGCCATTGATATCTCGGCAGTATCTATGCCATAAGGGCAAAAAACAGAGCAGCGGCGACATTGAGAACATTGATGATAATATACATACCATTCATCAATTATCTCTTCGGTTAAATCAACGGCTCCGACCAACCATGGAAAATATTTACCTGCAAAGGTAAAATATCGCCGATATACCTTGCGTAATAAGTCTTGACGAGCAACTGGCATATTTTTAGCATCAGAGGTGCCGATATAATAATGACACTTATCCGTGCATGAGCCACATTTGACACATATATCCATAAACAAAGCCACGGATTTATATTTTTTGACAATCTCTCCTAATTTATCAATCGCAATTTGTTTCCAATTTTCAGGTTTTTCTCCTGGAAATCCTAATGCCTCTTGGTGTTCTGGTTTGGCAAAGTATGGTTTAACATGTGCCATAGTCCCCTCAACTGGTTTGGGGATTATTTTTATAGTGCGATAAGCTGGGATGTCAAAATCTGCCATTTTACACACTCCTCGTTTTGTCTAATTTGGCAGCCCACGGGGCGATATGTCTTTTTTCTCGAGCATTATCAACCTGATTACGGGTAGGTGAAAAGAAAATTCCAGGGGCATGCAAAAGTTTGCTAAATGGAAAAATCAACATTAAAACAGCCACCAAAATTAAATGAATAAGTAACATAGGGTGGGTGGGAAATGGCTGAAAATTAAAGGTTAAAATTCCAATAAAAAATGATTTGGTAGCAACAATATCAACATTACCAAAAAATGTCATCATAGTGCCACTTATGCCAATTCCTAACATAAGAATTAACATTAAAATATCTGAGGGGTCGCTAATATATCTAATTCTTGCGACAAAAATTCGCCGAAATAATAAACCTGATAAACCAATTAACATCGCAAAAGCTGCATATTTAAGCGGTTGCATCATAACTACGATAACAGGCACAGGATCAAGAAAATATCTTAAATGACGAAATAAAACAGCGAACATCCCAAAGTGAAAAAGCCAACCAAAAATCCAAATCCATTTGTTGGATTTGAAAAGACTCTCAAATACGATAATCTCTTTTCCCATCCGATATAAAACACCCAAACGAGTTGTCGGTGCGGGGGTAGTAGGAATTTTAATAGGAGCAGGAGTAGTCCAGTATTGTTTGATTTTTAAGAGCACTCCGCCCACAAAAATAATAAAAGCTATATAATAGAATCCCGCTATGATAAATGTCATATGATTGTTGCCTTAATTTTTATATTATAATCGCTCACTCTTTAAAAAAAAAGAGCGAGTAATAATATTGCTAAGGTAAGTTCTGAATAACTGCTAACAAGGGGACATGTCCCCTTGTTATAATAATAACTGCATTTGTTGTTTTTTGGCAGTCAATCAGACCTTACTTAAACGCAACCAGTTGGTTTTGGCAAGCCTGCATACTTACAAGCCTGTTTAGCAGGACCATATGGGAATAACTCATATAGATATTTGCTGTTACCTTTGTCTTTGCCAAGTTTTTTACCAATTGCTTTGGTTAAAACTCGCACCGCAGGGGCGATTTGATACTCTTCATAATACTCACGCAAAAAACTGATAACTTCCCAGTGATTACTTGTGAGCTCTGCATCTTCTGCTTCTGCCATTTTATTGGCGATATCTTTATTCCACTGACTAAGATCTGTTAAATATCCTTCTTCGTCCGTCTCATAACTTGTGCCATTTACTTCAATTGCCATAATATTTTACCTTAAAAAATTAAAAAAACTAAAAACTAAACTAAACCCAAGATTGAATCTTATCGTATTTTGTGCTAAGTTCCACAAAACCTGCATAATCAACAAGTTGTATGCCGTCAATTATTTTTGATTCATCTATTCCTCTTGCTTGTGTATCTTCTTTTAACACATAAAAATCTGATTTATTCATAGCAGTTTTTACCATATCGCTATGTTTTGCATCAGATACCGCACCATATACACCATCTTCAATCATTAGAATCGCACTCTTATTAAGTGCACAACTTATCGCAACTTTTAATGAATTTTTTTCAAATGGTGATTTATTTACTAAGTGTAACATTGACATTTTTATTATCCTTTAAAAGTTAAGTAAGACATCTTGTTCGTCCAATATTTTTGCCAACTCATCACGAGACACTAATTTTATTGAATTTTTTTCAGCATAGTCTTCATCTTCATCTTCCCACACCAAATGCTGTAAGTCATCAAGACTTAGATTTCTCTCTTTCATAGAATCTTTATCCACATAGATTTTAGTCACCTCATAATCACCCAAGGCTGCATAAGTAGGAGAGAAGTTTTTCATGCCAATGCCATCAGTTTTTTGCCCTTTGACAAGTTGATAAACACCATCGTCCATAAATGCTACTGATACATCCTGTTCAAAGGCCGCTCCAATTAAAACTACTTCCAAAGACTCCAAAGCATAAACTGTGCCATAGGGAGCTTTACGATTTACATACATAAATTTCTTAGTTGCCATATTATTTAATCTCCAAAAACAATCAGTCTATCGGCTTGAATGCCAGCTTCTATTAACTGACCTAACCCTGAGATACGAAACCCTGTGGCAATATTATTAGCATCCTTGCCTTGGCGTTTTGCCTCTGCCTCGTCCAATAATCCGCGTCTTTGGGCGGCGGCTATACACACTACCAGATCTAATTTATGTTGCTCTGCTAACTCTTGCCAAAGTTTGGTGATATTTCTATCGTCCTGGGGTGGAATCGCTAAACGAGTCGCAACATTCACAGCATCATGATAAAAAAATACCCGGAAAATTTCATGCCCTGCTTCTAATGCAGCCTTAGTGAATTGATAGGCAGTATCAGAGCTTTGATGTTGATATGGCCCTTCATTAATTTGAATTGAAAATTTCATAAATAAACTCTCTTTTTAGAAACGAACATGATTTGAAGCATTAAGGCTATTTCTAGCACCACGCCAGTTATCAAGATGGAATTTAGTAAAAGGTAATCCTGTTTGTTCAAAAAATGCCGGCCAACCAATCCGTTCTATCCAGTCATTCATTCGCTCCCAAGGTCTACCATCTTCTTTATAACATTTTAATATTTTTTTAACAATGGCAGTCGCCTCCGGCCACCTTGGTGGATTATTAGGGATTCCCGCTGCTACTAATTTTTGGAATGTTGGCTTGCTACGAGCGTTTGAGTGATTGCCACCAACCCAGATTGCAAGTTTAGTATGTTCGGCATCATTGATTTGCATCGGAGGACATGGTGGAAAACATGCTCCACAACAGATACATTTTTTCTCATCCACCTCTAATGATGGTTTGCCATTTACGACCGCAGGGCGAATAGCTGCCACCGGGCAACGAGCTACCACAGATGGTCTCTCACAAGCATTACCAACCAAGTCATGATCAATTTTTGGTGGTTTGGTGTGTTGGACATTGATAGCTATATCTCCTTGTCCGCCACAATTTATCTGGCAACAAGAGGTTGTAATATGAACTCTATTTGGCATATTATGATTTTTAAATTCATCAATTAACTCATCCATCATTGACTTTACAACACCTGAGGCATCAGTGCCTGGAATGTCACAGTGTAACCATCCTTGGGTATGAGATATTGATGAAACAGAGGCTGCTGTGCCACCGACTATAAAACCATTTTTTTCAATCTCTTCTATTAGAGGTTGAACTTTTGCCTCATCTGCTACCATATATTCAATATTAGAGCGCATTGTAAAGTGCACATGGCCATCGGCAAAATTGTCACCTATATCACATAAGGTTCGCAGTGAAAAAGTATCTAAGATTCTTTGAGTAGCACATTTTACAGTCCAAATTGGCTCGCCGTCTTTTGAGACGTGTTTTAAGACTCCTGGACGAGGATGGTCGTGATGATCCCAGTTACCATAATTTTTACGCATAAGTGGGTGCATGTATTGAAAACCGTCAGGGCATCCTGATTCGGTAGGTGAGCGAGGTTTAGTATTTTCTGACATTTTTATTATCTCCTATTTTTTGTATAAATTAAATTTAAGCGGCTTTTTTTCGTTCAAACCATTTTTGCGCTTCGGCATCCCATTCGTCAAGACGAACATATGAGCTTTGACGTGGATGATTTATCATATTTGGATCAACTTCAACTCCAATTGCATCTAAGAAATTAGCTATTCCAATTCTTTCTATCATCTCGCCTGTTCTCTCGTGTTCCAAACCATTTTCAGCCCAAAAATCAATAATATCTTCGGCAAACTCTACCAAAGATTCATAATCCTCTTCGGTTTCTAATTTCTTAAATGGGATTACCACAGTTCCCATCAAATCACCAATTTTCAAAGTTCGTTTGCCACCGATACAAATGGTCACACCCTTATCATCACCTGGGCTTAGAGCTTTATTCATAACATTTAAGCAATGCATACAGCGCACACAGTTTTTATTATCAACCGTCAAGGTGTCATCATCATTTAAAGTCAGTGCATTAGTAGGACAACGAGTTGTAACATTATCTATGACATACTGACGAGATTTTTTATTGATATAGTTTTTAACCTCGGTCTGATTTACTTTCATATCATCACGCCAAGTGCCAAGAATTGCCATATCTGATCTTTCAATCGCATTTTGACAATCATTACCACAGCCTGAAACTTTAAATTTAAATTTATAAGGCAAAGCGGGACGATGGACATCATCCGTAAAATTATTCATCAATCTTAAATGAATTTGTTGCTCATCGGCACAAGACATCTCACAACGAGCGGCTCCCATACAAGACATACCAGTTCTAACACATGGGCCTGCACCGCCAAGATCCCAACCGTATTCATTAATCTCATCAAAGAATTTTTGGGTGTTTTCTGTGTCAACCCCAATAAACATTATGTTGCCTGTTTGCCCATGAAAGGTTATTAAACCAGATCCGTATTTTTCCCAACTATCACACAAAGTGCGAAGCATATCGGTGGTATAATGGTTGCCCGCAGGTGGTTGCACCCGAACGGTATGAAATTCTTTTGATGCTACAAAAGTGTCGGCTACCTCAGAAAAACGAGGGATAATTCCAGATCCGTAACCAAATACAGAGACTGTGCCACCTTTCCAGTAACCCTTGCGAGTTTCATAGGAGTGCTCTAATTGTCCCAACAAAGAATTTGCGGTCTCATTGATTCTTTTGTCTGGGTGATCGTCTCTTAGTCTTTTAAAACCAGAGATGAAGCTAGGCCATGGACCTTTTTCTAACTCATCCAACATTGGAGTTTTAAATTGCTCTGCCATTTTTATGTCCTCATTTATGATAAGATAAATATACTAATAATGTTGCTCATTTTTAAAAAATTTTATAAAAAAAATGAACAACTTTATTAAAATATTAAATTTGTTTTTTATAATTTATCGTGAAATCTTTGTATGTTTAAGCACAGTTTATAAAACATATGTAACAATGTAACTTTTTAAAACAAAGGTTTCATAATTATAATAATTTGCGAATTATACTTTATTATTTTTTATTTATCAAGTGCAAAGTAGATAAACAAACAATTATATATATCTATTTATGGGTATATCAAGAAAAGTTTGCAGTCACCGTCATGCTGAACTTGATTGAAACATCTATCTGTATAACGGTGCCACCTGTGTATTATGGATGAATTCCGTATCGGAGCACTCCAATAACAAGACCAGGGGAATCCAACCAGAGTTTCATAAAATTAGTGATAACTGTTTTGTGATGCCGTTTATTATATCCCATTTTTTTTGACACCAAATAGGAGCCATTAATATTTCTTTATTTACTGTGCCTGTAACCCTGTGAAAAATTATATCCTTCGGTGTTTGTTTTATTAAGTTTGCCGCATATTCTATATATTGACATTCAGTCAGAGGCCGGTAAAGACCTTGTTTATATTGGTTTGCTAAAACTGTATTTTTGACTACATGTAGAGGATGCAATTTTAAACCGTTAGTTCCTATGTCCAAAACATCACCCAGACTTTTTTGGTTTTGTTGATAATCTTCATCTGGCAACCCTATAATAAGATGAGTGCAAATAGGGATTTTTCGCTTTAAGGCTTTTTTGGCTGTTTGTTGATATTCATAAAATCCGTGTCCGCGATTTATTTTTTCTAAGGTTTTGTCGTTTGATGATTGCAGACCTAACTCTAAACATATCTCTAATCCCTCATCTTGGTATTTTTGTAAAATATCTAAAACTTTGTCACTGACACAATCAGGACGGGTGCCAATTGACAAACCTATAATATCATTCATTGCCAGGACTTTGTCATATAAGATTTTCAGGCGAGATTCGTCATCATAGGTGTTGGTATAAGCTTGAAAATAACCGATATACTTTTTTGCCCCAGTGCGTTTTATAATGACATCTTTGCCTCGTTGCACTTGCACAGATAAATCATCTGGCTGTTTACTATTGGGGCTAAATGAGCTATTGTTGCAAAAAATGCACCCACCCACCCCTTTTGTGCCGTCACGATTAGGGCAGGTAAAACTTGCATCTAATGATATTTTATGAACTCTTTGGCTATATTTTTTTAATAGATATTGTCCGTAAGTATTGACATAATCACTTAATACCATTTATATATCATCTATTTTTGCGATTATTGATTAAACTATCCACCACAGATGGGTCAGCCAAGGTTGAAATATCACCCATACTATCCAAAGAATTTTCAGCTATTTTGCGTAAAATACGGCGCATAATTTTACCAGAGCGAGTTTTTGGCAAAGCAGGCGCCCATTGCAGAATATCAATTTTGGCAATTGGACCTATGTCAGTTCTGACATGATTGACTAACTCTGTAATTAAATCATCAGTTGCCTCAATGTCGCTCATCAAGGTAACATAAGCATAAATCCCTTGTCCTTTTATGTCATGTGGAAAACCAACAATAGCAGATTCTGCCACCGCAGGATGCAACACTAATGATGATTCAATTTCAGCAGTGCCAAGCCTGTGTCCTGATACATTTAATACATCATCAACACGGCCTGTAATCCAATAGTAACCATCTTTATCACGCTTGCATCCGTCACCTGTAAAATAATTGCCAGGATAGGTTGAAAAATAAGTTTCTTTGAATCGTTGGTGATCGCCATATATAGTTCGCATTTGCCCTGGCCACGATTGTTTGATAATAAGGTTGCCCTCACACTCGCCTTTGAGTTCATTGCCATGTTCGTCCACTATCGCAGGTATTATGCCAAAAAATGGTTTAGAGGCAGAACCTGGTTTTAAATCAGTAGCTCCTGGTAGTGGTGTGATAAGATGTCCGCCTGTTTCTGTTTGCCACCAAGTATCAACTATCGGACATTTTTTATCACCTACGATATTATAATACCACTGCCAAGCTTCGGGATTTATCGGCTCGCCCACAGTCCCCAAAATCCGCAAAGAAGAACGATCATGTTTTTTAACAAAATCATCACCTACTGCCATCAAAGCTCGCAAAGCAGTCGGCGCCGTGTAAAAAATATTTACCTTGTGTTTTTCAACCACTTGCCAAAAACGTCCAGCATCAGGATAAGTGGGGATGCCCTCAAACATCATAGAAATTGCCCCGTTTGCCAACGGACCATAAACTATATAAGTATGTCCGGTAACCCAACCGACATCAGCTGTGCACCAATAAATCTCGCCGTCTTTATAATCAAAAGAGTATTTATGCGTCATAGCGGCAAACAACAAATAACCACCTGTGGTATGCAACACCCCTTTGGGTTTGCCGGTTGAACCTGAGGTATATAAAATAAACAATGGATCTTCGGCATCCATCCAAACAGGCTCACATTTATCATCAACCTCATTATATAAATCATGCAACCAAACATCGTGTTTTTTATTCCAATTGACATTGCCACCGGTTCTTTTAACGACTATGACATTTTTAACATCAGGGCAACCTTCAACCGCTTTATCAACATTAGCCTTCAAAGGCACGGCTTTACCACCACGAACTCCCTCATCGGCGGTAATTATCGTTTGGCAGTCAGAATCTAAAATCCGCCCTTTTAATGCCTCTGGCGAGAAACCACCAAAAACGACAGAGTGCACCGCACCGATTCTTGTGCATGCCAACATAGCCACCGAGGCTTCAACAATCATCGGCATATAAATGCAGACCCTATCGCCTTTTTTGACTCCACGTTTTTTTAATGAATTGGCGAATTTACACACCTGGGAGTGTAATTCTTTATAGGTTATTTTTTTATCTACATTAGGATCATCTGATTCCCAGATTAAAGCGGTTTGATTGCCACGAGTTGCCAGATGCCGATCCAAACAATTATAAGAGACATTTAATTTTGCCCCTGCAAACCATTTTATGTCTCCTGTGTTAAAATCAGATTCCATAACATTTTTGTCATCCCATTTTTGTCTCCAATCTATAAATTTTTCTGCCTGTTGAGTCCAAAATTTGTTTGGATTATCTATCGATTCTTGATACATAGATTCATAATTTTTAGCATTTATTATTGCATTATCAGCAATGTTTGATGGCACGGAATAAATTTTTTTAGCACTCATAAAAGTTCTCTCCAAAACAAAAAATGACTATTGTAGCATAAATTTTTAACCGTCACTTACAAATTCTGTCAAGATTTCATAATTTAAGGATAGTTTTTAACAAATATTGAATATATTGAGACCTTTTCAGGTTTTATGCAAAGGCCTCAATATATTTTATTCTTTTCTTTTATTTTGTTACAAGATAACCCAGCGAAGAGGTTTTATTTTAAAAATTATTGATGAGGAATATTATGTCTAAAATTTGGTTAATGTTAGTGGGTTTTTTATCAATCATAATAGCCTTTTTAAAATTTAAAAACAAAAAAAGAATCCGTCATTGCGAGGAGTTTGCCACAAGGCAAATGACGCGGCAATCTTATCGTAGTATACGGACACCCAAAGAGACTGCCACGCTCACAAGTTCGCTCGCAGTGACGACAGCAACAAGAAATAACCACGTCAGTTTATATAGTTATTAGTTAAAAATTAATAGCGGAATTTAAACTAATAACTGTTAATTATCAATTATTCTCGTCCGCCTCGTTATGACGGGGATTGTCGCATTTGAATCCGAGGCAACAACAATATTTTTTTAGAGATAAATTACCATGAACAAACTTACAGCTAACTTCAATGACGAAAATATGGATGTCATTCAACCTAACAATGACTTTTATTTAACAACTAATCAAGTCGGTAAAGCTTTGGGATATGAGAACCCATGCCACAGTCCAAAAATATACGAATCAATATGGGGCAGAGTCGTGAAACCAAAAAAACATAAATGTAGGGGCAGATTGTCGATAACGAAAATGATCATAGTGTTGAGGCTTTTGCAACAGAACGAATATACCAAGGTTGAAACCATGGCTAAAAACCTATATGGCAAGATAACCCAGTTGTAAACCCACTTTTAACCATAAGATCCAATTCATAATGTATTTTTTATAAAACCAGTTAGTTTAAGATTTTTAATATTCTTATCTGACAATTATGTATAATATTGTTTTAAAAAAATTAAATACAATAATGACAAATTCATCAGTTAAAAATATTGAAGTTTATAACAAGCAGGCAGGACAAAGGTTAGATAATTTTTTATTAAATTTTTTGAAACCTGCTCCTAAATCCTTGATTTATAAAATAATCAGGACCGGACAGGTGCGAGTAAATTCCAAAAGATGTAAACCACTTTATAAAATTAAAACAGGCGATATGGTGCGGATACCACCTGTTAGAATGACCGATACAGCTACCAAAAAAGCCCCCTCTGCGATGGTAGATTTAATAAAAAAATCTATAATCTTTGAGGATGACGATATTTTGGTTTTAAACAAACCTGCTAATATTAGTGTCCACGGCGGTAGCAATATAAAATGGGGGATTATTGAGGCAATCAAATCTGGTATCAATAATGATTATGAGTTAATTCATCGTTTGGATAAAAAAACAACCGGGGTGTTATTGATAGCAAAAAATTATCATTTTTTAAAAAAGATTCAGACTCTAATTAAATCTCGTAAAATTGAAAAAATTTATTATGCTCGTGTGGCAGGTTTATGGGATAAAAAAATTATTAAAATTGACAAAGCCATGGATAAAAAAAATCTGCGAAATGGTGAGAAATTTATGCAAATCAACCCCAAAGGCAAACAAGCGATTACCCATATTTTAAATTGTCAATATATCAACAATAATACAAGTCTCTTAAAAATTAGAATTGAAACCGGTAGAACCCACCAAATTCGTCTGCATTTATCCCACTTTAAACACCCCATCATAGGGGATGATAAATATAATAAAAACTTTGAAAACGAGCAAAAAAATAATTTATACTTACATTCAAGCCAAATTATAATCAGTAAAAAATATAATTTTGTAGCCGATCTGCCACAGCATTTTAAATTTTAAATGTCCAGCTTAAATTCAAATTTTATTATCGCAGGAGTGGATGAGGCAGGTCGCGGACCGCTTGCAGGTGCGGTGGTCGCTGCCGCTGTTATTTTGGATTATAAAAATAAAATTATGGGGTTGACTGATTCTAAAAAATTATCCGCTAAAAAACGAGAGTTTCTTGCCACAGAGATTAAAAAAAAATCCATTTGTTGGAGCATTGCCGCTGTAAATGAAAAAATTATAGATAAAATAAATATTTTACAAGCAAGTCTTATGGCGATGAAAATAGCTGTTGAAAAACTAACAATCCAGCCTCATAAAATTTTGGTTGATGGGGTTCATATCCCAGAGGTGCAAATGCAAGCTGTGGCAATTATCAAAGGTGATTTAACCGAGCCTGCGATAAGTGCTGCCTCTATTATTGCCAAAGTGCACCGAGATAATTTGATGATGGATATTCATCGACAATATCCGTTATATGGTTTTGATAAACACAAGGGTTATCCTACTAAAAATCATCTATTAACATTACAAAAATATGGTGTATGTCCTCATCATCGCAAGACTTTTAAACCTGTCAAAAATATTCTAACAAACCTATGAAAAATTTTATTCATCTTAATGTCCACTCTGAATACTCACTCCACGATAGCATTATCCGAGTATCCGACCTTGTCCGAAATGCTAAAAAAAATAAAATGATGGCAGTTGCTATGACTGATTTATCAAATATGTTTGCTTTTATAAAATTTTATAAAGAAGCTATGGCAAATGGCATCAAACCTATTATTGGAGTTGATATTTGTTGTTTGAATGATGCCTGTGAAGATGACGATTATGAGTTGACCATTCTTTGTCAAAATGAAAAAGGTTTGAAAAATCTTTTTAAATTAGTATCGTGGGCATATCAAAAAGGACAGGTTGAAAAACCACATTATGATAAAAAAATTACAATCTCCAAAGCATGGTTACAAACAAATGCAGAGGGCTTGATTGTCATTATGACGAACAACCAAAACCCATTTGCAAATTTATGTCATAATGGCAAAATAGAACAGGCAAACAATGAAATTAAATTTTGGAATAACTTATGTCCACAAAGATTTTATCTGGGAATTAGCCGAATTGGCGAGACGAATGAAGAGTTATATATTAAATATAATCTAATGTTATGTTCACAAAATGATATTCCAGTTGTTGCCATCAACAAAGTGCGTTTTATTATAGAGGATGATTATGAAACTCATGAGGTTAAGGTTTGCATAGCAGATGGCGAATACCTTGATGATGGTGATCGCAAAACCAAATACACAGAGCAACAATTTTTTAAAAATTCAAAACAGATGATGGAATTATTCAGAGATATTCCAGAGGCTATTGACAACTCAGTGCAAATCGCCTATCGTTGTAATGTCACCATTGAACTTGGCAATACTTATTTACCAGATTTTCCCACAAAAAATAATCAAAATTTAGATGATTTTTTTCTAATATCCACCAAAAATAAATTAGATAAATTTTTGATAAAAAATAAATTTACTGACGAGCAAAAAATCCCCTATATCGAGAGACTTGAAATTGAAAATAAAGTAATCAAAGAGATGGGTTTTGCAGGTTATTTTTTGATTGTGGCAGAGTTTATCCAATGGTCCAAAGATAACGGCATAATGGTAGGTCCAGGACGAGGTTCAGGCGCAGGTTCGCTCGCCGCTTATGTATTGGGAATTACCGATGTAGATCCGTTAAAATATGATTTGTTATTTGAGAGATTCTTAAATCCAGAGCGAGTATCCTTGCCTGATTTTGATATAGATTTTTGCACTCAAGGACGAGATGAGGTTATATCTCATGTGGCAAAATTATACGGTGAAAACAAAGTATCACAGATTATAACCTATGGCAGAATGGCAGCCAAAGGTGTGGTGCGAGATGTTGGTAGAGTTTTAAAACTGCCCTATTTTTTTTGTGATAGATTAGCAAAACTTATCCCACTTGATATCGGAATTACTCTATCCTCTGCTATGCAACAAAGTGAAGAGTTATCGTTGCGTTATAAAAATGAAGAAGACGTTCGCAGAGTTTGGGATATGGCATTAAAATTAGAGGGTTTAGCTCGTAATGCTAGCACTCATGCAGGTGGTGTTGTCATAGCTCCGTCTGCTTTAACAGATTTTACGCCGTTATATTGTGAAGACAATGGAGCCAAATTTATCACCCAATTAGACAAAGACGATGTTGAAGCGATAGGTTTAGTAAAATTTGATTTTTTAGGGCTTGGCAACTTAACTATTATTGACAAAACAATAAAAATTATCAATACAGATAAAAATGATGATGAAAAAATTGATATCTCAACTATTCCCACAGATGACAAAGCGGTTTTTGAAAATATTTTAATCAAAGCTAAAACTATCGGGGTGTTTCAGTTGGAATCCCCCGGCATGAAATCTCTGATGCAAAAATTAAAACCATCTGTTTTTGAAGATATTGTGGCACTGGTGGCACTATATCGCCCAGGTCCTCTTGGAGCTGGCATGGATGTAGATTTTGTCAATCGCAAACATGGATTAAGTCAGATAGAGTATCCTCATCCATCTTTGGAAAATACACTCGCCCCCACCTATGGCACAATTTTATATCAAGAACAAGTAATGCAAATCGCCCAAATTCTATCAGGATACTCTCTGGGAGAGGCAGATATTTTAAGACGTGCCATGGGTAAAAAGAAAAAAGAAGAGATGGCATCTCAACGTCAGATTTTTATCACAGGAGCAGTTAAAAATAATATTGACAAAAATTTAGCCAGTAAAATTTTTGATGATATGGAAAAATTTGCCGAATATGGTTTTAATAAATCGCACTCCGTAGCTTATGCGATGATAGCATGGCAGACAGCATATCTTAAATTTCACTATCCTGCTATTTTTATGGCACAGGTTTTAACAGGTGATAAGGGCAAAACCGAAAAATTAGCACCAATCATCAAAGAGTGTAATGATATGGGTTTGCAGATTATGCCACCTGATATAAATCAAAGCATCGATGATTTTTATGCTCTTGATGATAATAAAATCATGTATGGATTAGGTGCTATCAAAGGTGTCGGTAGCAAAGCCATCGGCAAACTTATAAGTGATAGAGAGCAAAATGGTGACTATAAAAACTTAGATGATTTTTTGGTTCGTAATATAAGTTTTGTTATGACAAAAGCTGTGGTGGAGGCGTTGATTAAAACTGGGTGTTTTGATAAATACGATGATAAACGTCATATCCTATCAAACAATATGCCAAGCATTATAAGAGCTGCCGAACAAGAGATTAAAAACCAACAAAGCGGACAGTCTGATTTATTTGGTGGAGGCAGAGATAATGATAACTCTACGAACGAGGGACAAAACAAAAATGCTGTTCGGCAAAATCTTAAAAAATGGAGCAAACAAAAATTATTAATTGAAGAAAAAAAATTTTTAGATTTATATTTAAGCGGTCATCCTTTCGAACAATATGCCCCTATTTTATCAAATATTATGGACGGCAATATTGAAGAGATTTTAAATAAAAACAAAACAGAAAACATCACATACAGTAAAAAAGAGCAGGTAATAGTGGCAGGTTTTATCACTAAAATAACCAAAAAGAGTTTTAAAACCGGACCTATAATATTTGTTACGATAGACGATAAAACAGCACTCATAGAACTATCCGTCAAAGGACAAACATATGATTCTTTTGAGGTAAATTATAAAAAAGATCAGTTATTATTATGCAAATGTAGTCTATCGGTGGATAAATTTCGTGATACTTTGCGTTTTAGTGTCGAGCAAATTATAAATATAGATGACTATTTATCAAAAAATATCAACAATATAAAAATCACAATTACCGATAATGATAACCTGAAAATCAATCAACTCAAACAAATAATAAATAAATATAAGGGAGACAAACTGATAAGCATTCTTTACAAAACCGAACAAGCCACATTAAACCTATCACTTGGAGGACATTACACAATAAACCCTAAAATGGAATTTTTTGATAAAATCCAAACCCTATTAGGCTGGAATTGCATAACATGCCATTAAAAAACACAAAAAATGTAGGGGCTGATTCCATATCAGACCGCATACAAACAATAGGATAAAAAATGTTTACCCAAACTTTTAAAAATATTGACGATATTTTGCACAAAGATGCAGGATGCAGTAGCGAGTTAGATTATATCGAGCAGACCTCGTGGGTTTTGTTTTTAAAATACTTAGATGATTTGGAGCAAGATAAAATAAAAATTGCTGAATTGTCTGATACCGAATATCAACAAATAATTAAAAAAGAGTTTCAATGGCAAATCTGGGCTGCCCCCAAATTAAAAAATGGTAAAATTGATCACAACTCTTTAACAGGCGATGATTTATTAGATTTTGTTAATAACAAATTATACCCATATTTTAAAAAATTCAAAAATAATGCCAGCTCTGCTAATACCCTTGAATATAAAATAGGGCAAATTTTTAACGAGTTAAAAAACAGAATTCAAAGTGGTTATAACCTACGAGAGATAATAAATCTTATTAATGAGTTGCGTTTTAAAACCCATGCCGAACAATTAGAAATGAGCCATCTATATGAGGGCAAAATAAAAAATATGGGTAATGCCGGGCGCAATGGTGGTGAATATTACACACCACGAGCCTTGATAAAAACCATCGTCCGCGTAGTGAGCCCTAAAATAGGCAACACAGTTTATGATGGAGCGGCAGGTTCGGCAGGTTTTTTAATTGAAGCTTTTGATTATTTAAAAAATAGTGCCACAGGTGGGTTATCCACAAGTGACACCACAACATTACAACAAAAAACTTTTTACGGCAAAGAAAAAAAATCATTAGCTTATATTATCGGCATTATGAATATGATTTTGCACGGCATATCAGCCCCTAACATTATCCACACCAATACCCTGTCAGAGAATATCAACGATATCCAACAAAAAGACCGTTATGATATAATTTTAGCAAACCCACCATTTGGCGGCAAAGAGCGAGCCGAGGTGCAACAAAACTTCCCTATTAAAACCGGCGAGACCGCCTCGCTTTTTTTACAACATTTTATAAAAATCCTCAAAGCAGGTGGCAAGGCAGGAGTTGTCATAAAAAATACATTTTTAAGCAATACTGATAATGCCTCAATCGCTTTGCGACACGAGTTATTAAATTCATGCAACTTGCATACAATTTTGGATTTACCGTCTGGCACATTCACAGGGGCCGGGGTAAAAACAGTCGTGTTGTTTTTCAAAAAAGGCAAACCCACCACAGATATTTGGTTTTATCAGTTGAATTTAGAGCGCAACCTTGGCAAAACCAATCCATTAAATACTAATGATTTAAGCGAATTTTTAAAATTGCAAAAAACCAAAAAAACAAGCCCAAATTCGTGGATAATAAATACTGAAAAATTAGACCAAAAAACCTATGATTTGTCCGCCAAAAACCCCAATGCACCACAAGAGACACCATTGCGAAAACCTGCCGAAATATTAAAAAATATGGCAGAATTGGATCAAAAAAGTGCAAATATTTTAAAAGAAATTAAAGGTTTATTGTGAAAAACAAAAACAAATAATCCAACGACGATAAATTAAATGTAGGGGCGGATTCCATATCCGCCCGCAATAATACGGATTTTAAAAAATTGATGAATGTGGAACACCATAAACGGGCGGATATGGAATCCGCCCCTACGATTGGCACAATGATAACGAATTAAAAACAAACGGAGGCGGAGTTGAAAATTGAAAATGCAAAAACTAATCGTCAACTAAAAAAAGGTTGGCAAATAAAAAAACATTTAAAACAATGGAGAATTGAAAATTGAAAATTGAAAATGGCGAATGGCAAGAGAAAAAACTCGGCGATATTTGTGAGATAATTGCAGGACAATCACCTGAAAGTAAATACTACAATAATGATGGAAATGGAATGCCTTTTTATCAAGGGAAAAAAGAATTTACCAAAAATTTTATAGGCGAACCTACAAAATGGACTACAAAAATTACCAAAAAAGCAATTATAAATGATATTTTGATGTCTGTTCGTGCACCTGTCGGACCTGTAAATTTTGCAACCCAAACAATATGTATAGGCAGAGGTTTAGCTTCAATCAGAGTCAGAAAATCAGTAGATAAAGATTTTATTTTTTATTTTTTAAAAAAACACCAAAAAGAAATTATTGGTAACACTGGTGCCGTATTTAACTCAATCAACAAAAATCAAATTGGTCAAATAAAAATACCAATCCCGCCACTTGCCGAACAACAACAAATCGTCAAAAAATTAGATAAATTATCAAAGCAAACTCAAGAATTAACAAAAATATATCAACAAAAAACAAAAAATGTAGTAGAATTACAAAAATCAATCTTGCAACAAGCATTTAATGGAGAATTATAACTATAAAAATGGGGCAAAAATTATCCAACGACGATAAATTAAATGTAGGGGCGGATTCCATATCCGCCCGCAACAATACGGATTTTAAAAAATTGATGAATGCGGAACACCATAAACGGGCGGATATGGAATCCGCCCCTACGATTGGCACAATGATATAATGCTTTTAACAAATAGAAAATAAAAAAATGGATAACCAACAAAACAAACTTATTGTTTTTCAAGACAAAAATATTCGCAGAGCATGGCATAATGAAGAGTGGCATTATTCTTTGGTTGATGTTGTTGCGATTTTATCTGATAGCAAAAATCCTACTGATTATCTCAAAAAAATAAGAAAACGAGATGAAGAGTTAAAAACCTACTTAGGGACAAATTGTCCCCAGGTAGAGATGCAAACATTATCTGGTAAAAATAGAAAAATACTTGCAGGAAATATAAAAGATATTTTTCGTTTAATTCAATCAATTCCATCAAAAAAAGCAGAGCCGTTTAAAATGTGGTTAGCACAGGTGGGGCAAGATAGATTGGACGAGATAGAAAACCCAGAACTTGCCCAAGAGCGAATGAAAGAAATTTATGAGCAAAAGGGTTATCCAAAAGATTGGATTGATAAACGATTGCGAGGGATTGCTATTCGCCAAAATTTAACCGATGAATGGCAAGAGCGAGGCGTAAAAGAGCATAGGGATTATGCAATTTTAACTGCCGAAATATCTAAGGCTACTTTTGGTATGACGCCAAGTGAATATAAAGATTTTAAAAATTTACCAGCAAAGTCTGGTGTTAATCTTCGTGACAATATGGATGATTTGGAGTTGATTTTTACAATGTTAGGCGAACGAGTTACAACAGAAATATCTCAAAATGAAAAACCTAAAACATTTAATGAAAATAAGAATGTTGCCAACATGAGGAGGCAAAGTTGCAGGTGATGCACGAGAGAACACAGAAAAAGAGATAGGAAGAAAAATAGTTTCAGATAAAAATTATTTAAACAATCAATTTGATGTAGGGGCGGATTCCATATCCGCCCGCGATAATACGGATTTTAAAAAATTGACGAATGCGGAACACCATAAACGGGCGGATATAGAATCCGCCCCTACGATTGGCACGGTTGTTCAAACATTTAAACGATACACTACGATAGAATATATTAAAATGGTTAAAAATGGTATTTTGCCTCCGTTTGATAAACGAATTTGGCAACGAAATTATTGGGAGCATATTATACGAGATGAAAAATCATATAATGAAATAGCGGAATACATTGTAAATAATCCTATAAATTGGCACAAGGATACAATGTTTACTGAATAGAAAATAAAAAAATGAATGAATCAGAAACCAGAGCGGAGTTAATTGATCCTGCCTTGAAAATGGCAGGTTGGGGTGTAGTAGATGGGGCAAAAATTTTGCGTGAGCGGGATGTTTGCAAAATCACCGATGGCAAAATTACTGTCGGTGGCAGACGAGGAACTGCTCTGATTGCTGATTATATTTTGGTATATCGTGGCATAAAATTAGCCGTTGTAGAGGCAAAAAAAGATGAATTAGCTGTGGGAGAGGGCGTAGCTCAGGCAAAATTATATGCCAAAAAATTATGTTTAGATTATAGTTATGCCACCAATGGCAAACAGATTTATGAAATTTGTTTAAAAACAGGCACCGAGCAAATAGTCAAAAAATATCCCAGCCCAGATCAATTATGGGGCAAATTATATCAAAAACAAAATACTTGGCGGACAAAATTTGCGGCTGTTCCTTTTGAAGATAAATCTGGCACTTGGCATTTGCGATATTATCAAGAAATTGCGATTAAAAGGACTCTTGAGGCTATCATTCAAAATAAAAAACGAATCTTATTAAATCTTGCCACAGGCACTGGCAAAACTGCCATCGCTTTTCAAATCGCTTGGAAGTTATTTTATGCCAGATGGAACCTCTCTGCAATGGATGATAAAAATAACTATCAATCAAGGAGACCGAGGATATTATTTTTGGCAGACCGCAATATTCTTGCCGACCAAGCTTTGGGTGCGTTTGGAGCATTTGCCAGAGATGCCATAGTTAGAATCAAACCACAAGAGATAAGAAAAAAAGGCAAAGTGCCAACAAATGGCAGTATATTTTTTACTATCTTTCAATCTTTTATGAGCGGATCAGATGAAAACGGCGAACCTTTACCAAGCTTTGGCGAATATCCTGCTGATTTTTTTGATCTTATTATTATTGATGAATGCCATCGTGGTGGGGCGAATGATGAGAGTAGCTGGCGAGATATTTTAAATTATTTTGCGCCTGCGGTGCAATTGGGGCTGACAGCCACCCCCAAAAGAGATGAAAATATCGATACTTATAATTATTTTGGCGAGCCTGTGTATAGTTATACCTTAAAGGAGGGTATTAACGATGGTTTTTTAACCCCATTTAAAATAAAAAGAATCACTACCACCTTAGATGATTATATTTATACCGATGATGATGAAATTATTACAGGAGATATTACCGAAAACAAACTATATGAAGAGCGTGATTTTAATCGCAAGATTGAAATAAAAGCTCGTGAGAAAAAAAGAGTGCAAATTTTTATGCAACAAATAAATGAGAATGACAAAACTCTTGTTTTTTGTGCCACCCAAGAGCATGCGGCTTTGGTGCGTGACCTCATCAACCAAATTAAAAATAATAAAGATCTAAATTATTGTGTGCGAGTAACTGCCAATGATGGCGAAATAGGTGAGAGATTTTTAAGGGAGTTTCAAGACAACGAAAAGATGATTCCGACAATTTTAACAACTTCACAAAAACTATCCACAGGAGTCGATGCACGTAATATTCGCAACATAGTGTTGATGCGTCCTGTTAATCAAATGGTAGAATTTAAACAAATTATCGGTCGTGGCACGCGTCTTTTTGAGGGTAAAGAATTTTTTACTATTTATGATTTTGTCGATAGCTATCAAAGATTTTCAGACCCGGAATGGGACGGAGAACCTGTTGAGATTATAATCAGCAAGCCCACACCAGATGAACCAAAAGAGGAAGAAGAAGGAGAAGAAAAAGACCCAGTAATTTGCGACAAGTGTGAGCAAATGCCTTGCATATGCTCCAAAAAAGTTGTGATAAAACTAAAAGATGGCAAAGAGCGAGAGATTAAATATATTCAATCAACATTATTTTACAATAGTGATGGTAAACCAATATCAACACAGACATTTTTAAATAATTTATTTGGCAAGTTGCCAGAGCTTTTTAAAAATGAGGATGAATTACAAAAATTATGGGCAAACCCTATGACTCGCAAAACACTTTTAAATAAATTAGATGATGCAGGTTTTTCGCTACCAGATTTGCATAATTTAAAAAAACTTATTGATGCCGAAAATAGCGATTTATTTGATGTTTTGATGTATGTTTTTAACAGTGATACCAAGCCGATTAGTCGCCACACAAGAGTTGCCAACAACAAAAATAAAATTTTAACATTTTTAAATTCACAACAACAAGAGTTTATTGATTTTGTCTTAGATAAATATATCCGGATAGGTTTTGAAGAACTTAACCAAGATAAATTGCCAATTTTATTAGAAAATAAATATCAATCACTTGACGATGCTACAAAAATACTTGGAAACAACACCCAGATAAAACAATTGTTTGTTGATTTTCAACAACATCTGTATCAAAAAACTGGCTAATGACTATCAACAAACTACCAGTTAAAATTGATCCTTTTAAAATGTGTCTTGCAGGGGAATCATTGCAAGGGGTTTTGTTGTTGCGTCATTGTCGCAGATTAAAAGAATATTTGTCAGATGAAATTGTTATTGATGATGATTTTGTTATAAATGTTAGATTAGATTTTTCTGCATTGGAGGACGATAATGGTTCTCATTTTTTTGTTAAAGGAAAAATTGTATCGTCTATGCCTTTGATTTGCAATCGTTGTTTGCAAAGTTTTATGCAAAATATATCGGTAAAAATTGATTATTTAATCTTCAAAAAAGAGGACAAAAAACAAGAAAATTATATCGTTATGCCTGATAATGAACCCATTCATCTGCTTGATTTTATTGAAGACGAGTTAATTTTATCCATTGCGTTGAGTCCTAAACATAAAAAAATTGATGATTGCGATGATGATATGTTAAAATACCTCGTTTAATTTTTAGGATTTTATTATGGCAGTGCAAAAAAGTCGCAAGACACCATCAAAAAGAGGAATGCGTCGGGCGCATGATTTTTTATCTGACCCGACCTTATCAACTGAGCCTACCACAGGCGAGATTCATCGTCGTCACCATATAAGTGCTGATGGTTTTTATCGTGGTAAACAGGTAATTGATACCATAGAACCTACCGAAGACGACGAAGATTAAATTTTATCACTCTGTTGTGAATAAAAGAAATATAAGAATTTCAATTGATGCTATGGGCGGAGATATTGGCATCGATAGCACGGTATCAGCATCTGTTTTGGTGGTAAACCGCAACAAAAATATAAGCATTATTTTGGTTGGCAACAAATCTGCGATTGAAAACAAACTTGCAACTCTTAAAATAAAAAGAGAGCAACAAATAAATATTGTCCATGCGACACAAGTTGTTGAAATGGATGATCTGCCCTCGACTGCTTTGCGAGGCAAAAAAGACAGCTCAATGCGAGTTGCTATCAACTTAGTTAAAGACTGTGAGACTGATGCTATGGTAAGTGCCGGCAATACCGGAGCTCTGATGGCAACAGCAAGATTTGTTTTAAAAACTCTACCCGGAATTGACCGTCCTGCTATTATTACCGCTATGCCTACTATGAAAGGCTTTGTCCGGGTATTGGATCTTGGGGCAAATGTAGACTGCACCGCCGAACAGCTTTATCAATTTGCGATTATGGGTTATGTATTAGCTCAAAACATGGATAACAATCCTCGCCCATCTGTGGGACTATTAAATGTTGGCGAAGAGGAGATAAAAGGCAACGAACAGGTAAAAAACGCCCACAGTTTATTAACACAGATTAAAGATTTTAATTATTATGGTTTTGTTGAAGGTGATGATATTTTCAAAGGCACCACAGATGTAGTCGTAGCTGACGGTTTTGTTGGTAATGTTCTCTTAAAAACCACCGAAGGCTCGGTAAAAATGGTCGCTTTGTTTTTAAAAAATGCTTTTACTAAAAATATCCTAACTAAGTTTGTTGCTTTGTTGGCAATTCCCGTTTTACGAAACTTTAAAAGAAAATTAGACCCTCGTCATTATAATGGGGCAAGTTTAATCGGCTTAAAAGGCATAGTCATTAAAAGCCACGGTAGTGCAGATACTATATCTTTTGCTAATGCAATTGAAGTAGCTGCCACGACCGCCCAAAATGATATGACTGAAAAAGTGCAAGATGCTATCTCACAATACCAAAAAGAATAAGTTATAAATCACATAAAAAATGGCAAAAATATATTCAAAAATAACAGGCACTGGCGGTTATCTACCGACAAAAAAATTATCTAACTATGATTTGGAAAAAATAGTTGAAACCTCTCATCAATGGATCGTAGATAGAACTGGGATTCGCAATCGCCATATTGCAGAAGACAATCAATCCACCTCTGATTTGGGTTTATATGCAAGCGAGGAGGCGATAAAAAATGCCGGTTTAAAAAACAATGATATAGATTTAATCATAGTAGCCACAACAACTCCGGATCAAGTATTCCCCTCAACGGCTTGCCTGTTACAACAAAAATTAAAAATCAATAATAATTGTCCGGCTTTTGATGTCCAAGCGGTATGTAGTGGATTTGTGTATGCTTTATCTGTTGCTGATTCATTCATCAAAACAAAATCTGCCAAAAATGCTTTGGTTGTAGGGGCTGAAACCTTATCAAGAATAGTAAACTGGCATGATCGAACTACCTGCGTTTTGTTCGGTGATGGAGCAGGGGCTGTGGTGTTGTCGGCAAGTGAAAAACCCGGGATTTTATCAACTCATCTCCATGCTAATGGTTCATATGCTGAATTATTACAAGTGCAGGGCGGTATCGGCAATAAAGATTCTGACAACAACCATCAATTTATTGAAATGAAAGGCAATGAGGTTTTTAAAATGGCAGTTAATACATTGGGGAAAATCGCCGATGAAACCTTAAAAAAACACAACATGCAAAAAGAGGATATTGACTGGTTAGTGCCTCATCAAGCAAATTTACGTATCATCAATGCCACTGCCAAAAAACTAAGACTTGATCCTGAAAAGGTTATAATTACTGTTCAAGAGCAAGGCAATACTTCGTCCGCCTCGGTGCCTTTGGCATTACATACCGGAGTCTCAGATGGTAGAATAAAAGAGGGTGAAACCATCCTATTAGAAGCCTTTGGTGGTGGTTTTACCTGGGGTTCAGCTTTACTAAAACTATAAAAAATTTTCGTATGAAAAATTTTACTCTTTTGTTTTTAGTCTTGCTTGTATCATGCACAACACCAAAACCTATCAAACAATCAGCGGCAGAAATAGCCTATAAAAACAAGGACTACAAAACGGCTCTTTATCTTTTTACAAAATCATGCGATGAAAGAAATATTGTCAAAAGTTGCATATATGTTGCTATTATGCACCAAAAAAATGAAGGTATAAAAAATCAAGCATATAGAGCCCTAGATTATTACCATAAGTCATGTCAATTAAAATCAAATAATTCTTGTGTGAGATTATCGGACATATTAAAAACATCACAAAAAAATTGCCAAGCAAATAACAAAAATGATTGTTTTGTCTTAGCCAGAGCTTATTACAATGGTTTTGGTTTACCACAAAATTTTCAACAAGCGATAAAGTTATACACAACAGGTTGCAATCTAGGACACAACAAAAGTTGCGCTAACTTAGGATTTATGTATCACGATGGCAAAGTAATTTCTGTAAATTATAACATGGCTGTCAAATATTATCGTCTCTCTTGCGATTTATCAGGGGCAACAGGATGCACTAACTTAGGCTCAATGTTTGCCGATGGTTATGGGGTTTCACAAAATTATACGACTGCTGTGAGATATTATAAACAAGGTTGTAATCTCGGTAGTATTTTAGGATGTGCAAATTTAGGGTTAATGTATGAGGCAGGAGCCGGCACAAGACGAAGTTATGCCAAGGCTATAAAATATTATACTCTATCCTGCGAAGGCGGCAATGGCAAGGGTTGCAAAAACTTAGGAGTAATTTATAATGCAGGTTATGGCATCAAAAAAGATCGCACCAAAGCCGTATATTACTTTAAGGCAGCTTGCAAAAATAACTATAAATCTGCCTGTAAATTTTATTAAAAACTTATGAGAGACCTTTGCATAATTCAAGCACAATTTATAAAACACACAAAATGCGCCTTTTAATAGCAAAAATTCGTCAAAGGACTTGCCATTTTCCTCATTTTTGTTATAAAAATGCACTATTTTCTG